>CACPCG010000003.1 GCA_902632305.1 uncultured Gammaproteobacteria bacterium
GAAAAGATAGGAATAACCTCAGTCTAGATGAAACCGTCAAAGTTTCTAATTATTTTATTAAATCTAGCGGCGAAGAGAATTTAAAAGAGGCTTGATTTTATCCAATGTCTCTTCATATTCTGAGGATGCTACAGAATCAGAGGTTATTCCTCCTCCACCCCAGAAATATATCTTGTTGTTGATAGTGATGGCTGTTCGAATAGCTATATTTAGGTCCGATTGATTATTATTACTAATATATCCTATTGCACCACAATAAATTCCTCGATTATTTTTTTCAAGCTCATTAATTATCTGCATTGCTCTTATTTTTGGTGCTCCTGTAATGGAACCGCCGGGGAAACATTCTCGCAACAATTTGAATATATCACTATCACTAGATATTTTGCCTTGAACAGTACTAACCAAATGATGAACATTAGAGAATGTCTCGATTTTGAAAAGTTCGGAAACATTAACTGATCCAAATTCACAGTTTCTTCCGAAATCATTTCTTAAAAGATCAACAATCATAAGATTTTCAGCTTTTTCCTTTTTCGATGTAGATAAATCATTTAAATATTTTGAATTCAAAGTCTGATCTGAAGATACGGGACGTGTTCCTTTAATTGGTCTAGTTTCAACAAAGTCACCTTTGTGATATAAAAATCTCTCGGGTGAAAAACACATTATTTTAGCAAATGGATAATTCATATAAGCAGAATATGGTGCTGCATAAGAATTACATAGCTTTCTATATGCAGACCATGCACTTCCTTCATAAGATAAAGAAAATCTTTGTGAAAAATTTATCTGATAACAATCTCCATCTGTAATATATTTTTGTATTTTTTTAAAACTTTTTTCATACTCCTCATACGTTAGATTAGATTTATAATCCGATGTTACAGTGAAAGAGTCATCTTCAGTTATTAAAATTTCATTAGATAATTTAGTAATTAAGTTTTCAATAAGATTGTTTTTATTTTTAAAGACTAATATTGTTTCTTTTTTCTTGTGATCCAATATAATTGCCCAGTCATATATACCAAATGCTATATAGGGCATTTTGAAATCATCTGATTTCTGATTAATATTCTCATACGTATTACCTTGGTCATATGATAAAAAACCAATTGCACCACCTGTAAATGGCAATTCATCATGATTACTATCTAAATCCATATTTTCTCTTAGAACATTAATAGGGTCTGACTCAATATGCTTTTCTTCACTATTTTCTATAAAAATAGAATCAGTACCTTTGCCAAATATTTTTTTAATAGGATTACATGAAATGATATCGTAATTCTGATTAGGGAATTTAGCTGAGTTACTATCAAGTAAAACTGCCCAATCAAAATTTTCAACAAAAGAATAGATTTCTTTGCTATTATTTCTATATTCAAATTTAATTATATTCAATCTACTCATCTATTTCTTGTGACATCCTCGCTAATAAATATGCTGGAGTGATGTGTATTGGGTTAATTCTTGACTTATTAACCTTAATTTTTAATAGTTGCGCCAAACTTAAATATCTAAATTTACAAGATTTGCAAATTTTGGCAACCAAGTTTTCTCCTATACCTGCACCTATTATCATAACATCTTTATGTTTAGAATAATTTTTTTTAAGGTGATTATTGATAGTGTTTGTTGTATCTTTAATAAAATGCGTATAGATAAGATACGCAGCTTTATAAAGTAGTAGCCTCTTATCAGGTTTATAATCAAAGCCAAAAGATCTTGAAAGTCTCTTCAGAGAATCTATCTTGGTTTTACCCTTTCCATCAGCTGTTGAACTATAATAATATGATTTTGGTATAACATTGAGAATGATAAGAATATCTGCAAACGTAGAAAAATTTTCCGGTATTATACTCAATAACTGTCCTCTTATTTTTACGCTCTTTGTAATCCAAAATATTGGGGTTCTTAACACACCACTATAAACCAACTCTTGATTTTTTAAACCCGAAAAGTCATCAAATCTTTTGTTAATGATGTTTTTATTTTTAATTAAAATAAAATCAGTTGTAGTTGAACCTAGATCAATTATCATGCCATTATTAATGTATTTTTTTAAATACTCTGCAGTGACATGCCAATTGCTGGATGCAATATCTGATTTTATATTCCTTTCTTTGAGAAAAATAAGTCCTTTACGTTTTGTGTATATTTTTGTATTTGAATAAGACTTAAAGACTTTTAGAATCTTATTTACACCATCTAATCTTGAATTATATATATCAGACATCTCTCCGGACATTGTCACAATATTTAGAACTTCTCTTTTCTTTCCATATGTTTTGTTAGTTTTATTAATAATTTCCTGTAAACAGTTATTTTTCCATAGCTCACAAAGAAATATAGAACAAGAATGTTTACGCCAATCTATTATGCATCTTTTTAAGTGTGCACCACCAATATCCCATGCTATGTATATTTTATTTCTAATCATAAATATAAATGAAACTTTCTTGAATTATACAAAACTTTAGAGGTGAGATATTCATAATCAGCGATATTAACTCCCACTGACTCTGATATCCCCGTAAATGATGTTGTAAGTCTTGGGTTAATTTCTGTAAGTATAAATCTTCCGTTAGAAATTATTAAATCAATACCAACATATCCATATAAACCAGGAAGAGCATTATTGATACAATCAATTACTTCGTGGAGGGAAAATTGATTATGATTTTTTTGATTCACTATCAATTTACAAAGATGAACTTGTTTTTGTTTATCAACATTTATCATTTGCTTATTTACAGTCAATAATTTATATCTATCATTATAAAAAAATACACATAAACTATAATGATCCCCATCAATATAAGGCTGATATATATACGATGATGATGTAATACTTGAGCCTTTACTAATAATCTTAACATGCGAACATCCAGCCCCAAATCTATCTTTTTCTACGATTAAGTTAGATTTGATTTTGTAAATTTCATTTGATAAATAAGTCTCTATAACAGGAATGTTTTTTTCTTTACAGAAATGATAGAACATATACTTATCAGATGTTATCTCAATAGTTTTAATATCTGATAAAATTGCAGTATGATCATTACTCTTTAAATATTTTGCATACATAAGAAGCTTTGAGTCAATTTCAGGAAGTATAGGTAATATTAGATCAAATTTTTTTAGAATATTGTTGTCATATAGTTCGTCATGATGTTTAATTGAAATTGAATCCTTGTCATTACCCTTAAATCGTATGTCAACAAAATACTTAATATCAAAATTTTCAGATTTTTTATACTCATTGACAAGATAATTTAACATCTTAATTGCTTCAGGGAAAAGCTCTGAATTTAAATCTTCATTAATAAGACCTCCTCCTGTAAAATATTCATATATTAAAATTTTTTTCTTCATGATATGGAAATAATCCCAGTACTTGATATTTACAAAAATAAAGTAGTCACAGCCATACAAGGTAAAAGGCATGAATACAAACCTATTAATACTAAATTATACAACAGCACTGATCCTTTAGATATCATAAACTCGATCAAAGAAAAATTTAAACCTGAAATTATTTATATTGCTGATTTAGATGCAATTATTGATAATAAGGCTAGTCATAGACTATTAAATTCTATTATTGAAAAAAATCCAAGTATTATTTTCTGGGTTGACTCGGGTTTAAAAATAATAAATCTAAAAAGAAGATACGTAAACTATAATCCAATTTTTTGTAGCGAGAAGTCAACTGGTTTTGACATAAAAAACATACCATCTAATAAATTTGTTTGTTCCCTTGACTATAATAAAAAAATTATGGGAAATACGATTTTACCGAAACTACACAGATATCTTCCAAAGAAAATTATTCTGATGGATTTATCTCAGGTCGGTTCAAATGAATTTTTGAATTTTAAGATTCTTAAAAAATACTCAAGATATCAAAAAAAATATGACCTATATGTTGCTGGCGGCATCAAAAATACTTTAGATATTCAAAGAGCAAAAAAATTAGGTGTGAAGGGTGCCCTAGTCTCATCAATATTATATAAGCAAAAATTACCGAAGTTATTTATCACAAAAGAAAAAACCAGCTTATAATTATAAGCTGGTTCTTTATAAAAAATCTCTGAGAATTAACCTTGTCCAGAGAAAGGATGTTGAGCTGCATCAGCTTTAGCAACAACATCGTCTGCTGTTGGTTTACCTTCTACTGCATTTTTAATAGCTTCCTTGGTAGCTTTGTAGTTATACTCATAAATACGTTTGTCATCTTTTGCATCCCAGTGGATAAATACACCAACGCAAATGAAACAGTCGTTTGCTTCAGCAGCAGGTATTGTTCCATCTTTAACACTATCTGCAACTGCCATAGAGACTGCTGCTTGTGCTGGCCCAAACATCTGGACTGCTTGCGTTGCTCCTTTAATTGTAACTTTATTGAACATAACGGTAGCTGGCTTCACCATTAGGTTAGGCTGGGAAACTGCTAGAAGTGATGTAAATCCATCTTTGTTATTAGTTAATGTGTTACAAAATGCATCTTCAACTGCAGATCCGCGTGGACCCATTATTAAATCAATATGTGCGATTTCATTATCGCCGACACCCTGTTCCACAACTAGGCTCTCACCTGTTAGTACTTTATCAATTACTGCCATTATTATCTCCTGTTTTTTTGTTAGTGGTTACTTATCGCAGTCTCGCTTGTGTGAAAGAGAGAATACTCTCTCAATCATTATACTTGCAAGTAATAAATCTGCGGTAGTCCCCGGATTAATTCCTTTATTCTTATATTCATAGTCTAGAGCGCATATCTGTCTGATAGCTCTACTGTAACTACAATCCTTCAATATTATTTTTATCAAATCAGAGGCTTGATTACTAGTCTTTTTTGCTATTTTCTCGCCAAATTTTCTCCAAATATGAGTGTCTGGTATTTCCGCAAGCGTTTCAAGAAATACAATTGACAGTAAAACATCAGTATTTTCAATACTTTTCCTCTTTTCAATGATATTTGGAACTATAAATCTTAAAATATCCTCAAAACCTCTTGTATACTGGTATGAAATCCTGTCGTATTTTGAAGACTCACTCATGATATCTAATAATTTCACATCTGGGAGAGACCGAGTATCAAGATTTTTTCGAGTTCCTAACCCGCCTGGATTTGCAAGATTTATTGCCTTACAAATATACTTTGTATCATTATAATTTGCTTCTTTGACTAAATGATTTATTGCAGAAGATAACTCTTTTTTCTCAGACTTACAGAAAGCCTGTACAATTGGCGCAACCAAAAGAATGATTCCTAAGTTTGTATTTACATGAGTGTTTTTTCTAGTTTCTTTAACTGACAAATAAACCCTATTTCCGAAACTCAAGTCTTTGTTAAATAAAATTTTAGAACTATCGTGGGCGCTCCTAAGATAATCTAGAGAAGATGTATCTTTATGGGGAGAATCAATGTAAACGTTACCTGGTTTGATAACCTCAATATCTTTGCTACAAGCATATAAATAAGAACTTTTTAACTTATTAAAATCACTATCCAAAGATTTTATATCATACCCATTTATCATATCTTTGTATGAAGAATTTTCTTCTCTATATCTCTAGTATTAAAGATGTTTTGTATTATCGCTGACGCAATATTTGAATCAGACACAGATTGAAGGCCCTTCCACGCTGGTATGCTATTTATCTCAATGACATAGATATCATTTTTGTCCTTTATGAGGTCAACACCGCATATAGGCATATTAAAAATTTTTGAGACTTCTATAGATCTCTCAATAATGGTTTTTTCTGATGTAAAAGGTGAGCATTTTGCTCCCATCGAAAAATTATTAATATATGATTGTCCATATCTTGTCATAGCAAATATGCTTACTTTTCTCTTACCAGTAATAATCAATACCCTATAGTCGTGAGATGGTTTTGTTTCTATGAATTTTTGAAAGTAATAGATATTACTTTCGTTATTGATATTTTCGAAGTCTTGTAAACTTGATATTAATTTTATCCCAGTACCTTGTGAACCAAATAGAGGTTTATAAATAATTGGAAAGTTTTTGATTAATTGTTCTACTTTATTATATGCCCTATCAAATCCTCTAATTATCCATGTATCTGGAGTGAGTACTTGATTATCCCTAAGCTTAATAGTTGTCAAAGATTTATCTACAGTTGTTTCTATCGAGTGAGCGTCGTTCACAACATCACATCCATTAAGTTTCATAACTTTCAGAATGTTAAGGTAAATCACTATCTCCTCTAGACTTCCTCCAGGGATAAACCTAACAAAGACACAATCCGGATTTATCTTTTTATTTTTCTCATCAACAATAAATTTACACCCATCTTCTAAAGAAATTGAGAGGTCACGAATATCTTTAATCTGTACTGAAAAGTTCTCTTTAATTGCGGATGCTTCAATTTGTCGTGAGTGCCAACCTTCTTTATCAGAGAGGATCAAGAGATTTTTCATTTATTAAATGATTTATTTATTAAGTCAGATTCTATGGAACCACTTACAAAGGTTTTACCAGTCTTCAGTGTGGTGACAATAACTTTAGCTGGGCTAAATAATAACTTATCAATTTTATAGAAATCAAATTTATATTCTTTGAAAACTTCTGAAAATGGTTTTCCATAATCTTTAGAAGTTGAGCTAGGTAGTCTTTTTGCTAACTCAAATGCTTCATCATCATCTACATCCACGTAAAGATGAACTTGTCCGCCGTACAAGATTGCATCATTTGTTCTGCCCATACCTATTAAAAAATCAGGTGCTGGTGGTGGAACGGGTGCAGACCCAAATCCATCAATTACTTTTGATAGCGGAAAACCGATTTCATGTAGCTTGTGCATGCCAACTTCAAGCACTCTTCCTACAACTTGTACGCAACCAGATAATGATCGTGTGGGAGTTAAAATTACTGTTAGATTTTTTTCACTTATCCCGCAATCGTTAGTGATTTTATCAATTATCTCCTGTGGCGGTTTTCTATCAACTTCTAGAACTACTACTGTCGAAAAAAATTTATCGGTATAATTTAAATCTTTAAAAATATCCTCTTTTTGTGCTAATGCTCGACATGGCCCAGAGCCTAGTGCATTAAAATTATCCTCTTCTTTAACAAATGATAAATTCCATCCAGCGTATTGACTTGCGAGGCAACTGATTACAGGGTTTGTACTGTGAACATGGATCGATATGGGCCAGTCAGCAAGATTTTGTGACATTGATAGAGAGACACTTCCTAGTCCTCCCATACATATTTCCGTGATTAATCTTCCAGACTCTAGGCAACCTGGACTAGATATACCTGCATCAATAATTTTTGCCCCACCTTCAGATAAGTCGACACCTATGTTTAGCTCATTAGCTCGCTCAAGAAGTTTTTCTACGAGAGGTTTTGTTGTTTTATTTATGCTTAAATTGTCGACCATAGTTAAAAAATTATATCATAAATGTCGTAATATTTTTTTGTTATTTGGAATCTATCGCGAAGGTTTGCTATATTATCGTTATATTTTCGCGCACAAGAGAATATAGAAAATATGGGTTCGCCTCTGTTTATATAGTCACCTTGATTAGGTATATTAAATATCCCCTCAATATCCATAGGCGGACTATTGAATTTAAAATTATTTTTTGAAAAAACATGAACAAATCCAGAAACACTCTTTAGAGGGTGATGTAATGATTCAAATTCACAATCTTTCTCATCAAGTTGCGCTTTAAGTAAATTATTTTTTGAAGATTCGTTATATAACAAGAAAGTGGATGTTAATCTTGGATTAATATCAATAATATATATAGAGTTTTTAGAGTAAATAAAATCAATACTATTATAACCATTAAGGTTAATTTTTATTGAGAATTTTTCAAATAGTTTTACTAGGTCGTCAGAAAAATAATTATTGTCTACAACTGAGGCGCCAGCATGTATAAAAGGTTCATTTTTATAATTACATAATTTAAATAATTTATTGAATCCAAGAAAAGTAAATTCTTTTTCTCTAATAAAAAATGAGCAAGAATATGTCTCATCATCAATATATTCTTGTGAATAATAATTTTCATTTCTTGGAGAGAGAAAATTTATACCATAACCACCACAACTATCCTTTGGTTTATACACTGTTCTCTTGCTATTAATTTCTGGATTACTTTTATGTTTAAATATCTCAGGTATCAAAAAACCTGATTCTTGAATCTCATTTTCAAAATTGTATATAAAACCACATTTTCTAAATAGATCTAGATTATTTCCACAGATATTCAAACTATCTCTAAATGAACCTAGGATCTCAGATTTTCCCTCAAGTCCTGAGCCATATACACATTTAATTTTTTCTGAATTTATCTTAATAGTATCAATGAATTTCTTAAGCATTTGCCTATCTGATAAAATAGACAAGTTTTTTGTATTATAATAATCTATTGGGTGAACTTTGTATCCGATTGATTCCAACCTACTCTGTAAGTAAGATGAATCGTAATTAATTAAAATTACTGATTTCTCATTATGCATCTTTTTGGGCAAATTCAAATGCATGTTCAAAATGCAAATAAACTGGCTTATCAGAGCTGTACATTAGTTTTAAACAATCATGTTGAGATTTATATTTAACATTTCCAATAGCTAATGCACCTATTGCATAAGCCTTACTGTCCGAATTTTTCATTTCCACAACATCATCCATTGCATCAACACCCGCTATTCCTGCTGGTGGAACAGCATTCACATCGGCACAAATTTTTAAATCAGAAGAGGACGCGACTAATTCATCGCTCATTAATTGTATGCCTGCTGCACCTGTGTTAAAAACAATATCTATATTCTTAAGAATGGACTCTTTGTCGCTATCAACTCCAGCAACAACTGATTTTGAACCATATCTTTCATTACAAATAGTTACCACTTTTTCTGTTTTTTCTGCATTTCTTCCTATCAGAGTTACAGCGTTACCAGCTTTTGAGCTTATTACTGCAGACGCAACTCCTACAGGTCCTGTACCGCCAAGAATTGCAATTTTCATGTTTTTGAATTCAATATTAAATTTTTCTTTAAGTGCCTTTTCTGTTTTGGCAACCATACCAGCAGCAGTTGTAAATGCGCCACTAGGATCTGCGAAAACTGGAACTTCAAATGGTGGAACCATATGTTTTTTTGTCTCCTCAAGCATATCCATTGCAACATGAGTATCACGACCTCCTAAAAATATCCCTGTTCTTTTTAAAGCTGATGGTGAACGAGAAAATATTGAATCTTGCACTAGAGCTTGAATTTCTTCCATGGTTACATTTGTATAAGGCACAACTGATTGCCAACCAGCATCAAAAGCCATATTAGCATCAAAAGGGCTAATATTTTTCTCTGGTGTTATCATGTGTAATACGTATGGCTTTTCCATTTCTTGCTCCTATTTATGTTAATTTATAATTATGACCCAAATTATTTACTCTTACTACCTCATAACTCAAGTTATTATACACATTAAATTTACTTTCTATCATATTTATGATTTTTTTTGCATCATCGTCTGATTTCGTAAAAATATATGAAAGTGGACCCCAAGAGCTTTGTCCAACTCCATTAACATTATTTTTAGATAAATATTTAATAACTTTAAATATTGTCTCACTTGCAAACAATGACTTTTGGTTAGATAAGTAATATTTATGAGTAGTCTTCTGAAAATCTTGTATGTTTTTAGTAAATAAATCAAAATCTTGATAAATGATTGATGGAATTACACCTCTAAAAAGAATACTCGATAATTTATAACTCATGTTATCAGAAATTTTTTTTACGTCTTTGAAAAATATTTCCTCTGGTTTACCTGATTTTCCGACGACTTCAGAGTCATTCAAAACAATAACTCTCCAGTCTTTTGGAAAACTTAAATTCAAGAGCATCTTAGGATAGTGATTTTCTTTCTTACATGCATCTACTACCAATCCACCCTTATAAAATAAACCTATACCTGTACCTGATCTTTTCCCTCTTTTAGATAATTTAGAAATCTCTTCATGAGATAAACCTAGTTTGCACAATAAATCTATTGCTCGTATGATACTGAGGGTAATTTGTGTTCCAGAACCTAAGCCTACATGACTTGCAGGTTTTGAAATCAGATTAATTTTGAATTTCTGAAAAATACTATTTTTTTTGAGATAATCAGACATTGGGCTAACAAATCTTTTGGGCAAATTATAACTCCAATCAGTAGATTTCGACACCGCAATAATTGTCGGTTGATAGTTTATTGCAAGCCCTAAACTTCCATATGAATAGCCATGATGATTATTCATCCCATAAAAACCTAAGTGCAACCTTGATGGTGATTTAATCGTAAGTATTTGTTTTTTTATTGTCATTGTAGTATTGGAATTTATATTCTATTCTAAACCTTTTGGGTACAAACTTGTATCTATATAATGTAAAATATAATTAAAATTACAAAAAATGAAGTCCACTAATAAAAGATTTATAACTTGCCCTTTCTGCTCATTGCACTGCGATGATATTGAAGTTGAAATAAATAGTAACAAGATCAAGGTTTTATCAGAACCTATAAAAAATTGCACAAAGAAAATAGAATACTTCAATATTTCTGATAAAAGCAACCTTAAACCATTTTATAAAAATAAGTCTTTAAATTATAGAGAAGCAATCATAAAATCGAGGACTTTACTTGATAAATCTCAAGATATTACGATAGTAAATCATGGTACAGACGTAAATGGGGTTAGATCTATACTTAACTTTGCAACCCATCATAACTGTACTGTTGATCACATAAATTCTAAATACCTATTCAAGAATCTTGGTATTGTTCAAAGGAAGGGTTATATGGCTACCTCTTTAACAGAAGCTAGAAATAGATGTGATGTGTTTTTATTGTTTGGGAAAAGTATTCTAAAGAAATCTCCAAGATTAATTGATAAAGTCATATTTCCTGAACAAAGCCTTTGTGTTAAACCTAAAGAAAAAAAGCTAATTTTAATTGGTGAATTTGATAAAAAGACGATAGATATCTTGGCGAAAAATTACTTTGTGAGAAATATTAAAATAAAGATTAATGATATTCCTCAATTAATGGAATTAATCCAATCAAAAAGTATAGGTAAAAACGATAATATTAAAGCTATATCAAATATAATTTCAGAATCAAAATATCTAGTTGCAAGTTGGTCATCTTCTGATTTAGATGTTTATGAAAATGCAGACGATGTAATCTCGTCAATATCAGATTTCATTCTCATGCGGAATAAAGAAAATAGAGCTGCGTGTATGCCAATCTCTGGTTCATTAGCTGATGCCACATCATCACAGACAATGACATGGCTGACAGGTTATCCATCTAGGGTAAAATTTGACGGTAGTAAGTTTATACATGATAGAAACATATGTGACAGTGAATTTATTGTTGAAAATAATCATACTGACATAGTGATGCATATATCTACAGTTGGCCTTGAAAAAATAAAGCTGAACAAAAAAGTGAAGAATATTGTTATAGGACACCCAAACACCACTTACTCATCTAAACCCGACATATTTATTCCTGTGGGTATACCAGGAATAGATCACAAAAGTATTCTTTTTAGAACCGATAATGTTGTATCGCTATCACTTGATAAGATTCGTTGTTTGAATCTCCCATCTGTAAAAAATATCATTAATGATTTATTAATGGTGCAAGATTAATGAACATTAAATTAGAATCGGCAACCGTATATGATCCAATTAATAAAATTTCTAATTTAAAGAAAGATATATATATTTCAGATGGAAAAATTGTAAACAGATTACAAATAAAAGGAAAAATAAATAAAGTGATAAACTGCAGAGGTAAAATCGTTATGCCAGGTGCAATCGATATGCACACACATATAGGTGGTGGTAAAGTAAACATTGCAAGAATGATGCTAGGGGAGTTTCATAACGAAGAATCTCTAGACTCAGACTCTACAGCTATTATGGCTCCTACAACCATTAAAACAGGGATAAAATATATTAAGATGGGATACACTTCATGTTTTGAGCCTGCATTATTACCAATCAATGCACGGCAGGCACACTCTGAAATGGCTGATATTCCATTTATAGATAAAGGAGGATACGCTCTTTTGGGTAACGATGATTTTTTCTTAGAATTGTTGAAGAAGAATGCGAGTCAATCAGCAATAAATGATTATGTTGCCTTTACGCTTCATGCAACTCAATGTATAGGAATAAAAGTTGTCAATCCCGGAGGAATAAATGCCTTTAAGTTTAATCAGAGAGCTCTTGATGTAGACGAAAAATCAAATTTTTATGATGTGACGCCGAGGGATATTATTAAAAAACTCACTAGAGCTATCTACGAGCTTGGGGTCCCACATCCACTTCATGTGCACTGTAGTAACTTAGGAATACCCGGAAATTTCCTCTCAACAATTGAAACAATAAAAGCGGCTGAATCTCTTCCAATACACCTAACACACATTCAGTTTCAAAGTTATGGTAATAATGGTGATAAAAGGTTTTCATCTGCAGCACCTGAAATCTCAAACTATCTTAATAAAACCAAAAATTTAACATGTGATGTTGGGCAGATAATGTTTGGTCAAACTGTAACTATGTCTGGCGATAGTATGTCCCAATATAAGAATCACAAGCATGCTCATCCAAATAAATGGATGTGTATGGATATCGAATGCGATGCAGGCTGTGGGGTTGTGCCGTTTAAGTATGATAATAAAAGTTTTGTAAATGCACTACAATGGGCGATTGGCCTTGAAATATTTCTCCTAGCAAAAGATCCTTGGAAAGTATTTCTTACTACAGATCACCCTAACGGTGCTCCATTTACTTCCTATCCACATCTTATTAAACTCCTAATGAATAGAAGTTTTCGTAATGAAATGTTTTTACAACTACCAAAGGAAGCTCAAGAGCATTCAATACTTAAATCTATAAAGAGAGAATATACGCTTGATGAGATTTGTATTATGACCAGATCGGCCCCTGCTAGGATATTGGGTCTAAAAAATAAGGGTAGTCTTGGATATGGATGTGACGCTGACATAACAATTTATGACAAAAAGCGAAAAGATTATGAGGATTTCTTTGCTAACCCAGCGATTGTAATGAAAAATGGTGAGATTATTGTTATGAATGGCAAAATTAAAAAATACACATGGGGGAAAACACAAACAATCAAACCAGAATATGATAGATCAATTGAAAAAAGTTTGAAAAAATTCTTTGAAAAATATCACACAATGAAACTAGAGAATTATAAAATATCAAATGATGAGATGGAAAATCTTATAGGTTCAGAGATAATAGTTAATAAATGTAATGGTAAGAGAAAATAATGTATTTGAACAGAGTATTTATCCATAATACATTTGCTGAAGCTTTCAATATGAAAGCATGCAGAATTATAGTCACGGCTGATAATGACAAATGGGCGAAAAATGCTGTCAACTCGCTTACAGGGTTTGCTACATCTGTAATTGCTTGCGGAGTAGAGGCAGGGATAGAGTGTAAACTCAAAAAATCTGAAACACCTGATGGTCGACAAGGATACTCAGTATTATTATTTTCTATGTCGAGAGGAGAATTGGAGAAACAATTAGAGACCCGTGTTGGCCAATGCATATTAACATGTCCCACCACAGCAGTTTTCTCTGGATTAGATGGTGAAGATATGATTCCACTAGGAAAAAACTTACGTTATTTTGGTGATGGGTATCAAATATCAAAACAGATTGATGGCAAAAGATTTTGGAGAATTCCGGTTATGGATGGTGAATTTTTGTGTGAAGAAAAAACAGCTAGAATTCCAGCAATCGGTGGAGGTAACTTTCTCGTTCTCGCTAAAGACAGAGACGTCTGTTTAAAAGCTTGTGAAATAGCTATCGAATCTATAAAAAATCATCCAAACGTTATTACTCCATTTCCAGGCGGAGTGGTCAGATCAGGGTCAAAAGTTGGCTCAAAATATAAATTCCTAATTGCATCAACAAACGATGAGTTTTGTCCTACGCTAAAAACATCAGCTAACACTCAATTAGGATCTAATGTAGGTTGTGTTATGGAGATAGTAATTAATGGTCTTGAGAGAAAAGATATTGAAAATGCCATGAAAACCGCCATTTCAGCACTTACTAAAATGAAATCTAACAAAGATATTGTAGGAATTTCTGCCGGAAACTACGGTGGGAAGTTAGGACAACATCACTTTAAATTAAGGAAAATACTTAAATGAAGAGTCTAATATTTTCACTTAAAAAAAAATTGAAATATCGATTAGATGTATCGAAATTATATAATTGTAATTACAAAAATCTTCAAGAGGTTAAGAAATTTAAACTTAATTATGGAAAAAATATAATAAATGCAAGTGAGTTATTCTCTATTTCGGGTAATGTTAGCTCTAATATAGTTATAAAATCCTCTAGTGAGTTATTAGATAATGTTGGAAAAGATTTTCAAGGTGAGTCCATCACAATCTATGGAAATGTTGGAAACAACCTCGGACAAGAAATGAAGTCTGGATGCATAACAGTCCACGGAAATACTCTCGATTATACTGCATCAGGAATAAAAGGTGGGGTTATACATATCATGGGTAATGTAGGTGATTATTTTTGCGCAAAACCAAACCATGCCAACGAGGGCATGAAAAATGGCACAATATACATTAGAGGAAATTGCGGTGATTTTGGCCTTCGAAGAATGAGGCGTGGAATGGTAATTATTAATGGTGATGTGGGAAAAAATTTTTGTAGTGAAATGATTTCAGGTACTATTTTGATAAATGGTAAAATAGGTAATGATTTTGGTAAGAAAATTAAACGTGGGACATTTATTTTAAGAAAAAAAGAGCTTACAAAAGACTACATAAAAAGTAATAACTGTAATTATAATTTTTTTCCTTTTCTAAAAAAGAATGTATGCTCTATTACGAATAATGAAAGGATTATGAGTTACAAATATTTTGAAAGATATTCTTCGAATAAAGACGAAAGTAATTTATCAGAAATCTTTTTGCTGCATTGAATCATTTTTTGTAATCATCTATTAGAGTGTTAAAAAAGTTTTCCATATCGGGAGATGCAAAATCTCTTTTTCCGACTGCTCTATAGAGCATTTCTCCAGTTGGGCTAATTAAGAATGTTGTTGGTAAACCTGGGACACCCCAATCATATTCAAGATCCATATCGATATAGATTGGAAAGGACACCGGGTTTAGTGTCAAATAATTTTCAATAGCTTCTGGGCCAGGACCTACATGAATCCCTACAACAGTAAAGTTGTCACTGTTTAATTTTTTATGGATAGCTTCCAATGTTGGCATCTCTGCCTTACAAGGTGTGCACCATGTTGCCCAGAAATTTACCAAGGCAAATTTCCCACTCAAATCACTGCGTGCATACTCTTTTCCGTCCATACCAATTAGAGTAAAATCAGGCGCCATTTTTTTATTTGGCATAGGATCCATCAAATATGGCGAGGAATGAACATTTAATGAGGAAATTAAAAGAAAGACGACAAGTAAATATTTATTGAAGTACCTCATTTTATATTTAGTACCTTGGTTTATTTTCATGGAACCAGTTAGGATCATTTAATGATATCTCTCCAATCGGTACATCCCTGGCATCTAATATAAGTTCATCAATATTAGACCCAGTGAGTGTTTTAAGAAACTCGACCAAATAACCGACCTCTTGTTCTGTTAAATTGAGAGGAAAAATCATAGGGCTTAATACCTCATTTTTAACACCACCTTTGTTATAAAATTCAACAACCTCTCTAAGTGTGGAAAGCGCACCATTATGCATATACGGAGCGGTAATTGAAACGTTTCTGAGTGGTGGAGTTCTGAATTTCCATCGATCATTAGGATCTTGTGTAATTGTATAGAGACCTAAGTCGTTAGGTGAAATCTCATCCTTAAATCTTGAGTCATCAGCATAACTTGAAGTGTCGACGTCAATTTCTAAACCAGGAGCCAAAATTACTTTTTTAACGGGAGGTTCAACGTACATAGATGCCTCATACCCAATCCCAGTATTATGAAGTTTTTCATCAGTGAAAAGCGCATACTCCTCGTTAATTAGATGACAGGACACACATGCTCCTTTACCTGTAAATATTTCAAAACCTTTCTTTGCATCTGATGATATCGCATACTTTTCTTTACCATAATACCATCTATCAAATGCAGAATTTGCACTCAAAAGACTATACTGATAAGCCGCGAAGGCTCTACTTATGTTATCCATATTAGGTTTGGATCCATAGGCTTTTTCAAATAAATTATTATAGTCTGGAATAGCTTTAATTTTATTTATCAGGTAACCAGGTGATGGAATAGCCATCTCATTGTGGTTAAGAATTGGACCCCATGCTTGATCTTCTAAACTTGACTCTCTAGCATCATGAAAAAAACGCGTCAGATATCCAACATTAAGGACAGTTGGAGCATTTCTAGGAACAGATCTACCCTCTGTACCTACTGCTGTCCTCAATTCATTATGTGCAAAACCCATTTCAGGAACGTGGCAAATGGCACATGAGATTGTATCAGTGTGAGATAGTCTTCTGTCATAAAACATTTTTCTACCTAGCGCAATCTTCTCTTTTGTTAGAAAAGTACCTTCAGGGAATTTTAATTTAGGAAGACCTAATTGTTTGCCAGTTGCAATCGCATAGAGGTCTGTAGCCTTTCCAATTCTCTCTAGGGGCTCAGCATTTGTAGTATAATCTTTACTTAGATAACCCTCTTTGTAGTCGCCTGGTTTTGCAAGTGAAGCACCTGAAGCAACTACAATATCTTCACTTATGGACGATGATTCAATGGTGCCATTCTTTGTTCGAGGGTCAACCAATGTTTTTATGTCATTTATAAGAACATCGGAATGAAGATAGGACACGCTATATATATTCCTTACGGTCTTATTTTTATCTATTAAGAACACTCTAAGAATATGTGAAATCGATCCTATATAGTTACCCTCCTCATCATACTCCTTAAGGATTCTTTGACCATACCCATCCAGAATTGGGTTAAGCTCAGCAGGAGACGTTGTTGTCAAGAAGTTCCAATCTACTACACCTGAGTTTGTCCCGTAACCATACAGTTTCATTACTTCGGGTGAATCGTTCTCTGGATCAAAACTCATACTTATTAAGCTAACCTGTTTACCGAGATTAGGATCTTTATTTAATAAGTTCCTAACTTTATGAAATACTGCTGTTGCAAGTGGACATCCATTTACATCAGTGCATGTGCTATACATAAAATTTAAGAGAACAACTTTGTTATCAAACAAATCATGCAAACTTTTTTGTTTACCATCGGAGTCAACAATATTGCCATCAGGAGCAAGGTTGTATTTTTCTAGGGTATATGAGCCTGGATCGGGTGCTTTAAAATTTAGCTGATTATAACCTGGAGCAATATTATACTCTGTTCTTTGCGCAAAACTTATCGCACAAAACATTACAAAAAATAGTGATAAATATAGTTTCAATCTCTCCATTTATTCTTTCTACCTAACATAGTAATTTTAAATGTTTTGTGAGAAAAAAGAAAGGCCGCTTATTATCTAAGCGGCCCAACGTTTACAGCCATTTTACGTTATTTACCACCAATGAGGGTGTCTAATAACTATGACAATATTTTATTGGCTAAGTTCAGCCAAATTTTTATTACTTGGTGTTTTAGCATATAAAGAATATGCGCCAAATCTCATTTGATGAGGCAAACCAAGCTTCTCTTTCAAGAAATCAATTTCAAATTTCTTAGAAAGTTTTCCACCTGCGTAATCATAGGCTTTGAAGTACTGAGGCATTTTATCTGGTCCATCAGCCTTATCCCAGTTAGCTAATAGTGAAGACGTGAAATATACACGTTTTCCATCCCAGCTTTGAGATAACATATTAATCTGATCGCCGATTCTCTCAGTATAAACTTCTTTTGCATTATGTGGATCTGAGATGTCAAATACTCTAGTCATACCATCATTCCAAGTATTTACCCATAGATGTTTGTCATCTGCTGTAATAGATATATCTACTGGTAGAGGTATTTTTGCTGGATCACCAATTGTTCCTACAGACTCAGCATGCCATTCATTATCTTTTTCATAAATTAGCCATATTTGAGATGTAAGAGCTGTTGTTGTGAAACAGTAGTTATTTTGAGAGCCCCATGCGCATCTAATTTCTAGAGGTGCACCTGGTACATCAAAGATTTTCTTAGGCTTACGTGAGTGTAAATCCCAAACTACAACAGTGTTACCAAATCTTTTCATTGCTTCACTGTCGCCCATTAATTTACCCAAGTTCATCATGTAATTATTCCAACCTGTAAAGGATGAGGTAATCATTACATTTCTTCTTGGTAATGCACGAACATCGTACCCATACCCGTCAGCAAGCTGACCAGTTTTAACAGCACCGCGCAAGTTACCATCAACAGGCATATCATGCGTTGCTACGTATGTACCATCATTCGTATATTCAACTAGTGCAGTTCTACCACCAAAATCTTGGTTGTTTGATAATCCTGAGATCATCATTCTTCCTGGTAATGCATAAGTTGTATGAGGTCCAACTATCCCTCCACTTGCTTTTACAAAGTCTGTAATAACTTTGTGAAGCTTTGGTTTGGATGGATTAGTGTGAACATCAAATATAAATATTTTACTAGTATCTAGAGTTGCTGCCCATAGGTAATGTCTATCATCTGTGAAACCAGAATGATGAGCTTCATTACGACCACCAACTGAAGTATGCCCGATTACGTTGCCGTAGTGAGGTGATGCAGGATTAACAGCAATTGTGACTAGTTTGTCCTGTTCATCTCCAACACCTACTTGTCCAAGTGTCCATACATAAACATAATCTTCTTGGCCTACGATTTTTGCCATGTATGGTGACATGCATGTCTCATCAGAGAATACATGTGATGGAACAAGTACTAAAGCAAGAAAGCTTGACATCAACATACCGTATACAGTCGACATAAGTCTTCTTATTTTCATATTTGTGCGCTCCTAATATAATTATATAATTTTCGCTTTTTGTAAGAGGGTCATCGTGTGATGACCCTCCATCCGTCTTATTAGTATATATCTTCCCCGTTAACTTAGAAAGTCCAAGTTAATGCTCCACCTAGGTGAAATGAAGATACCGTTGCTTTAGTATGGTCTTTAATTGCACACCCAGCTACGTCAGCGGTACCTGATAGAGAAATACCTCTAGCAACTGTCCCATTTTCGTAAGGTGTTTGTGCGTCTGTTAAGCCATCTTGACCAGCACCAAAACATTTGTCTTCTTCAAGTTGAAAGGCTATATGAGTGTCGAGTGTTAGCATTGGTGCTAAGAAACCCTCCATCCCAAATCCAGCTGTAATACGATGTTTGTATATTACTGGAGTTTCCATTGCTTGGAAGTAAGACATAAATAGTCCATACATAGGTGAAGTATATGTTTCACCAGAAGTATTTACACCACCAATTGTTGCAATGTGTTTACCTTCATTAACTGTAGCAAGTAGAGGGTCATCAGCATAACCATAACCTAATCTCCACTTCATTGGGCCTTGAGTTAATTGTAGACCAATTGAGTAAACTTCTTGATCTTCATAGAACTCATTAAAGAATTGAGCATCGCTCCATGCTTTATGTGTGATATCACCCATAACTGTAAGGTTACCATTCATAAAACCGCTGTATGCAAAACCAAGACCAATATTCATTGGTTGCTCAACACGAACATCTTGACGGCAAACTTGTCCATTATCTCCATTACAGTCTACTGGAGCATTAGCACCGTATGCTGTAAGTAAGTTAAATGGAGTTGTTCCGTGATAACTTGTTACGTGCAAGTTATCATATTCATGTGGTTGCTCAGTTTGAACATAAGCACCTAAAGTCATTGGACCCATTTTATAGCGTCCGCCCATAGTTGCTCTGAAACCGATATCATGCGTCATGCCACCTGAACCTGTTAGACCAGCTTCAAGCATAGCGTATGTGATAGTTGCAGAAACACCAACATCTAAGTTTGGTGACATAGACATACCAACACCAGCATTTACACCAAGGTTGATAAGTTCTGCGGCAGCACCAAGTGAGTTAGATG
Source organism: uncultured Gammaproteobacteria bacterium (assembly GCA_902632305.1). Taxonomy (GTDB): domain Bacteria; phylum Pseudomonadota; class Gammaproteobacteria. Next base: position 20,136 of record CACPCG010000003.1, read on the forward strand.
TATGCTTATAGTCAACACCAATACCTGATGTTGCTGACACACCTACCCCTAAGACTACAGGTATTCCAAGACCAGTTAAATCTTGTGTTACACCAATAGTTGGAACTGCGTAAACATCAGCTTTTGAGGTACTATCGAAGCTCAATGTTGTGATTCCAGGTGAACCGACTTCGTTTGTACCTGTACCTGCGACATATGATCCATGAAGTTGAACAGCATGTCCAGCTGATCCATCGTGTATCATACGAGCACGAGGCATGTAGAATGTTGCACCAAACATAAAGTTGGTACCACCGTAATAACTAGTTAAAGTCGCTGGGTTTCCGAAAATTGCAGAAACTGGATCTTCAACGTGTGCAATACTAGTACCAGCTAAAGCAGCTGATCCTCCATGAAACACGTTATGTAGATCAAAACCGTGTGGTCCAGCAACGGCTGCTCCAGAACCTAACGATAGGGCTGTTCCCACCGCTGCTCCGAGCTTCCAATTACTATTTGTTTTCATATTTTTTCCTCATTATATATATATAATAAATAACGTCTTAGATAGCATGGGTGGAAGTACATCAATGTAATCAAAAAAAAATTTTGTCCCCCAATATTTTTTCCCTTTATATAAGACTGTTTTTTATTTTAGTTTTGCTGTTGTAAATTTCTTCACAACATTTAACTCGCTAACTTACGTTTACGAGTTAAATCCTTTTACCCCTCATCTCCTGGTCCGTAGACTCCATCTTCAAACCATTCCCATGGTCGGTTACCTGCTATTTTTATAAACAAATATACACTTATCATATTCGCTACAATTAGAAGGAATCCTATTAGCAACGCTTGAGGCCAACCAGCTAATCCTGGCATTGAGCCTGGCGCGAAATGCCACTGTGGGAACATGCCGCTGAAGAAGTAGTAACAGGCTACCCAGAATGCTACGACAACATATGTGCCTTGAGCAGTTTTTCCGAATAGAAATCCCATATTAATATCTCCTCTTAATAAGCATTTAATGATATAATAATACTTAATATATCTCTTAATTGTTCTTTAAAACTAACACATATACACGGTTTGTAAACACATTTTTGCAGTTAGTTTGATAGATATAACTATTTATAAATCGCGAGAATCAGTGAATTTATCGTAGAAGATCTCATCAGATTTGATGCCATGTTTTTCAAGCACTTCACAGGCTGCATCAATCATTGGTGGTGGTCCACACAGATAACCTTGCCAGCTTGAAACATCAACATTATCTTTTTTGATAATTTCTTCTTCAAAGTAATCTGTTACCAGTCCTCTACCGCCTTTCCAGTCACTATCCTCTGGCTCCATATTTAAAACAGGAATGAAATCAAATTTGAAATCCTTATTCCATTTTTCTTGAAGCTTTTTTATCTCATCCACACAGTAAAGGTCTTCTTGCGTGCGAGCACCAAATAAAAATACTACGTCTCTTTTGACTTGATCAAGCACCCCGCCCTCGAGTAATGCTTTAATAGGTGCGAGTCCACTTCCACCAGCAATACAAACTATCGGTGAATCTTTGTCTCTTAAATAAAACGAACCAAATGGACCATTAACTGTAACTTTTTGTTTATCGTCACGACTATTGTTAAATAACCATTCGGTAAACTTACCACCTGGAACTTTTCTTATAAAAAAAGTAAACTCTTTTGGATTTTCGTTTTTAGGTGCTGCAGCATAAGAGTAAGAACGGGGACGATCCAAGCCTTCAATTGATAGCTCTGCCCACATCCCTGGTAGACCGCTGTGGTCAACTGCGCTGTCAGTTTCTACAACAACCCTCATAATATCAGTGGTAAGCATTTCTGTTTGACTTATTACAGCATCACTTTTAATGGCAGGTACACGGACAAGATCTCCAATTTCTACCTCAATCTCACAATCCATAACCGGTCTGGCTTGGCAGGCAAGAAAAACTCCGTCATCGATTTCTTCTTTAGTTAATACTTGAGAATAATCCGACATCGGTTTGACCTTACCTTTTATAACTTTAGCTCTACAAGACAGGCAACTACCAAACTTACAATCATGTGGCCAATCTAAGCCTTGCTCTAAAGCAGCATTCAGAATTGTCTGATTATTTTTAACAAAAACTGTTTTATTAGATGGCAACAATGTCATTGTTCCATCTTTGGGTTTATTACCAAAAAACCATAAGTACTTATAAATATTCATCCTATAAAACCTTTTTACTCAATTAAGTATACCTTCCATAGTAACGGTTGTTTACACGATAAAATATCATAACACCATGCATAAAAAAAGAAACCCCAATTAGATTGGGGCTCCTCTGTTAAGAATGTCAGAAAATTACGCGGTATTAATACGTACTTCTCTGATAGTCCCTGCGTCTGCATCAGCCTTAGTAGACATACAACCATAAGGGTTAATGCTTTCCTTACTTGTAGATGGGTGAGATTGAACAGCACTGAACCAAGAATTAACTTTAGCTCTAGAGCTTATCGCATCTGATTTACCCATATTTGTAGCTACTTGACACACACCAGCCCACGCTGCATCAGCAAGCGTATACTGTCCACAGACAAAGTCTCCTCTTAAATTTCCAAGAGATGAGCCTAGAGTATCCTCTAGAATGTCTAAAGATGCAGAAAGACTAGCGTCATCACTCACATCACAAGCTTGTGCGCATGTAATTTCGCGCCACATACGTGCTCTAGTTACACCGTTTCTGTGAACTAGTGATGGACCGAAGCCCTTATCATCAATATATGACATACAAGCGACTAAACCGTAATTTATACAATCACGATCTTTAAGTATTGGGCCGATTCCAAGTGGTGACATACCACGTATAGAACTTGACGGTCCCCAATCACTCTCAGCATGACAATTCAAATCTACCCCTTTTTCACCAGCTACTAAAAGAACAGCATTAGTGTGTGGGCAGGCAGGACTACCATACAGATCTTGTACATCTCTTAAATGATCTCCTATTGGCATAATATTACCCCCTATTATGTTTCTAATTATAATTCTCTTATAAGAGAACTATTCATCTATTTTTAATGCACCAGAAGGGCAGTTTGACACTGTCGCTCTGATGTTATCTTCAGTATCAGCAGATGTATCAATAACAAATTGTCCATCAACTACCTTAAAGACGTTTGGTGCTCCTTTTACACACTCACCAGCGTGTGTGCAGGTTCCTGCATCATAAGTAACTTTCATTTATCTCTCCTACTTAAGTTATATAAATAATATAACTCACAATCAGTTAATTATACTAGCTATATTTTTATTTTTATCAAAAAAAATAGGCACCCAATTACGAGTGCCTATTCTAAATTAACCTAGTGGTTTATTTACTTTTTAGCTGTTCTCATTCCGAGGTCAACATTACCAGCATCTGCTAGGACGTCACCAGAGAATGGAGTACCTTCGTATCCAACCTCTTTGTTAAGTCTATTAGCAATTGCTTTTTCTTCGTCAGTTGCGAAGTGCTCATCCCATGCAGCTAATCTTTTTCTCATGTACCAGTGCCATATTGGTGGAACTAGTGCAATAAAGAAGACTACGAAGTATCCCCATCCAGTGTTAGGGCATCCTACGTTTTCAAGCTCCCAGAAATGAGTTTCTCCACGGTCATGGTGATCTGCTTGACGACCAATCTCAATAAAGAACCAAGCTGTGAAGCATGTAGAATTATCCCAGTTATGGCGATAATCGATTGGCTGATCCTTAAGACGAATCAAACCATAGTGCTCAAGATAGTTCAACGCTTCTAATTCGAAGTTTGAAATACCCCAGACTGTAGCTAAACAAGCCATACCAATCCAGCCACCTGCTAAGAAAAACAGAGTAACTGTTGGAACAGCCATTAAGTAACCACGAATCCAACGGTTTTGCCATGAAATGAAAGGTACGCCCATACGGCCTAGTCTTTCTTTTTCCATGTTAAATAAAAACTTTGATTGACCTAGATATGATAGTGGGTAGTGACCATAAATTGTGCGACCACGTGGTGCAGTTGCAGGGTCATCTTCACTAGCAAGTTCTAAGTGATGGTTGTACACGTGTGCATAGCAGAAATGTGCTGAACCAGAAAGTGCCATCATTAGGCGTGAGATTACAAAACCAAAACCTTTGGTGTGTGATAACTCATGACCATAAATGATACCGATACCAATAAAGATACCAGATGAAAGTGTAGCACCAATCAAGTTAAGACCTGATATACCTTCGTGCATGACTAACAGTCCAGGAATAATTTCCATAATGACTGCGCCTTCAGCTCCACCTAGTGACATGAAAGAGTAAACTCTCCAAGCCATAACTAACTGGAACAATACGAACACAGGAAGCATAAAGTACATAGTCAAGTTTTGGAACGTTGCCCATCCTCTAGTGTTTCCTTCTTCGTCTACTCCTACGCCAGTAGTTTCAAATTTTGTTGCTATGTCTACTAATAGACCAACAAAAAGTAATACTACACCTAGCCATGCCATAATGCCTCCGATTAGGACACCAGCGCCAGCTACTATAATTAGTATTGGTGCTAATAGGTAGCGTACGTTTAATAATATGTTTCCGATCATCTTTACCTCCCAGATAAATCGAACGATTATACTTGTAAACTAATGTTTTAAATCCAGAGATTTACTCTCTGGAACCAAGCTCCTTAGGGAATTAATTCCCAATAAAAATATAGTAAAATCTTTACTTTACCTAGTCAAATCTATTTTCAACTAATTTAAGCTATATAAGCATTTGCTAAAATTCTTATCAATTTCCTCTTTTTTTAGCATGGATTAGGCGTGTATTTTAATGGCTAAATAAGCCTTTATTTTACTCGTATTTTCTCCCTTTTTGGGATGTCATAGTGCTAGAATAGCGATATGGTCAAGAAAGCAGAATTTATATATACATTTTTATTAATATGGTTATTAGTACCTCAAGTTTTTGCAATGCCAGATCTTAATAAAGCATTTAAAGAAATTACTTTTGAGTCAAGTAGCAGCAAAAATTTGAAATTAGACGCCTACAAAGGCAAGGTGATGTTAGTTTTCTTCGGCTACACACATTGTCCAGATATCTGCCCTACCACAATGCTGGATTTAAGCAAAACGCTGAAAGAGTTGGGAGAGGACGCATCGAGAGTTCAACCAATTTTTATTAGCGTAGACTTCAAAAGAGATTCCCCAGAACAACTCCAAAATTATGTAGAATTTTTCGATAAAAACATCATAGGTCTCACATCTAGCGAAGAAATGCTCAATCTTGCCAGCGAGTACTTTAGAACCTCTTATGCTTTACTAGATTCCAAAGATAAAGAAAATTATATTGTAGAGCATAGTTCTAATTTGTACATCATCGATGAAAATCTGTTTGTAAAACGTATAATCCCAAATGGATTACCTCACACGGAAATTACAAAAGCTGTCAGAAAAATCCTGGCGAACTAATCATATTTAATATATTTAAATCTCGGATCATCTGGTGTGCCCTCTAAAGTATTGTCTTCAGCTGAAGGATTCCAATGAACTACTTCTTCTATTTTTTTTGCGAGCAAAAAATCTTTATCAGTGATACCTTTTGCAGCATGATTTTGCAATTTTACTATAACGAAGGCATATGATGCTGAAATATCCGGATGATGCCAGGCAGCTTCTGCTAGATGACCTACTGTAGTTATGACCATTAATGTTCCCTTCCAGCCAGCAGTCTTATACTTTCGCCTAATCCAACCATTTTCAAAATACCAGTTAGGAAGATTATTTTTTAAATAATCTTCAATCTCATTCTCAGAGTAAACTTTCTCATCGCTCATAATTTTTCCTCCTTATCGGTCCGCATTTTTTTTATTATTCCTACAAGTGATGCGAGTTCTGCATCAGATAGGTTTTTAAATTCCATTTGATTTGATGCAACTCCACAAATACACAAATCGTCTGCACAATCAGTTAGAAATTCTATACACTCTTCCCTAGTCATTTTGTCAATCCATCACTCTAGAATCAAAAACACATCTATATAAAAAGATATCATATTTCATTGATTGTTACTTGTATAAGTAGTACTCTGTGGGTATTGAGAATGATTAATACCCACATTATGTTCAGGTATTTTTATAATTTTTGAAAGGATTCTAAATTATTCCACAACGGACTGTATCAAAAGGCAGTAAATCCTTATGGGTTTATATATGTGCAGTAGCACACTCATACCCACAATAAGGGGAATAGAGATAGGATAATGGCAAAATTAACAGATTCGATTATTACCAGTGCACCAGTCAAAAGTAATGATTACCGGTTATCAGATGGCTCTGGGTTAGCAATTATTATTCGTAAGAATGGTAATAAGCATTGGCAATTTAGATATCACATATATGTGAACGGAAAAAGGAAAGAAAAAATCTATTCATTAGGTGAATATCCGGTTCTGAGTATCGTCCAAGCTAGATCTCAACATAAAAAACTTAAAGAGCAACTATTAAATGGTGTTGATATTCAGTCAGTTAAAAAGTTAGAGAAAATTGAGAGTAATGGCAAGTCTCTATCTTTTCTAGAAGTTGCACAGGAGCTTAAAAAAGTAAGGCAAAAGAAGGAGCAACTCGACGATGCATCCTGGAAAAAAGAGGTTCGAAGATTTGAGAGATTCATCTTACCATCAATAAGAGATGCTAATTTTAAAGATGTGTCTGCCGAAGATTTAATGTTCATATTAGAGCCATTGACAGATAGTAATAAACAGCAAAAAGACGGTCTCAAGCGAGAGAAAAAATTTAAAAAAAATAAGAAACTCAGAGTGCGAGGCAGAAAAGTTGACTTCGACACAAAAGAGGAGCTCGTGAATATTCTTAATACTAAAAATTATCGAAGAGATCACTTGATTGAATATCTGCATAAAATTCAGGATACAAAAGGTCACATAAATGAAAAATTTATGACCGCTCTGGCTGATTTAATGGACATATCACAAACAGAAGTATATGAAGTTGCAACTTTTTACCACCATTTTGACATCATTAAAACTGGAGACGCAGTCCCTCCTCTTCTTACCGTTAGAGTATGTGATTCAGTATCCTGTGAACTTAACGGAGCAAATGAGTTGGCAAACAAACTGGATAGTTATTACAAAGGTTCTGTAAGAATTCAAAAGGTTCCATGTGTTGGAAGATGTCAAAATGCTCCGGTTGCAGTTGTTAAATTTAATGCAATTGACTTTGCAAATTTTGAAAAAGTTAAAAATGCAGTTGATAAGAAAAAAATAGAACCAGAGATACCTGCTTACATAAATATGGAGAAGTATCAAAAGAAGGGAGGCTATAAATCATTTGAAAAACTATTAAAAGGTGAGATTACAAAAGAGAGTATTCTTAAAGAATTAGAAAATTCAAACCTTAGAGGTTTAGGTGGGGCTGGTTTCCCAGCTGGGAAGAAATGGAGAATTCTTCTAGAACAGGAAGCACCAAGATTATTGGCAGTTAATATTGATGAAGGTGAACCTGGCACTTTTAAAGATAGACATTACCTTGAATCAGATCCTCATAGATTCTTAGAGGGAATGTTAATCGCATCAGAAGTGGTTGGTATTGATAAAATTTATATTTACTTACGTGATGAATATGCTGCAGTGAGAAAAATTCTCACAGACGAGCTAGTTGTCTTACAAAAAAAATACAATCAAGAGATACCTGATATAGAGCTAAGAAGAGGTGCTGGTGCATATATCTGTGGTGAAGAGTCTGCAATGATAGAATCAATCGAAGGTAAAAAAGGAATGCCAAGACTCAGACCACCTTTTGTTGCACAGGTTGGTTTATTTGGGAGACCAACTCTTGCCCATAATATGGAGACCTTGTTCTGGGTGAGAGATATCATTGAAAAAGGCTCGGACTGGTTTACCTCTTACGGTCGTAATGGTAGAAAAGGATTAAGGTCTTTCTCAGTAAGTGGCAGAGTGAACAACCCTGGTGTTCATCTGGCACCCGCAGGAATTACAGTTAGAGAGCTAATTGATGAATATGCCGGTGGCATGAAAGCTGGGCATAATTTCTACGCATATTTTCCTGGTGGAGCGTCAGGAGGTATTCTTCCCGCAAAAATGGATCAGATACCACTAGATTTTGATACGCTTAATGAATACGGTTGTTTTATCGGTTCAGCAGCGATTGTAATTTTATCCGACAAAGATAGAGTTGCACAAGCTGCATCTACTACTATGGGTTTCTTTCTTCATGAATCATGCGGAAAATGCACTCCATGTAGAGTGGGAACATCCAAAGCTACTAAAATGATGAAAGAGAAGAAATGGGATGTCCCATTACTAACAGAACTATCTCAAGTCATGTCAGATGCTTCTATATGTGGTCTTGGTCAGGCAGCTTCAAATCCGCTTAAATGTGTTATTAAGTATTTTCCAAATGAACCTGAAACAACTCCAATTGTTGAATATAAAAAGGTGAATAACTAGATGGCTACAAATCCGAAAGATATTGCTAGTAGACAATTTATTGCCGTCAAAATAGATGGTAAGAATTACTTTGGGAATCCAAATGAAACTATTCTAGATGTAGCAAAAAAAAATGGAATTGAAATACCTCATCTGTGTTACAAGGAGGGAATGAGGCCTGATGGTAACTGTAGAGTTTGTATGGTCGAAATAGAAGGCGAGAGAGTTCTACAGCCGTCTTGTGTTAGGACGATAACAGATGGAATGACAATCAATACTAATTCATCAAGAGTAGTCAGCTCACAAAAATTAGTACTGGAGCTTTTGTCATCAGATGTCTCAGATAAAGTTTATAATAAAAAAAGCGAACTGGCTGACTGGTCAGAAAAACTTGGCATAAAACGAAATAGATTTCCATCTAACATACATGAAAAACATGATCTAACACATCCAGCTATTGCTGTAAATTTAGATGCATGCATCCAATGTACTAGATGTGTACGTGCCTGTAGAGAAGAGCAAGTAAATGATGTCATAGGTTATGCTAATAGAGGTTTTAAATCAGAAATAGTTTTCGATATAAATGATTTCATGGGCGAAAGTACATGTGTGGGATGCGGTGAGTGTGTACAAGCTTGTCCTACTGGCGCTCTAATGCCATCAAAAGATGTTGCTCTCAATATTCCCGATAAAAAAGTAGAGAGTGTCTGCCCTTACTGCGGGGTTGGATGTCTACTATCATACAATGTAAAAAATGACAAAATCCTTTTTGCAGAAGGTCGAGATGGCCCTGCAAATCTAAGTAGATTATGTGTAAAAGGAAGATACGGTTTTGACTACATACATAATGATGGGAGGCTTACTAAACCCCTGGTGAGAAAAAAAGGTGTAGGAAAAAACATCGATTTGAACACTTATGATTTTGATAACATAAATGAAATATTTGAAGAAACTTCATGGGAGCATGCTTTAGATGTTGCAATAAACGGGTTTAAAAATATTAAAGCCACAAGAGGATCGTCTGGACTAGCTGGTTTTGGCTGTGCCAAAGGTTCTAACGAAGAGGCTTATTTATTTCAAAAACTCATTAGGACTGGTTTTCATACTAATAACGTTGATCATTGTACACGGCTCTGTCATGCATCATCTGTAGTGGCACTCCTAGAAATGATAGGGTCAGGGGCAGTGTCTAATCAAGTAGCAGACGTTACAGAAGCAGAAGTAATTATTATTATTGGCTCCAATCCAACAGTCAATCACCCTGTCGCAGCAACTTTTATGAAAAACGCATCGAAAGAAGGTAAAACGCTTATTGTTATGGATCCTAAAAAAACAGACATATCAAGACATGCAAACTATTACTTGCAATTTAAACCTGATACTGACGTTGCTATGTTAAATGGAATTATGAAATCAATAATAGATCAAGATTTAGTTGATAAAGAGTTCATAAAAACTAGAACAAAGGATTATGAAAAACTCAGAGATCATCTGAAAGATTATAGTCCAAAAATCATGTCAAAAATTTGCGGGATATCTGAATCTACACTTAATGAAGTTGCTAGGATATATGCTTCCTCGAAAGGATCGATGATTTTTTGGGGTATGGGTGTCTCGCAACATATACATGGAACTGATAATGCTAGAGCTCTCATATCACTTGCTTTAATGACAGGTCAAATTGGTAGACCTGGAACTGGACTTCACCCACTTAGAGGACAAAATAATGTTCAAGGCGCATCAGATGCCGGATTGATTCCTATGGTGTTTCCAGATTATCAAAGAGTTGATGATCCGAAGATTGGTAAATTCTTTGAGAAATTTTGGGCATCTAAGCTAGATGATAAACCCGGTTTAACAGTAGTAGAGATTATGGACGCCATTGTTGCTAAAGAATTAACAGGTTTATATGTCATGGGAGAAAACCCAGCAATGTCAGACCCAGACTTAAATCACGCCAGAAAGGCGCTATCACAATTAGAACATTTAGTTGTGCAGGATATATTTATAACAGAAACAGCTTTTTTTGCAGATGTAATACTTCCTGCTTCAGCATTTCCTGAAAAAACTGGTAGTTTTACTAACACTGACAGAAGGGTTCAACTTGGTCGTCAAGCAGTTAACCCTCCAGGTGAAGCAAAACAAGATTTATGGATTATACAGCAAATCGCGAATGGTATGGGATTGGATTGGAATTATAATAGCCCTAAAGAAGTATTTGAAGAGATGACTCAGTGCATGCCAAGTATCGCAGGTATTACCTGGGAAAGATTAGAAGAAGAGCATTCAGTTACTTATCCATGTAACACCAAAGATGATCCGGGGCAACCTGTTATCTTCACTGATGACTTTCCAACCTCTGATGGATTAGCAACATTTAAAATATCGCCTTTTAAAAATGCTGATGAGTTACCAGATAAAGATTACGACTACATTTTGATTACCGGTAGGCAGTTGGAACACTGGCATACAGGGAGTATGACAAGAAGGGCGAGCATGTTACATGAAATAGAACCAGACCCTTTCGCAAATGTTTGTCATGAGGACATGAAGAAACTAGGAGTAAAAGATGGTGACTTAATAACAATTGAGTCTAGGAGAGGTAAATTAGACGTTTATGCCAGAAGAGACGATGGCTTACAATTAGGACAAATCTTCATCCCATTTTGTTATGTTGAAGCTGCCGCGAACGTACTTACTAATGCAGCGCTCGATCCTGATGCAAAAATTCCAGAATTTAAATTCTGTGCTATAAAAGTCAAAAAAGCAAAACTACATTAATGGTTAAGAAATTAACTCGAGAAGACCATTTAATTGAAATTCAATCACTCATATCTAACAACCAATACCACAAAGCTCTATCTGAATTAAAAAAAGTTGTTGAAGAATATCCTGATGACTACAAATTAAGAATCAATTATGGAAATATACATCATTTTTTAGGTAACATCACAGAAGCGAAAAACGAATATGAGAAATCGTTAGAATTGTCCAAATCAAAAGAAGCTCTGAACAACCTCGCAGTAATTCATATTGAAAAAAGAGACTATGAAAATGCTATAAAACTCTGTAATGATGCAATTGGCATCGATGCCTCATATGCTGATGCATATTACAATATTTCTCTATGCTTTGAATTACTAGATGACTACACAGAATCACTGAATAATTTAAATAAATGCCTAGACATAGACGGCAACCATTTTAAGGCAATGATACTAAAGTATAAAGTTGCTCAAAATACATGTGATTGGCCTGTAATATCAGAATTAGAGAAAATACTTAATGATAATATAGAGATGGGTCTTGAACATCCATTTATGAATGTTTCCAGATATGATGATGAAAGTATTAATTATAGAAATGCTCGGAGTTGGCAAAAAAATAATCAATCTAATATAGTTAGTAATGATATAAGTTTATCGAAAACCAAAAATGAAAAAATTAAAATTGGCTTTATGTGTGGTGAATTCAGGAATCACCCGACTTTTTTCCTGATTAAGAACTTATTTAAACATATTAACAGAAAATTATTTAATATTTATGTTTTCTCTTATGCTCACGAAAATTACTGTCGCGAATATATCGAGAAGGATGTTGACAATTTTATTGATATTAACGACCAAAGCGATGATTTAATCGAAACTAAAGTTAAAAGTTTTAATTTAGATATTCTTATAGATTTATCTGTTCTAATTCCACATAACAAAATGTCTATTATTAAGAGAAAGTTAGCAAAGTCTACAGTATCATACCTAGGTTTCCCTGGAACATCGTGCGCTGAGAACTATGACTATATAATTGCTGATAGAATTGTCATACCTGAAACAGAAAGAGAATTTTACAGCGAAAAAATAATTTACTTACCAAAATTCTATCAAGTAAATGATGGAGAGATAAAGGCAAGACAATTTGATAATAATAATTTTAAACTTAAACATCAATTACCACTAAATAAAATTATACTTTCATGTTTTAATCAATCATTTAAAATTGAGAAGTCTTTATTTGAGTGCTGGATAAATATTCTTAAAAAACATAAATCTACAGTAATTTGGTTACTTAAAGAAAATCAAATTATGCAAAATAATATTACTAAATTTGCTTCGAGTCAGGGAATTGAGATAGATAGAATAATTTTTGCAGATAGACTTCCCAGAGATATGCATTTACAGCGATTATGTCTATCAGATATCGCATTAGACACCCTTACATATAATGGACATACTACTACTACAGATGCTATTCAATGCGGTATTCCAATCGTAGGTTTTTCTGGTAATCATTTTGCATCAAGAGTGAGTCATAGCTTGTTAAAATCAATTAATCTAAACGAATTAGTTGCATTTAATTTAGAGGAATACTCAAAAAAAATACAAAATCTCATTGAAGATGATGTCTATAGAGAACAAATATCAAAAAAGCTTAGAAGTCATGAATTTATGAGTGATTTTTATAATTTAGAGAAATTTACAAGAGATTTTGAAAAAGCGCTAATTTCTATTATGAATTAAGCGTTGCTTTAACCACTTCAGATGCATCTTTATTTACTCCTACATCATGAACTCTTGCTATCTCAACTCCTTGATAACCTGATAATGCTGTATTTATAAGGGTTACAAGAGGATAATCCTTCTCCTTTATACCCTCAAAGACTTTGGAAGAATATTTCTTATTACTTACACCAATACAGACTCGTTCGAATTGTTGAACAAAAATATCAAGATTACTCAGTATTTTCAAATTATCACTTCCTGATTTACCAAATCCAATTCCAGGATCTATAATAATTTTTTCACCTGAGACACCTTTACTAATAAGCTCCTCGCGTGTTTTTGAAAAAAACGAAATTAAATAATTTATAATATCACTAGTAATTAAATTTTTACTTTCTTTATGCTCGACAGGCATGTGTGTCAAAATGATTTCACTATTACTATGTTTAATAAAACCAGCTAAATTTGACATCCCCTCTCCGGTTGTAATGGTATTGAAAAAACTTACTCCTAGTTTCCCACATTCTTCCATTACTCTAACTGACCTTGTATCAATGCTGAGTATTGTTTGTTTCTTTATTTTATTAAATTGATTAATGAATGGTATCAACTTATCAAGCTGTTCTTCTGAATTTTTTTCATCAAAACCTTGCTGAGTTGACTCCGCACCCAAATCTATAATATCGCAACCTATTGAAATCAAATATTCCGCATACTTGACAGCATCATTATTATTTGAAAACTTTCCAGTTTCACAAAAACTATCTTCTGATAAATTTATTATTCCCATGATCTTCATTTTGTATAATCAACAGAATAAACATTAATTTTATTAGATAAATCAATTGCCATTAAATCAAATGCAATTTTAATTGGTGTAGACGTCGTGAGATTTTTTTCTATTTCATTAAGGACATCTGATTCAGAAATTCCACCTAATAAAAGAACATGATTTAGAACAACAAACTTAGGTTGGCTTTGATTTATTACCTTAGACATTTCTATTGGTGTAGTGTGATAATTCATTATGCCCTTTACTTTTTCAGATTTAGATATTAGATTTTTCGGTGCTGAAGCAATCTCGTGAATCAGTAAATCTACATTTTTCGCAGCTTTGACTAAGTTTTCAGAATAGTTCGTATCTCCTGAAATCAAAACAGCTTTATTTTTATAAATAATTTTGTAAGCATAAGCGTGATTTACACCACCTCCGTGATCAACTTCGATAGCAAAAACTTTTACATCATCTTGATTATAAATTAACCCCTCTTCAATAACATTAATCTTAGTTCTTAGACCTTTGATATCAAGACTCTCCGGTGTCTGAGTGCGTATATGAATATCTTCTTGGTATGCTTTTTTGATATTTTTTACATAGCCGCCAATTCCTTTTGGCCCATAAATATTAAGAATTTCATTTCTGCGATAAATCCACCCTGTTAGGAGAAGATCCGGAAAACCTAGTATGTGGTCAGAGTGTAAATGAGTGAAAAAAATGCTTTGAACTTTCGCAATGTCAACATTCATTTGATTTAATCTAATGACAGTACCTCTACCAGAATCAAAAAGTAATTTCTGCTCTCCTGCTTCGACTAAAATCGATTGACTAAACCTCTTTATATCCGGTCTTGGTGTTCCGGAGCCTAAAATGGTAACTCTCATTATCTCAGCGTTAAGACTGAAAGATAAGAAAAATAGGAAAGAAAATACGAATAATCTCATTACAAAATTTAAATTATAATATAATCTAACAGATAATGACTTCTAATAAAACAAAAATGCCAGACTTATCGAGAGCTACAAGACCTTCTATGAAAAATATAAAAGTTATAGATGAGTATGACTCTGAAAGAGAGTTTCCAATAACTGGAGAGTTGCCACTAACTATATATGTAAATAAACAAGAGGTCGTTACACTAATGACTCTGGGGCATTATCCTGAGGCATTGGTAATCGGATATCTTAGAAATCAGGGTTTCGTGAGTAAACTATCTGATCTCAAGTCAGTTCAAGTTGATTGGGAAACTAACAGTGCTGCAGTAGTTACGCAGAATGATATCAAGAATTTTGATAATAAACTTACACATAAAGTTGTAACATCGGGTTGTGGACAAGGAACAACATTTGGGGGTATTTGGGATGATCTGAAGGAAAAAAATATTCAGTCGGGAAAATTGAAACAATCAACAATCTATAAGATACTTAAACTCCTTCATGAAAAAAACGAGATATACCGATTATCTGGAGCTGTCCATGGATGTGCATTATGTTCAAGTAGTAAAATAATTGATTTCATAGAGGATGTTGGGCGGCATAATGCGGTTGATGCGATTGCAGGTAACATGTGGATTAATGAGATTAACAGTGAAAATAAAATATTTTACACAACAGGAAGACTTACTTCCGAAATGGTAATAAAAATTGCTCAAATGAATATTCCATATTTACTATCACGTTCCGGTATTACAGAGATGGGGTACTCAGTCGCAAAAGAGACGGGGGTAACGCTCCTTGGTAGAGCAAAGGGTAGACATTTTTTGATATATAATGGCTCTGAAAATATTATATTTGATGAAAAACCAAAACAACGACCAGACAACTCCTCGGATATCTGGAAAAGAAGGTAACCCGAAACTTTTTTAAATTAATTTATTTGTAAGCTCGCCTATTTTCTCAACGGAAACTTGGATAGTGTCTCCCTCATTCATTGGTCCAAGGCCTGCATTAGTTCCACACGCTATGATATCACCAGGGTGTAAACTCATATCCTTTGATAGATAACTTACAATCTCATATACATTGAAGAACATGTCGTTAGTATTATAATTTTGCACAATCTCATCATTCAATTTAGAAGTAATTTGTAGATTCATTGGATCTATTTCAGTTGATATAGTCGGGCCAAAAATTCCAAACGTGTCATAACTCTTCGATCGAGTCCATTGGTCAAATGAGCTGTCTTTTTTAACGAGATCCATTGCTGTAACATCATTAATACATGTATAGCCAAAAATATAATCCTTAGCATCATCTATTTCAATATCCTTTGCGACCTTGCCTATGACAATACCAAGCTCACCCTCATAAAAAATCGCCTCATTATATGATTTGGGTCTTATTATGTTATCACCTATATTGATAATAGAAGAAACAGCTTTATTCAAATACAAAGGATTATCAGGTTTACTGAGATTTTTTTCACTAGCCAGCGTTTTATAGTTATTCCACAGTGCAATTATTTTCGATGGTTTACAAGGATTAATCAAATCGCATTCAGCAAACTTAAACTTCTCATCTGTCTTTGATGGTCTAGAAAACATGTCACCTGTATAGATTTGAATTTCCTCATCTACCAACATCCCAAATTTTTCTTGATTATTTAACCTAAATCTTACCCATTGTTTCATAGCTATAAACTTTCCTTTTTTTTAAATTAATATATATAATATTTTTAATAGGCTATATTCTAAACTAGAAATGAGTTTAAGACAAAATAAAAAAGTTTTAGTAATAAGATGTGGGCTTCTGGGAGATACTGTTGATGCAACATCAGTAATAGAACCACTTGTAGAACATTTCAAAAATCAAGTTGATATTCACTGGGTAACAAAGCCTGGGATATCAGATTTATTTAAATTTGATAAGAGAATAAAGAAGATTTATAAACTAAAACATACGAAACTACCCTTTTATTTTAATTTTGATAAACAAAGGATTATTTATGATTCAATTTTTAATCCTTATGAATTGATACTTAATCTAGAGATAGGAAAGAAATTTAATGACGTAGTGAAGTATACAAAAAGTCGAGTAAAGTTCGGTATGCCATACCAATTTGTTAATGATGATATATTTAGCGAACATCGTGTTGAGCATCAATTAAGAATTTTGAATCTTTATCTTAAAGACTACGATAAAAATCTTGCTTGTCCATCAATAATTGGTATTGATAAAAATAAAATTACTAATAAATTCCCTATTACGAAAGACTATGTTGTACTTTGTCCAACAAATAGTCATATAGAAAAAGATAATCATAGAGGGTATAGGTCTTGGCCTGCTGAAAATTGGAAAAATCTAATGCAGAAAATAATTTCACAAACAGATCTGAATATTCTTTTAGTAGGTAGCAATGCAGAGAAAGATTACTTTTCAACTTTTTATCCGATTCCTGAGAGAGTATATGATCTATCTGGAAAGACAACAGTTCCAGAATTAATTACAATTTTAGAAAATTCAAAAATAGTTGTAGCTACAGATAGTGGTAGCGCACATTTAGCAGGCGCGGTAGCAAAAAATATTATTTCTATTCATGGTCCAACTAATCACCATCAATCTTCACCATATAAAACAAAATCAAATAACGTAAAAGTCGCATCATTAAATTTAGATTGTAGTCCATGTTATGATACAAAAATTATAAAAACATGCAAAAAAAATGTTTGTATGCAAGATTTAAATGCAAATGAAATATTTAAATACTTTAATGAATTTTGAACTAGCTAATTTTTGACTTAATAAATCTAATAATCATATCTAAATCTTTTTCACCAGCATTTCGAGGAAACCCAGTATCAGCAATATCCTCAGAAATCTCATTAAGTGTCTTTTTAATTTTTTCAGATATTTTCGAATATCGAGTTAAGTCTTTAACAATAAGAACTAAAATGAACACCAAAATTGGGAACATTATTTGGGATGTTGTTGAATACGCTTGATAAAATCCTTCCATAGACTATTTACTTCTCTTGAATTTTTGGATGTGCTTTTCAACAGCTAAATGTATACTATCCTCTAGTATAATATTTTTTTCTCTTGCATCTTTTAAAGACACTCTATTGTTTTCAAACTGCTTCCATAGATTTATTCTTTTCAACAGTGAATCTAAGATGGCATCATGATGAACACGTTGTATTTTTGTCATCTGGTTTTTAAAATTAGTGAGTATTGAGTTTCTACTATCATAACGACATTGTAAATACTTAGAGGACTCAGAGATACTCATGCCTATTTTTTGCAATTTTGCTCTATCAGATTTTCCTTCTTCAGAAAACTCACATTGAGTTGCTTTAGCATGTTCCTTGGCTCTTGCCTCAGCAAAGTTATATTCTGGAAACTGATATGCTATTTGATCACTTATCAAATTACCATTTAGTGCTATGTCATGGTCCATATTGCTGCTTAAAATAACTTTTATTTCATTATTACCCTCAGGAAATGCTCTTATAAAAAAATAATCACTATAAATTCTTGAGACATATTTGTTATTGATAAAAAGTTTTCCATACCCTCTATGCGGATTATTGTTTTTCAGATTCTCACTAGGCGTGAAAGTAAAGTTCTCGGTTATTGTTTTGAGTTGATAAAAAGAACCAATTTTAATTAGCTCAATGGCTATAGATGGTTTCTTATTATTAGAAGCTTCTATTTTGGGATTATAGTATTTTTTCCAAAACTCGATTCTAGCCTCACCATCCTCATGAGCAAAAATATAGGTTGATATAAGCATCAATACCATTAACAATGTGCATTTGTTTACAACCTTATTCATCGTTTATCAATCGTATCAAAATGTATACCATAGTTGCCTTTTTTACGGTCCTCAAAATACAATTTTATAGTTTTTTCAATCACTGTGAAAGCGATACTATCCCAAGGTATCTCACTTTCCCCAAAAAGCCTCACTTCCTCACTTTCTAGACCAGCAGAATAATCTCCATCAAGTAATTCTCCATGGTACATCATATAAATTTGGCTTATATGAGGGAGATTACACATAAGAAATAATGCAATCTGTTTAGTTTTTGCTCCTGCCTCCTCATAAGTCTCTCTGAGTGCTCCTGCCTCAACAGTCTCATTGTTTTCTAAAAAACCAGCTGGCAAAGTCCAAAAACCTGACCTTGGCTCTGTGGCTCTTTTGCATAAAAGGATTTTATCATTCCATGTGAGCAAACATCCTGAGACTACCTTAGGGTTTTCGTAAAATATTGAACCACATGTCGTACAAACAGCTCTATGTCTATTATCACCTTTTGGAATCTTAATAGTTACAGGAGATGCACATTTAGAGCAGTATTCTTGTGTTGGTAATTTCTGTTTGATTTGGTTATCCACTTAAATTATACGATTTACATCCCCAAGGGGAGTCGAACCCCTGTTGCCGAGATGAAAACCCGGTGTCCTAGGCCTCTAGACGATGGGGACATAAACCGTATCCTTTTCTCACAATTGATATCGAGAATTATACCTATTAATTTGATAAATTGATAATAAAATTCACTAGTAGTTATACAAAGATTTATTTGTTTTATTAAATAACTAAAGTCATTCAACCACAATTTTTCTTATGAAATTTTGCTGTGATATTTTTAATATTCTCTCTAGCAAGACTTAGATTATTATCTTTTGCAAAGACATCAGCTTCTGTGAAATAAAAAACATATGATGGCTTACTATCAACCAACTTATTTGTACATACTACAGATTCATTATCAAGTTTTTTATTCCAAGATAATCTAACTTCTTTCCAATATTCTTTTGTTGATTTCCAATATTTGTTAGCTTCATCAAAATCATAGTTTTTTATTTTTTGATATCGAGCGATGCCATATTCAGATCCAACATAGTTATTATTTTTAGTAATTTTGTCATTCATCTCTTCCATAACCCATCCCCAAGGAAGTATGGTAATTTTATTGACACCAGAAAGGAAGTCATAATCGTCACGAACAGAAAACTCCCTTCTTGGTAAAGGTCGGGGTGTGATTTTACTTATCCATTTTGATCCACCGTCTCCATGAATCCATTTTCCATAAGATTCATATCTTGGAGTATCATCAACTTGGTAAACAGATTGACTCCATGTTCCCTTGACACTGTTTTGTATTACATTAACCCACTTCATGTCAGGCTGATAAGTGAAAATATTTTTATCTTCAAACTTCCAGTCTTGTCTCCAATGTTTAACAACATGCGATTGAATAATTTCACCTTTATCACCGGTAAAATGCATCATGATGATATGCTGTAGTGAAATCAAGTTCTCCTCGACAATCAAAGGGATCACCATCTCAGTGCCCCATGATTTATATGGGCTGTCTAATTGGTAATCAAATTCACTGCCAAACATCTCTGTAAATTCAAAATTCGATCTGAACTCTCCAATCATAGATAGTATGGCGTAACGATCTTTGTCCTTAGTATTTTTTGATTTACTTAACTTGATATAGTATTCAGAGGGATTAGAATCTAACTCAGGCTTTAGACCTTTGGTCGTGCCTCCTCTAGGTGTCTGTATGTGTTGTCTATCAATTACCCAATTGAGATCACTTTGCTTTTTATATGAGTCAGATTTGCCTCCATATGATTCAGCAGATACTATATGCGGCATAATGAGAAATACCATACAAAAAAAACAATATTTATAAAGATTCATTAACATTCCATTATTAATTATATGACAATACTATTACAAACATGCTCAAAAAAAAATGAAAAATTAATGTTTTGCTTGTCAGTCTAGATCAGAATTGACCTTGAAAAAAGTGATAATGCCCATATTACTTATTGTGAAGTGCCTTAGTGGGCTTCAAAATAACTTTGCTAACTTTAGGAGGTTAGAACTATGTCAAATAGAAATTTATCTATATTTAACAAGCTGCGTCCAGTGAGCGTTGGTTTTGATGATATATTTAATCACTTTGAATCTATGTTCAACGATGATTATTATTCATTATCACCATCAATTGGAACAAATTATCCACCATACAATATCGTTCGTTCTGGTGAAAACCAATATGACATTGAGATAGCTCTTGCGGGTTTCTCTAGAGATGATGTGAGTGTTAGTGTTGAAGATAGTGTTTTAACTATCGAGACTAAACAAGATAATCATAGTCCAAATCAGAATGAAGAAGATGGAGTCATCCATCGTGGTATATCAAAAAGGTACTTTAAGAAATCATTTACTATTGCTTCTGACGTAGAAGTTAAGAATGCACAATTAAAAGATGGTTTGCTCAAAATATCTATGGAAAGAATAATTCCTGAACATAAGAGACGTAGAAATATCAATATTTCTTAAATTCATGTGTGGCGTCATTCATTTGACGCCACAGCATTGTTGCTCATAAAAATCTGAAAATTATTCAGCCTGTCAATTGTGCGAGTCTTTCCCAAAAGGAAACATATTTCATTAATAGCAGGTGCCTTTAATCTCCCAGTCAAGCCAAATCTAACAACAGGACCAAAATCTTTAAACTTTAGATCATTCTCTTGACAGAATTCCTGAAAACACAAACCTAATTTATCCTCATCCTCAAAATTATTATCTGAGAGTTTTTTAATTACTTTGTCCAATATTAAATTATCTTTGCTTGGATTAAATTTTTTAAAATCATCGGTATCATAAGGGATTTCCTCAATAAAATAATAAACAAGACTTTTAGCTATCTCTTTTAAAGTATATTCTCTCTCAATACCTAGGGACAATATGTTTTTTAAATATGCCATATCAATATCAGAGAGATTGTGAGTTTGTAGGTATGGTAGGATTAGTTTAGCAACATCATTTAAATCCATTTTTTTGATGTACTGTTGATTAAGCCAATTTAATTTATCGTAATCAAATATTGCTGATGACTTAGTAACTTTATTAAGTGAAAATAGTTTCTTTAATTCCGATATAGAAAAAAATTCTTGATCCCCATGAGACCAACCTGTTTTAGCTAAATAATTTATTACAGATTCCTTTAAATAACCATCTTCTAAAAATTTATTTATGTTAACAGCACCATGCCTTTTTGATAGTCGTTTTCCATCGGTACCATGAATCATAGGAAGATGTGCAAATTTTGGGATATCGAAGCCAAGCGCATGAAATATATTTTGTTGTACTGGTGTATTGTTCAAATGATCATCACCTCTAATAATATGAGTGACACCCATAAAGTTGTCATCAATTACAGATGTAATGTTATACGTAGGCATACCATTTGATCTAAGTATAACGATATCATGAATTGCCTTATTGCTAAATTTGACTGGACCATGAATTAAATCCTCTACAACAACCTCTTGCTTAGGATTACGAAATCGTATCACATGACCCTCTTTGTTTAATCTATTATCAAATTCTAGGCTTAGATCTGTATCCTTCGTTTTCTCATTAATTTCAATTTTGTCATAATACGCATGGTCGTTATTTAATAATATTTCGACATTATCAATGTATATATCCAATCTTTGTGATTGATAAATTACATCCTTATCTGATTTTAAATCTAACTCATCTAACGATGATAATATGGAATCGAGATATTTTTGGTCACTTCTAGATTTGTCAGTATCATCAATTCGCAGGTAAAACTCTCCCCCATTATTTTTGGCGAACAACCAGGAATAAAGAGCAGTTCGAACTCCGCCGATATGAAGCCATCCCGTTGGGCTTGGCGCAAATCTTGTTTTAATCATACTCACAAAGTTAATTTAAAATCCTCAACAATTGCGCCTGGGATTGTGGAGCTATGAATAGATCTTTCTTCATATGTACTAGTATCCATTAACAACTGTTGTTTATTAGTAAGACCTACTAATTTCTCTCCAAATATATTGTACATTGTCTCATCAAATCTCATTGTATTGATAGGTCCAACGAATTCACCGTTTTTTACATAAAAGCACCCAAAACGTGTTAAACCGGTAATTCTTGCATTGTTGCGATCTGAAAAATTCAAATACCACAGATTGTTCAAATAAATACCAGTGTCAAGTTTACTGAGAATTTTACTGTTGTCTATCTCTCCGCAGTTTAATTTAATCGATACAGGAGATTCATAATCCTCTGCCGCATTATGTGTCACAGAGTATTCTAATGCTGATCTTGGTGATATTAAGGATTTTTCGTATTTACCTTTGGATATGAGTTCTGTGTTTTCGGGTTTGATAAAACCATCAGAGTGAAATCGTGGGGAGATACCATTAGATAAATCCTCGCTAAATGTAACAGAATCGTCAAATGATTTCTCACCTTTAGCCATCAAATGAAGGGGGCTTGAACCAATCTTATTTGCTTTATAACTAAAACCTCCCCAAGACATCATATCAATAATTTCGTTAAGTGCAGATGGTGAAAGATAAACCCTAAATGCACCTGGTTCAATGCTCTGCTCTTGCTTCCCAATTACAGAGAGTTGTTGAGTCGAATCCTCATACAATCTCGCAAATGTCTCTTGATTCCACTTTTGATCAGCATAGTTCTGTTTGATTGCTTTTCCATTTTTATCATACAAAGACCAGTCAAAATTAAACGAATCACTTTCGTGCCAATTAAATTGGCCAAAAGAATTTGCAAAGCCTTTGATAATTTTTCCAGAGGATAATATACCAACCATATCATTTGAAGATGAAATATCAAGAATCCTCATAGTGATGTCAAAACTATTGATACCTTTATTCTCGATTAGTTCTGAGTGATTTTGATTTTTCTCATACATCAAGTACGGGTCTTTTGGTAGCTCATTTACTTCTCTTCGAAGAAAAAAGAGCGTTCTAATTATTAAAACCTTATCTTTTTTAAAATCTGTGCTAAGTCTTAGTGACGATCTTAAGGTTTTTTTCATACTAATTAAGTTAATATCGATATTAACCTGATTAACTTTTCCAGCTTGACGTACTTTTGACTTATTGAATCTAATGAAATCTGTCTCTTCTGCATCAAAATTAAGTATTAATATTTCTGATTTCTCTAATGCATTAAATAATAAATCTGAGATTTTTTTAAAATATTCTTGCACTATACACCACCAAATACATCAATAGACTTAAAATGGCATGTAGGAGTAGCATGTCCAACAAATATTGTTTGATTAGGCTCACCTTTTCCACAATTTGATGTTCCAAGGATTTCAAAAGTACTTTTGTCACCCACAGTGGTAAGATTATTCCAAAAACTCTCAGTTATTCCTCGGTAATTTACATTCTTTACTATACTCTTTAATTCTCCATTTTTAATTAAAGTGCCTTTTTCACATCCAAACTGAAATTTGTTTCGTTTATCATCTATCGACCATGAGTTATTGGTCTCTAAATATATTCCATCCTCGATGGATGAAATCATATCGCTAAAATTAGTTTGCCCTGGCTCTAGGTTGATATTTCCCATTCTATCAATTGGCGGCCTGTTCCAATTACATGACCGTGAACAAGCCACGTGATCCATTTCTGCTCGTTGAGAGGAAAATAATCCTCCAATAGGTCTCTGAAGTATTCCGTCTTTGATTAGATATTCTCTCTGGGCCTGAGTGCCATCATCGTCAAAATTACATGATGCTAATTCACTTGTTACTGAGGGATCAAAAGTGACATTCAAACACTCTGACCCATATTTATAATTTCCAAACATTTCTGGTTTGACAAAACTGGATCCTGCATAGTTTCTCTCATCCCCAAGTATCCTATCAAGCTCTAGAGGGTGACCAATCGATTCATGAATTTGCAGGATCATTTGGTCTGGAGCAATCACCACATCGATTATTTTGTCATCACAATTTTCAGCTTTGGATAAGGCTACTGCCTCTTCAGCAAGTATTCTAGCTCTATCGTGCATCTTTATAGTATCAATAAAATCATAGCCGGCTTGTCTAGCATGAGCATGTCCGCCATATGTCCGTGTTTGTATTTCTTTTTTATATTCTGCTGAAACTACCATCTGCGGCAATATATAAGACAGCTTTTGTCTTATATTAGAGTCTATTGTGTCTATGAATTGACTCTCGATGCTGTTGTATCGAATTCCAGCGCCCCAATTGGAAATTGACGATTTAGATTTTAGTGCTTTATTTACCTCGAGTAAATAATCAGCTTTGTCTTTCATGGATATTTTAGACCACTGCTCATCCTCAGATGTAAAATAAGACCCTGACTGTTTTTTAATACCACTGATTTTTGGATAATATGTAAGCCGATTTTTAGTGAAATCCGCCCACTCTATTGCTGATTCTATGGCAGATTTTATACCAGATTTAGATGTATTACTTGTTGCGCCATACCCACAGCCTCCATCATTATAGACTGTTACCATAACACCCTCATCTTCACTGATAAATACTGGTTCAACAACATTCCTAGTGGCATTGATAATATTACTATATCTACTTACAAACCTTATCGAGCAATAATCAACGTTTGGTAAAAGGGGTCTGACAATGTTAGCAAAATCTTCTTTCATGATAGTATAATTATTATATCATCGAGGTGTGTTTAATGCATAATGTTTACCCGTTACTTATGAGCACTAATTTCCCAAGTATATATAGGGATAAACTTAAAATTGCACAAATTAATCTGGGTTATACATGCAATCAATCATGTCTACATTGTCATGTTAACGCTAGCCCCAAAAGGACAGAACAGATGTCGCTTGAAGTTATGCGATTAACGTTAAACTTCATAGATATAAATGAGATAAAGATAGTTGACTTGACTGGTGGCGCACCAGAACTAAATAAGAATTTTAAATTTTTTGTAAAAGAGTTAAGTTCCAGAGGATGTCATATAATTGATAGATGTAACCTCACAATCATCTTTGAAAAAGATCAGGAAAAATTAGCTGAATTTCTTAAAAACAACGAAATAGAAATAATAGCCTCACTTCCTTGCTACCTAGAAGAAAATGTTAACCGACAGAGAGGTAACGATGTATTCGAGAAAAGTATTAAGGCTCTCAAGATTTTCAATAAGCTTGGATATGGTATTGCAAATAACTTACCACTTCATTTAGTCTATAATCCACAAGGCCCAACTTTACCACCTGATCAAAAAACGCTTCAAAATAAATATAAAGAGTATCTTAAAAATAAATATCACATAGTTTTCAATAAACTTTTTGTAATTACAAATATGCCAATAGCTAGATTTGGGAGTACACTTATCACAAAAAATCAATTCAATACTTATATGAATTTATTAAAGGACTCTTTTTGTAAAGAAACTTTGCCTAATCTAATGTGTAAATCGTTGGTGAGCATAGATTATCTCGGAAATTTATATGACTGTGATTTTAATCAGATGCTTAAAATACATATGGGAGATGGAATAATTAAAAATGTAAGAGACTTAAGTAAAATCCCCGAGGGTCAAAAAATTGCTATAGCTGATCATTGTTATGGTTGTACTGCAGGTAATGGAAGTAGTTGTGGAGGAAATTTAATTTGACTAAAGAATTTTCAATAATCATCCCTACATTAAATGAAGAGTCTACCATAGATAATCAACTCAGTGAGTTGCGAGAGCTCAAGAATATTTTCGATATTGAAATTATAGTTATCGACGGTGGGAGCAAGGATAATACACTTAGTTATTGCGATAAAAGAGTAGATAAAATTAGAATAATCAATTCAGATCGCGCATTACAGCAAAATCTAGGGGCTAGTATTGCAGATGGCAAATATCTAGTCTTTCTTCATGCTGACACAAAGATTACAAAAAAAAATTTTATGGAACTAGAACAAAAATCTAGAGCACTTAAATGGGGATTCTTTAGGCTAAAATTTAATTCAACAAAGATGAAGTATAAATGTTTATCTTCTGCTATTAATTTACGATCATTGATATTCAGTTATTGTACTGGTGATCAATGTATTGTAATTAAAAAAAACCTCTTTAGAAAGATAAATGGTTTTAGCGATATACGTCTAATGGAAGATTTAGAGATATCAAAAAAACTCAATCAACACTCGAATCCCGTATACTTTTCAAGCGCTGTGATTACTTCTGTAAGGAGGTGGGAAAAGTTTGGATATTGGCAGACTATTTTTAGAATGCGTTGCTTAAGATTGCTTTATTTTTTTGGATTTGATACTAATTTACTTAAGAAAATGTATAAATAATGATATCACTCAATTTATTTACTAAATGTCCGTATAGTGGTAACCCGAAGACACGATTGTCACCTATACTATCTAGAGATGAAAGAAGCTTGATCACAAGACAAATGATTGAAAATATTATAATCGAGATAAATAAATTGAATGTAGAAAAAATTAAAAAAAATCTTTATGTATACCCTAATTGCTCAAATGATTTTTTTAAAGGATTAAAAACAAGTTATCAATATAATCTCTTGAGTCAAACAGGACCAGATTTAATCTCAAGAATGAAAAATTGCCTAATACATGAATCAAAATTTGCAGACAAAACAATTCTTTTGGGTATGGATTTACCGGGCTTAACTTCTACCATATTAGATTATGCAATCAAAACTCTTGAAAATAATGATTTTGTGCTTGGACCATCAACAGATAACGGATTTTATTTGATTGGTTTTAAAGGTATTTATAGAGATGTTCTTAATAAAAATAACCTAAATATTTACAATTTAAAAAAATATATCATTAACCATAATTTATCGTTAAGTTTGACTACCATGCTAAAAGATATTGATACACCTGAGGATTTTCTAACTATTTAGATTTAGGGAAATGTTTATCAGGATCTGCCTTTGTATCGTACAACTCATTTAGTTTCGTATACTTCATATATGTGTTAAACATAGTGGTAATTGCAACAGTAAAGCCATCTATCCCTTGAAAAATTCCACCTTTAAAAATTAGTTTTTTAAAAAATGCAAAAAGTGAATGTGTGATGGGACGAATAGTAGATCTCTTCACGCCTTGAATATGCATTGTTTTTGCGCTTTGAGAACTATAAAAATTAATCTTATCTATCCAATCAGTATATGACGAATAAGTGAAATGTATTATATGATAATCTATTTTTTTAGCTTTTGCCTCAACGAATGCGTGTGACGTGTTCGTGTTATAGTTCACAACTTCCCTATTATATAATCTTGTTACTCTATCAGGATAAAAACTAGCAGCCTTAATCCACTTACTCCCACAGAAGTTACGTCGTTTGAAAGAGAAAGCTGTCTCATTAGTGTCTTCTAAACTAAGTGAATTTATAAAATCAATTAATTCATCTTCCAGCCTTTCATCGGCATCGATACTTAAAATCCATTTATTTTTTGCGTATGTTGCAGCCTTTTTCTTTTGTGGTCCATCTCCAAGAAACTCTTGAAGAAAAGTTTTTGCACCTAATTCTTTGGAAATTTCAATGGTTCGGTCTGAGCTTAATGAGTCTAATACGATGATTTCATCGCAGACTTTTTTTAATGATTGTATGCAATCAGTAATTAACTTTTCATTATTGAGAGTGATAATCGTACCTGTTATTTTATTCATATATGCTCTTTTAAAATATTTTTGAAATTTATAAAATGCTTGTCATAATCATATTCTTTTCTGATAAAAACTTCAGCATTTTTAATTAACATATCACTTAATTCTTTCGATTCAACGATGGAATAAATTTTTTCGGCTAGTGACGAGGAACTTCTACTCTTAAAAAGTAGTCCATTTACATTATCATTGATAATTTCTGGCACTCCACCACTATTGCTTCCAATGACAGGTGTTGAGCACATCATAGATTCTGCAACAACAAGACCAAATGTCTCTTCATAAGTTGGTAAAACAACTAAATCAATTACCTCCATTATATCTCTAGGATTATCAACGAAAGGAACAAAGAAAATTTTCTGGTCAAGTTTATATCGAGTAATAGCATCAATAAGATTTTTTTTATAATCTTCATCCATGCAATGACCAACAATGAGTAACTGAATATTCTTGTTGTAAAGTAAATTTAACGCCTCTACTACAAGATGTTGACCTTTCTGCTCCTCAATCCTTGAAAATACACCAATTGTGAATTTATTTTCATCGATTGATAGTTTATGGTATATCTTGCTTTTATCAGCAGTTTTATCTGATTCTTTAATGCCATACTTAAGGATTTTGATCTTATCACTGCTTACAGGTAAGCATTCTAAGCATTCTTTTCGGAGGTTATTTGTAATTGTCATGACAAGGTCGATATTCATATATATAAATTTATGATAAATGTCATGCTTTCTCCTCGTAATTTTCATCTGTCTGTAGTAGATAATCTTGATATTTCTCCTTGATAGTTTTTTAAGCAAAACAGCCAGAAATAAATCCTTCGTCCAACTGACATGTATTAAATCTATATTGTTTTCTTTTATAAAGTTCAATAGAGACTTAATTTTTATTAATACATAAATTATTTTATTTTTTCTTAGATAAAGTAACGGTGATGAAATTTTCGATGATATAAAAGAATTGCTACTACAAACTGTAAATATGGAATTATGCTGTGAGAAAAAATTCACAAATGAAACGAAATATAATTCTAGTCCGCCTCTATCTGGTGATGTGCATATAGCAAGGATATTTTTCATCTTCAAAATATTATAGCAAATAACAAAAGTTTAAGGTATGGTATAATTTTTAATGCTATGAAAAAAATTCTCATAACAGGTGGAGCTGGCTTTATTGGCTCTCATTTATGCAAAAAACTTCTTGATGAGGGAAACGATGTATTATGCATCGATAACTACTTCACAGGCTGCAAAGAAAATATTTCTTCGCTATTTGATAATCCTTATTTTGAGGTTATTAGACATGATATTTGTTTTCCATTATACGTAGAAGTTGACGAAATCTATAATCTTGCTTGTCCAGCATCTCCAATTCATTACCAACACGATCCAGTACAAACAACTAAAACCAGCGTTCATGGTGCCATAAATATGCTAGGTTTAGCAAAAAGAATTAATGCCAGAATACTACAAGCATCAACCTCGGAGGTTTATGGGGATCCTGAATGTCACCCACAAGAGGAGAGTTACTGGGGTAACGTAAACCCTATTGGTCCAAGAAGTTGCTATGATGAGGGAAAAAGATGCGCGGAAACTTTATTTTTTGATTATCATAGACAACATCAATTAGATATTAAAGTAGTCAGAATATTTAATACTTATGGCCCGAACATGCATCCAAACGATGGTAGAGTTGTAAGTAACTTTATTATGCAAGCACTTCAGAATATTGACATCACAGTATATGGAGATGGAAGTCAGACAAGATCTTTTTGCTATATTGACGACTTGGTTAATGGGATGGTAAAAATGATGAACTCATCAAAAAATATTACTGGCCCAATAAATTTAGGTAACCCTACAGAGTATAAAATTGTCGAACTAGCTAATGCGATAATAAAATTGACCAATTCTAAATCAAAAATTATTCTTAAACCATTACCTACGGATGACCCACTTCGAAGGAAACCAGATATCTCTAGCGCTAAAGAAAATATTGATTGGGAGCCAAATGTAAGTTTAGATGATGGTTTGAAACAAACAATCAAATATTTTCAAGAAAAAATATAACCAGAATGTCTGATAAAAAACCAGTAATTTTAGTAGTCAGAAATGATAAAATGGGCGACTTAATTCTCGTTTGGCCTGCATTAGCATGGCTTAAAATGAATATTCCAGACTGCAAGATTGTTATTCTTGTCTCTAAGAAATTTAGAGACTTAGCTCTTATGTGTGAAAATATTGATGATGTTATCTGTGATGATGATTTAAGTAAACTTAAAAAGAAAATTACATCATTTAATTTTGATATCTCAATATGTTTTTTCTCTACATTTAGAATCGGATATCTTTTGAATAAAATTGGTATACCTATCCGTATTGCGCCGAAAACTAAGATTGCGCAATTTTTTCACAATTTTAGATTGCATCAAAAAAGATCACGCTCCGAAAAACCTGAATATGAATACAATATGGATATTGTAAACTATATGTTTGAAATTCTACAAAGAGATAACTTAGTCAATGTAGATGAACCACCGTATTTAAAACTTAAAGAAGAAGAAAAGATAAATCATAAAAATAATCTCATTGAAAAATATATGCTCAATAGTGAAAAAAAAATTATCTTTGTTCATCCATCTACGGGAGGATCATCGAAATCTTTATCTGTTGACTCTTATGTGCAGATTTGTGAAGGCCTGAGAGGATTTGATGATTACAATTTTATGCTCCATTACACACCTGAAGATGAAATAATTATAGACGAGATAATTTCTAAATTATCGTCAAGAGTACGAGTGAATAAATTAAAACCATCAAATGATATGATAAATATGGTCTTGAATATTTCTGCTTGTGACATTTTTATTGCAGGCTCAACTGGCCCTCTTCATGTTGCGGGTGCATTAAATAAAAAGACAGTCGGTTTTTTTCCATCAAAAAAATCGTCTACAAGTTTAAGATGGCAAACGATTAATTCTTTTAAAAACAGACTTGATTTTACCGATAAATCATCAAGTGGGAAACATATAACTGTGGATTATAAAAGAACAATTTTAGAAATACAGAAACACATTAGCTCGCTATAAGTAACGCAATGAGATATCATAAATTTCTTTTGAAGTAATGGACCTCAGACAGTTTAAATGTGATAGTGGGCACT
Organism: uncultured Gammaproteobacteria bacterium; assembly: GCA_902632305.1. Taxonomy (GTDB): domain Bacteria; phylum Pseudomonadota; class Gammaproteobacteria. The sequence continues at coordinate 51,469 of CACPCG010000003.1, forward strand.
CTTTCTTAAAACAAGGGCTACAACTCAACTCTTTGTAGACAACCTCACCGAAATCTTCAGATATCAAAGGTGGAGTGTAAAAAGGCGAGGAAGATCCATAGATTGCGATTATTTTAGAGTCAACTGCACCTGCAATATGCATGAGTCCAGAATCATTTGAAATAGTTAAATCTGCAAGTGAGAGAAGATATATTACATCTAAAAGAGAAGTTGTACCTATAAGTGAAACTACAGAATCAGAATTTATATTATCCCTGATAGAAGAGCTGATACTTTCATCTTTTCCAAGGAAATAGACATTAAATCCGTTTTCTTGAAAAGTTTTAGCAAGAGATATCCAATGTTCAATTGGCCATTTTTTTGAACTCCCAAATTCTGCATCAGGACAAAGCATTATATTTTTTTCATTTTGTATATCGAACTTTGATTTTATTTTATTTTTTTGAGAGGTATCAATCTTAAGTCTAGGGCGAATTCGAGAATTGTATTTTTTATTCACAAGATGCAAATATCTTTCGACCATTGTTCTCTCGTGTTTTTTATATTTGAATCTCTTCGTCAAAAGTAAGTGTCTTAACTCAGTTGAATAACCAATTCTCTCTGGTATACCTGCCAACCAAGGAATAATAGAAGACTTGAAACTATTAGTAAGAATATAAGTCTTTGTGTATTTTCTTTGTTTGAGTTCTCTGACTAAATTTAATCTTTTAGAAAATCCAAATTGTCCATGTTCGACATCTAAGAAGTATTTTTTATTAATTTGCGGGATTAAATCTAATAAATCTCGAGTAAATGGCCTTGCTAAAACGTCAATTTCACAGTCATTAAAATTACTTTGAAGTTCTGCAAGCAACGGATGAGACATAACGGTATCACCTATCCATGATGGCATCACTACTAAAATTTTTTCCCTATGAGGCATCAAACTCTCTGCAACCAATCAATATATTTCTTGACGCCCTCTTCAATAGACAGAAAATTAGTTTCATATCCGCACTCTCGAATTTTGTTAATATTTGCCTCTGTAAATGCTTGATATTGAGCTTCTAACCCCTCAGGAAATTCTATGTATGAAATCTCCCCCTTGTTGTATGACTGAATAACATTTTTAGCAACATCATTAAAACTCCTGCTTTCTCCTGTTCCTACATTATAGATTCCTGAAATGTTATGTTTACTCGAAAACCACTTTTTGACTTTAACTGTGTCATCAACATGAATGAAATCTCTTCTTTGCTCTCCATCAGCATATCCATGACTTGCTTTGAAGAGTTTTATGCTTTCTTGTCGTTCTAATTGGTTATAGAAAGATAGCACTACGCTATGCATACCTGTTTTGTGCTGTTCTCTTGGACCATATACATTAAAGTACCTTAAACCTACCACTTGAGAAGAAATCTTATTTTGATTATCCCTAAAATAGTTATCGAATTGTAGCTTTGAGTCTGCGTAGTGATTAAGAGTTTCCTCGTTTTTTTCCTCTTCAACAAAAGTGCGATTATTACCGTATACAGAAGCAGAAGAAGCGTAAATTAATGACTTGGAATTATTTGAACAAAAATGAAGTAGCTCCTTAGAATACTCAAGATTCGTTTCCATCACATATTCTCTATCTTTCTCTGTCGTTTTAGAGCAAGCACCCATGTGGAATATAATATTAATTGAATTCGCAAATTTTGTATTATTTTTTAAATTCTCTATGAATTCGTATTTATCAATACAGTCAATGTATTTAATATCAGTTATGTTTTCAAACTTATCTTTATTTTTATCGAGCTCTTCTATGATGAGCAGGTCTTCCTCTCCATCAGTATTTAAACTCTTCGCTAAGTTGCTTCCAATAAAACCAGATCCACCTGTGATTATAATCATATTAATATTCTCATTATATGACGATTATAATAAACATGAATCAATTTGACCAATAAAAGATATTAAGTATTGTTCATAAACAATATACTGTTACAATCTGTTTATGAAGAATGCAACAAAACTAGTTGGAATTGTCATGGGATCTAAAAGTGATTGGCCGACAATGAAGGAATCGAGTCTTATACTCGATAAATTAAAAGTACCACATGAAACAAAAATTGTCTCTGCGCATAGAACACCAGATTTCATGTTTGAGTATGCTAAATCAGCCAGCGAAAGAGGGCTAGAAGTTATTATCGCTGGAGCCGGAGGTGCCGCACACTTACCAGGCATGATTGCGTCATTGACTGAATTACCAATCATAGGTGTACCGATAAAATCTAGTGAGTTAGATGGTCTAGATTCATTGTTATCGATAAATCAAATGCCCAAGGGTATTCCCGTAGCTACAGTTGCGATTGGAAAAAGTGGAGCTATAAATGCAGGTCTACTCGCTACAAGCATACTGGCAAATAAATATGAAAATATCAGTAAAAACCTAATAAAGTTTAGAAAGCAACAATCAAAAAGTATTTTAAAAAATAATAATCCAAAAAAATAAAATGAAAGTAGGTATATTAGGTGGTGGGCAGCTAGCATTAATGATGGTAGATTCATTTATTGATAAAAATGTAGAATTTATTGTCCTAGACCCAAGTGACAAACCACCTGCATCAAAAAGAGTTAAGTGTATCAAAGCCAAATATGATGATAAAGAATATTTGGATTTCTTAGCTAAAGAATGTGATGTTGTTACAATTGATTTTGAAAATGTTCCCTCATCATCACTTAATTACTTAGAGATGCAAACAAAAGTTTATCCAAATTCAAAATCTGTGGAGATTTGTCAAGATAGATTAAAAGAGAAAAACTTATTTAGAGAATGTGGTGTTCCTGTCACTGATTTTTATGAGATAAATGATATTAATGATTTAAAAAATGCCGTTAGTGAAATAACAAATAAATCAATTTTAAAATCAAGGTTTATGGGATACGACGGAAAAAATCAAGTTCATCTTAATGATAAAAAAATTGAAGAGGCATTCACATTATGTGGATCAAAAGATTTAATTCTAGAGAAAAAAGTTGACTTCATAACAGAGCTTTCATTAATTGGAGCACGCACACTAGATGGTGATACGGTCTATTATCCTTTGGTAGAAAACAATCATAATAACGGCATCCTCGATTATAGTATTGCGCCTTACGAAAATGAAGAATTACAAAAAAAAGCAGAAGAATATCACAGAGTGCTTTGTGATAAAATGAACTACGTTGGAATACTTGTTATCGAATTTTTCCTCATAAATAATCAAGAGCTAATTGCTAATGAAATGGCTCCACGAGTCCATAACTCAGGTCATTGGACTATTGAAGGCGCGAATATAAGTCAATTTGAAGCTCATATTAGATGCATTATAAACGAACAGATTTCAGATATTGAGATGAATAAGTACTCTGGTATGGTCAATATAATTTCTAAAATGCCTAAGGATAGAGCTGAGTGTCTATCAGACATATCAGGTTTTCATGACTATGGTAAATTAGAGAGAGAGAATAGAAAGCTTGGGCACATAACATTGATTGATACGAACAAGAATAATTTACTTAAGAAAATTGAAAATATCAAAAAAATTATTTAGTATTCTTACCCAGGGATTCTAATACCTTTGATATTTTTTTAAGATCTTTCTTTTTTTTTATAATGTTTAATATCTTCTTCGCTGAAATTTTTCCCTCCTCGACACCCCATTGATCAAAGCTATTTATATTCCATAGCAGACCTTCTGTAAAAATCTTGTGTTCATACATACTCAATAGCGACCCAATAGTCTCTGGGTTTACAGAATCCAACAAAATAATATTTGAGGATGTACCACCATTGATTTTTTTATATAGTTTTTTAGTATTTTTTCCGCTAAAACACAGTTCTGCTTGAGCTAGAAGGTTAGATAAGAGGAATTTAATTGAGTTATTATTCTTACTTTCTAAAGCTGCTATAAAATCAACAGAAATATCAACATGACCTTGATGGATCATCTGAAAAAAAGAATGTTGACATTCAGTCCCTCTTTGACCAAAAATTATTGGTGATGTTGCAAAGGGAATCTTATTACCTTGAATATCATTTGATTTCCCATTACTCTCCATTTCTTGCTGTTGAAGATAATCTGCAAAATTACGAAGTCTATAGTTATAAGGGCATACACATAATGCATTCTTGTATAAGAAATTAATATTCCAAACAGAGATAAGGGACAAAATTACCGGTATATTATCTTCATATTTTTTCTTACAAAAATGTTTGTCCATTAATTTAACGCCATCAAAGAATTTTTTAATGTTGCTTTTCCCTATTTCTAATAACACTGGGAAAATTATACTACTGGTCAAAGAAAATCTACCTGGAATATTATTAGAGAAACTCAAAATACGGGAATTTTTAAATCCCATCTTCAAAGCTGCATCTTTGTAGGATGTAATAGCAATAAAATTATCTTTCAAATGAGTTTTATCAATTTCTTTGAGCGCCTCTTCCCTTATATATTTAAGATTCAGAATAACTTCTTGTGTTTTAAAACTCTTTGAACAAAATATAAATAATGTTTTACTTAAAACACATTCTTTTAGAGCATCGTCAATTTCAGTAGTATCAGCACTTGAAATATAAAATGTTTTCAAGTTATTTATTTTATAATTCGATAGAGCTTGACTTAATAATTTTGATCCTGCGATTGAGCCACCAATACCAACTACAATTACATATTCAACTTTCTTTATTTTAGATGGATTTGTATCACGTTTTATGAAAAGATCATAAAGCTTCAACATTTTACCTAGGCTAGATTTAAATGATGACGAATTTCTCAAATATATATGGGATACTTTTTTCGCTTCAGAGATACTGTAATACTGGTTATTCGCTAGCTTAGTAATATTTTTTTTAAGATTTAAGTTTTTTGCCAACAAAAATAAGTCGTTTAAAACTTCTTGATTTAAAAAGTTTCTACTTATATCGATTGTAAGGCCACCTAAAGTATAGGTGCTTTTGTTCTTTTTTAATTGTTTTGAGCTAAGTTTTTTGATTCCACTGAGTTTATACTCGAGTGCTTTTAGTGAAAGACGGCTTTCAACATTATCATCCATTGTGCATTTTTAGTTTTTCGCCACTATTTTTGGGTACAATTTTATTTTTTTCATTTACGTGTATTATTTTGGGAGAATGATTAAGAATTTCATTTTTTTCTAAGTCTGTATATGTACAAATAATTATCTTATCTCCAATACTAGCTTTATGGCATGCTGCGCCGTTGACGCATATTATTCCTTTACTGGGAGGACCCTCTATAGCGTAGGTTGAGAATCTCTCTCCATTTGTTATGTTATATATATCTATTTTCTCATATGGCTTAATACCAACAGCATTAAGCAACTCAATATCAATTTGACAAGAACCTTCGTAATCTATTTGTGTATCTGTGACGGTTGCTTTATGAATTTTAGAGTTTAAGAATGTTCTTATCATAATGTATCATACCCCTCTATAACATAATTGTCTATCAACCTAGTATTTCCAATTTTTATTGCAACAAAAAGTCTATGATTATATGATGCCTTATCTATAAATTCTGATAAGCCGTGTTTCTCTAAGAGGGTTTTCTCATTAACAACTTTTGCATACTCAAAGACTATATCCTTATTTTTTGGTATTAAACTATCTATATTATATAACCCTGTGGAATTAAAATAATCTTTTACTGTCTTAAAAAAACTTGTCATCATTTTTGCTGCTAGAGTTTTTTCTGAATTAGATAATCTAGAATTCCTAGAGCTTATAGCCAATCCATCGGTTGTTCTAATTGTAGGACATAATATTAAATCAATATTATTTTTAAGAAAACGCGATTTGATAATATACATCACAAGAAGGTATTGCTGATAATCTTTCTCTCCAAAAAATGCAAATTTCGGCTTAAATATTCTCAAGAAATATTCTACAATTTGATAGACGCCATAAAAATGATTTTGTCTTGTTTTCCCGCAGAGAAAATTTTCGAAACCCCATGGTAAATTTATATCTTTTATAATCATATCACTTATCTCTAAATTATCTGGGATGAAAACATAATCAACATCTTCATCAATCAACTTTTCTAAATCTCTATCTAGTGTTCTTGGGTAACTCTCCAAATCTTGCTTGTCATTAAATTGCAGTGGATTAACATATATAGTAACAAAATTTTTAGATTTATATTTTTTTGCATTTTTGATAAGACTAATGTGACCATCATGCAAATTTCCCATAGTTGGTATCAGAGAAATATTATTATTTTTTGAACGCTCACCTTCTAGATTATCTCTTAATTCATTTATTGTATTGATAATATGCATATTATGAGAACTTTTTTACATCTCTAATGTATTTTTTTAATCTATTGTGAAAGCACGGGATTTTGCTATATTTTTTTGATATAAAATTGGGTGATTTGTTAAAACTTATCCCTAAAATGTCATAAGACACAACTATTTGACCATCACACTTATTACCACAACCGATACCTATTACTGGGAGACCTACTCTTTGCTTGATTTCCCTAACCGCAATCTCTGACACACATTCAAGAAGTATAATCTTAGCTCCTAATTTTTCAGCATTACACGCCATCGACACTATACTATCTCTCTCTTTTTTTGTATTACCATATTTCCTATAACCATTTCGATTACTAATATATTGAGGTGTTAAACCTAGATGGCAACATATTGGTATATTATTTGTAACAAAATTAGAAATGTATTTTAAATTACTTTTTCTGAACTCAACCTTAATCATATTAACTTTGCTCTCCGTCATTAATTTCAACGAATCCTTTATCATTTGATTAGGAGTTTTACATGATACCTTGGGTAAATCAGCAATCAAGTATGAAGTTTTAGTCGACTTCGAGACCGCAGTAGCGTGATAAATTATCTCTTTTAGAGTTACAGAATGAGTGTTTTTCTCTCCCTTAATAACCTCACCAAGAGAATCTCCTATTAATAAAATATCAACATGGAGTTCATCAAAGTACTTAGCGAAGCTTGCATCATATGCAGTGATTGCAGTAATACCAACATTATTCTGTTTCAAATCATAAATATCTTTAAGTTTTTTTCTTGACATAGATTTATTGCACGCCACTTGGGTTTAGAAAATTTCTACCCGTCAAGCTTCTATTTATCTCTTTGAGTAAATGAGAGTAATCTTTATCGTTATTAACATTTACGCTCGATGTATTTATTATTAATAAAGGTGATTCTTTATAAGAATAAAAAAATTTTGTATACGCTTCGTTAATATTGTTCAAATATTTAAAATCGATATTTTTTTCAAATTCATGATCTCTAGTTCTAATCCTATCATGAAGCGTCTCATTATTTGCTTGAAGATATATTACTAAATTAGGTACAGGATAAGATATTTTTAGATTTTTCTCGATACTCAGGTACAAGTCATATTCTTCCTTATTAAGAATAGTCTTCGCAAATAATTTGTCTTTTTGAATAAAAAAATCAGACACAAGATTTCGACCATTAAATATTCCATTGTCAATCATTAGATCGTTAGATCTATGAATAAGAAAATGAAGTTGAGTCGCTAGTGCGTATTTCTCGGGATTTGTATAAAACATTTTTAAAAATGGGTTATTTTGATACTTTTCTAAATAAGTGTCATACCCTAGGCTATTAGCAAGTTTTTTTGCAAGCGTAGTTTTTCCTACCCCAATGGGTCCTTCAATAACAATGAAACCGATATCTTTTTTTTTCATATATATTTCTTTATTTTCCCTTTTAAAGGAATATTGAAGTTTTGATGTGTTATTTCAAGTAAAGGCATTAAAACAAATTGTCTATTTATAATTTCAGGGTGAGGTATTATCAATTTTTTAGTTTTCATAATTATATTCTCGAACATCAAAATATCTAAATCAAGCGTTCTCGGTCCCCATTTTTTTAATCTCACCCTAGAGTGTAATTTTTCTATGATTTGAAGGTCATTAAGAAGGTTTTCTGGCTTGAGTTTCGTCTCTATTAAAATTACAGCATTAATAAAATCGCTCTGATCTTGTGGGCCTACTGGTCTAGATTTGTATAATGAAGATGTTGCTAACAGACAAATATCATTGTGAGATTTTATTTCCTCGATTGCACTTACAACTTGATATAAAGGATTTTGTAAATTACTTCCTAAGCCTATAAATACTTTTTTCAATGTAGGTGTTTAGTTTAACTTTTCTTTTATTCTTGCGGATTTGCCTGATCTTTCTCGAAGATAATATAACTTTGCGCGCCTTACATCGCCTCTTCTCTTAACTTTTATGGTTGAGATGACTTTACTATGTAGTTGGAAAACTCTCTCGACTCCTTCGCCATAAGATATTTTTCTGACTGTGAATGAAGAGCTGAGGCCTTTATTACTTTTTGCAATTACAATTCCTTCAAATTGCTGCAGTCTCTCACGTTTCCCCTCTTTCACCTTCACAGAGACAACAACTGTGTCACCAGGTGAAAATTCTGGGAATTCTCTCAATTGTGCTGCTTCTACTTTGCCAATTATCTTATTAGATTTCATTTTTTTTGGACTCTTCTATATACTCAGACAGAAGTCTATCATCTTCTTTTGTAAGTTTCACCTGTTTTAACAAATCGGGTCGCTTTTTCCATGTAATTCCAAGACACATCTTTCTTCTCCATCTGTCAATTTCAGCATGATTACCTGTTAGGAGCACACTTGGCGTCTTCAAGTCGTCAATCAATTCTGGTCGAGTGTATTGTGGATAGTCTAATAAACCATTTTCAAAAGATTCTTCTTCTATTGATTTTATATCTTCAGGGACTCCATCAATTCTTCTGATGATTGCCTCTGCGATAACCATGGATGCAATCTCGCCACCTGAAACTACATAATCACCTATCGATATCTCTTCATCAACTAAATTATCAATTATCCTCTGGTCCACCCCCTCATATCTTCCACATATAAATGTGATGCATTTATAGTCCTTAAGCTGAATAATTTTTTTAGTATTTAACTTACTCCCTTGAGGAGATAGATAAATAATATGTCCAGCATTCTCCAGACTTTGAAGGCCTTTTGATATTGGCGCATAGCGCAATATCATCCCAGGTCCACCGCCATAAGGTTTATCATCAACTCTTTTTTGTGGATCATCAGTAAACTCCCTCAGATGAATAACATTCATTTCTAAAATATTTTTTTTTATAGCTTTGCTAATTAACCCAACATTAGAGAATGAATCAATTAGTTCAGGAAATATTGTCAAAAAATTAAAAATCATTTTCCCAGATAACTTTGATGATTCTCTCATGAATGTCCACATCGAGTAGATGTTTTTTGACAAATGGAATTAAAATCTCTTTATGATTTTTTTTATCCTCTAAAATTAAAACATCGCTTGAGGTATTTCTCATTATATCTTTCACTTTTCCTAATACTTTTTTATTCTCAGATATAACATCGCAACCAATTAAATGATACCAGTAATACTCGCCATTTTCCGTCTTTTCTAATTGACTACTATCCAAATAAACATTTTTTTTAATAATTTTCTCTGCAGATTCGATTGAATTTATATCTTTAATCTTGATGATTATTTTTTTTGGCATTATTGAATAATCTTCAATAAATATTGGGGAGAATTTTTCTGTTTTTTTTATATGAAGCTTATAATTTAATATATTTTGTTCTTCAGTTGCAAAAGACTTTAGAGAAACCCAGCCTTTTATTCCGTGAACCGAGATAATCTTGCCGATGACAATAAAATTATCTTCAGGCATTTATTACTTATCTTTTTTTTCTTCAGCTGGAGCTTCGGCGCTTGCTTCTTGTTCAGCTGGAGCTTCGGCGCTTGCTTCTTGTTCAGCTGATTTATCTGTCGCGACATCTGCCGTGGATGAATTACTCTCAGAATCCTTTTTTGCTAGACGTTTCTGTTTCATTTTTTCAAGAGAAGCAGCTTTCGCTCTATTCCTATTTTCGATGTTTTTCTCGTCCAAAGAATATTTTTTCAAAAGTGAAACTCTATTGCTGAGCTGAGCTCCTTTAGACTCCCAATAATTCAATCTGTCAATATTGATTGATATACGAGCGTCTGTAGCTAGATTTGGGTCATATGAACCTATTTTTTCAATGCATCTGCCATCACGCCTCTGCCTCTGATCCATAACTACTATATGATAATACGGCTTTTTTCTTGCCCCACCTCTAGATAGTCTGATTTTTACCATATTTTGACCTCTCAAAAACAGCGTAATTATAGCATTAGTTGACCTCGAGGGTTAGCCATTTTAGTCAATTATATGATTATTTTACAATCGTGGTACTTTTATGATAAAAATTTGATATTATCTGATTAATGAAAAAAATTTCGATAACGTATTAGTCCGCAGAGTGTCCCACAAAAATAGGTGCTAAACAGTCCTCGTATATAAAATGACAGCAGTTTCAATCTTAAGTATTATTGGTTTATTAATTTCATCAATCTGCATGAAGCAAATACTTGATAAAAATTCATCAAAACAATTTTTTTATCCAATATTTATATTCACAATTATCGTTTTAAGTGTTTTCACGTTTACTTTAATAACAACTTACTCTATAAAGTTGAATTTCATTCTAGCCCTATTATTTACTTTCTTGATTCTAAATTACTTACTTTTACTTTTAATGTTTGTTAAACCGGTTCATCATTTAGCGCTCATCTTATTGCCGCTGACCGCAGCAATTGTGGGCATCACTTTGATTTCTGATTTCCAACAAAGCAGTCATGAAATTGATAACAACCTTTTACTGCACGTTATCGTTTCACTCGTTTCATATGGATTACTTGGTTTGGCAGCAATTCAAGCTTTATTGTTGAAATTCCAAGAAAAAAAATTAAAAAGATTAGAAAGTTCAATGCTAAGTAACTTGCTCCCACCAATGGAGTTAATGGAAAAAATAATGTTTGATTTAATAGTTATCGGTTTTCTGTTGCTCACATTGTCACTCATGACAGGGGCACCCTTCGTTTCGTTCAATGCGGATAATCTAACTCTGCAAAAAATAAGTTTCTCGATAATTGCATGGGTGGTCTATTCTTATCTGATATATCAGAGATACTCCTCAAATGTTTCAGGAAAAAAAGCTACGAACTTAGCAATCAGCGGCATGCTTTTTTTATTTATTGCCTATATTGGCACTAAAACAATCTTCGGTATGTTTTAAGAGTGTTTATATGATTGATTTTGAAACTCAAACTTTGTTTTATATCTTATTTGGTCTACTTGTTTTGTCTGCTTTTTTCTCTGGTGCTGAAACTTCTATAATGAGTGTAAATCGATATAAATTAAAACACAGAAGTAAAGAAGGAGATAAATTAGCATATAAAGTATCTTACCTAATCAATAATCCAGATAAGACGCTAGGCCTCATCTTATTAATGAATAATTTTGTAAATATATTGGCATCTGCGATAAGTACACTAATTGCTATCAAATTATACGGGGATGCGGGTGTTGCTATATCAGTAGTTGTTCTAACAATTGTAATCTTAATATTCGCAGAAGTTACTCCTAAAACTTTTGCCGCACTGTATGCAGATAGAATTGCATATCCAATATCATGGTTACTATATCCAATGTTAAAGATTTTTCGTCCGTTCGTGATGATTATTAATTTTATCTCAAAGATAATCCTAGGCATCCTTGGTATTAAGAAAGATACAATCGATAGAGAACTATTAACAAAAGACGAAATTAAACTAATAGTTAAAGAATCAAGTCATAGGATACCAAAAAGCCACGAAGATATGATTGTGAATATGATTGATTTAGAAAAAGTAAAGGTGGAAGATGCGATGATCCCCCGATCTGAAATATTTGCGGTAAATCTAGATGATGATATTACTAAAATTATTGAAAAAATAACAAATTGTCCTCATACGCGAGTTCCTATATTTGATAAAGATGTTAACAAACTTATAGGCTTTCTCCATAAAAGACAGATCATGGGAATGGTAATTAATAGAAATTTTACAAAAGACCGGATTAGAGATTTGGTTATTTCTCCTTATTACATACCCGAAGATACTTCGCTTACATCGCAACTTATAGCCTTTAAAAAAGAGAAGAAAAGGATTGGTTTTGTTGTTGATGAATATGGAGATGTTAAGGGTCTCGTTACACTAAATGACATACTTGAAGAAATTGTTGGTGATTTTGATGAAAAAAATAAAGACATTGGGATGGTTAAAATATCTGATAATACCTACATAATTGACGGTTCACTTCAAGTAAGAGAGGTGAATCGTGTTCTTGATTGGAAAATATCAGAAAATATCGCAAAAACTGTCAATGGTTATATTTTAGAATGTCTCGAGGATATTCCGAAAAAAGGTGAAGTTTTCGATAATGAGGGTTACCAATTTGAAATTATTAATATTAGCAATAATTTTGTTAACAATGTAAAGGTGTCGAAAAAGTAGTACTATAAGGAATGGAAAAAAAATCTAAAAAGAAATTTGCTTCATTTGAAGAGGACCTTAAAAGCATGCAAGAAATCCTAGATGACTTGGAGTCTGACAGTTTAACACTTGAGGAAATGATTCAAAAATATCGAAAAGGAGTAGAATTAGCAAAGAGCTGTAAGAAAAAACTACAAGAAGCAGAAACCGAAATCAAAAAAATATCAAAGTAATGGAATATAATATTTTAGATAAAGTAAATTATCCCAGAGACCTTAAAAATCTTACTAAGAAGCAACTACAAGAGCTCTCATCAGAATTACGTCATTTCTTAATAGATTCTGTATCTAAAACTGGTGGACACTTAGCTGCGGGATTAGGGGCGATAGAGATTACTATTGCACTTCATAGAGTATTTGATACTCCCTATGACAAACTTATTTGGGATATAGGTCATCAGTGCTATCCGCATAAGATCTTAACTGGAAGAAAGCATCTAATGGGTAGCTTGAGAAAAAAAGATGGGATTTCAGGTTTTTTAAAAAGGGATGAGAGTGAATACGATGTTTTTGGCGCAGGGCACTCGAGTACTTCTATAAGCGCAGCAGTGGGTATGGATGCTGCGAACAAATTAAATAATTCTACATCAAAAACAATTGCGATAATAGGTGATGGAGGTTTAACGGCTGGAATGGCATATGAGGCATTGAGTCATGCTGGTGATATGAAATCAAATTTACTTGTTATCCTAAATGATAACGAAATGTCTATATCACCTAATGTGGGTGCGGTGCATAAATATTTAACTAGACTAATGACAAGTAAAACCGTTTCTACTCTAAGAGAGGGTGGAAAGAAGGTACTTAAAACTATTAAGCCTATAGAGGATTTGGCAAAACGTGTTGAAGGAAGTGCGAAAAATCTTATTGCTCCAGGATTATTTTTTGAAGAGCTTGGCTTTAAATACTATGGTCCAGTTAATGGGCATGATGTTTTGGGACTCGCGGAAATATTAGAAAATTTAAAAAATAAATCAGGCCCAAGATTTCTTCATATAATGACAAAAAAAGGTAAAGGCTACAAACTAGCAGAACAGAATCCAATATCTTTTCATGGTGTAACTCCTTTTGATTTGAAAACAGGAAAATCAAGTAAGAAATCTGAAAAAGTTAAAACTCTTACTTATACAAACATATTTAGCAAATGGATTGAAGATAAAGCAAGTAAAAATAAAGACCTAGTCGCTATCACGCCGGCGATGAGGGAGGGGTCAGGTCTTGTGAACTTTCAGGAGAAATATCCAAAACGATATTTTGATGTGGGAATTGCCGAACAGCACGCAATAACATTTGCTGCTGGTTTGTCTTGTAGTTCAATCAAGCCAGTTGTAGCAATATATTCTACATTTCTCCAACGCGGATATGATCAACTAATCCATGATGTTGTTGTACAGGACTTAAATATCCTTTTAGCTATTGATCGTGCAGGTATTGTGGGTGCTGATGGTGAGACTCATCAAGGTATATATGATATATCTTTCCTGAGAGTTCTGCCAAAAATCGTATTGATGACTCCCTCAAATGAGTTGGAGATGGTAAAAATGCTAAATACTGGGTATGTGAATCATGGTCTTGCTGCGGTAAGGTATCCTAGAGGAGAAACACAGGACCTTGATGTTAGAGAAAGTATGGATGAAGCTGTTCCGATTGGCAAAGCTGAAATTAGAAGAGAAGGAAAAGAAATTGCATATCTTGTATTCGGCACACTACTTAACACAGTTATGAGGGTTGCAGAAGATCATAATGCAACAGTCATAGACATGAGATTTGTAAAACCTATCGATGAGGAGATGATTGTTTCAATCTGCAGAAAATATAAGTATATTTTCACCGTCGAGGATAATGTTATTATTGGAGGAGCAGGTTCTGCGGTAAACGAGGTAATTGTTAAGTACGGAATAGATAAAGTAATCAAAAACCTTGGTGTTCCTGACAAAACTATTCCTCATGGGAATCAAAATGATATTTTAGCATCGATTGGATTGGATTATAATGGAATTAATAGTACAACTATTGACCATATTAAATTCATGGTAGATATTAATAAAAAAGCTAGATAGAGGTTGTCATTTACACACTTACAACATTTGTAGAATTCTCCTCTGCTCATATTTTGAATGGGCATTCTGGTCCGTGTAAGCAAATGCATGGTCATAATTGGAAAGTTGAAGTTGAAGTTTGTGGAAATAAGCTTGATAATATCGGTATGGTTATTGATTTCAAAGATATTAAGAAATCCACTAATAATGTAGTAAACGAGTTAGATCATGAATTTTTGAACGATCTTGAGCCATTTAAAGATAAAAACCCAACAGCAGAAAATATTGCTAGATATATACATAATAAATTAACTGAGGCTTTATCACCAAAAAATGTTACAGTGAAATCGATAAAGTTATGGGAAACAGATAGGTCTGCGGTTAAATACACGGAGTAATTATGACAAGTAAAAATCTCAAACAAAAGCAAGTTTCAACAAATGCTCTTCCAGATACTCAAGGTCTAGCAGACACTCGAAACCTTCCAATAAATAAAGTTGGTATCAAAGATATACTTCATCCAATGATAATTAAACAGCGGTCTGGAAAAAATCAGACTACTGTTGCTAATTTTAATATGTATGTAAATCTCCCTCATAATTTAAAAGGAACGCACATGTCAAGGTTTGTTCATATACTTAATAGTCATGAAGATTATATAACTGTTGATATATTCAAAAATATGATTAGAGAGATGCTTATTCTGCTAGAGGCAGAATCAGGTCATGTAGAGATGTCTTTTCCCTATTTCATAAAAAAAACTGCGCCTGTCTCAAAGGTACAAAGCCTTTTAGACTATAATGTCTCCCTTATCGGTGAAATAAAAGACGGTAAGTCTAATATGAAGGTAAAAGTCACAATTCCAGTAACAAGCTTATGTCCATGTTCGAAAAAGATATCTGATTATGGCGCTCACAACCAGCGCTCGCATGTCACTATAACTGTAACAGTGAGAGAGTTTATTTGGATTGAGGAGATAATAGATATAGTCGAAAAAGAAGCGTCTTCAGAATTGTATGCTCTATTAAAAAGACCAGATGAAAAATTTGTTACAGAGAGAGCATATGATAATCCTAAGTTTGTAGAAGATATGGTCAGAGATATTGCTGTTCATTTCAAAAATGACGAGAGAATCTCAGAGTATGTAGTTGAGTCAGAAAACTTTGAATCGATTCACAATCATTCTGCATATGCACAAATTCATCAAGTAAAAGAAGAATAATTATTATCTAAAATCAGCATAGAGTGCACGCAGCACCTCTTCACTTGCCACATTAGAAAAGTAAGCATAACTGGTATCTTGAATCTCCAGTGTGACTCCATTTTTACTCTCAGTTAGAATTATATTAAACTCTTCATTGCTTGTGGATGTATTCCAAAATTTCAAAAAATCTAACATCCCCTCTTCAGGTATTTGCTCAACCTCTGTTGCTGAAAGCAGAATTATACCCTCTGATTCTTGAGCATTTATAATTTGAATTCCCATAGTTTCTAATGTTCTAATTGTTTGTGGCCAAACTCTCTCATAGATATCCGCAACAAATAAAGTATGAATCCCATTTTCATCAACATTTAAACTTGCTTTATTTCGAACGCCTGTTGATTTGATAACTGTATAACCGCGTGATTTTGCCTCATCACCTCCTAAAAAAATGAATAATCTTGATATCATCTCTATCTCTATTTCTGGATCTCTATCTCTATTTTGCCAACGAAATTCAGATTCACCATCTGACATGTACTCTTTTCCATAGTGGGTTATTAGAACATCTACCTTTTCATCTCTCTCAAGAATTCTAGTTTTAAAACTATCACGCGTCTCAGGTGACACTAAAAGAGGAATATACCTCCCAACATATTTTTGTATAGTGCCAAGTTGTGCCTCGCTTAGATTCTCAAGATATACTGTCTTCATAGTCCCAAGAGTATAATCGTGCATGCTCATCCTGAATCCCTCTGCTGACCAAAACTGGAATAACTTATCCCATAAGACTTTCTTATCTATGTTTTTAAGTGATAATATCGCATCTCTTCCGGACCTGACTAATTCTATATTCTCTAATTTAGTATCTACAGTGAATACTTTTATGTCGCTATCCCTTATAAACTCAGGAATATCTAGTGTATTCCTCTCTTGTGGACTGATTAAATCTGGCGGAACCTCTAGGTCAAATTGTGTGTCCTCATACGTTTCACTACGCTTGTAAACCACCAAATCTTCTCTATCTTTTGCTGTAATATCTGCAACATACTCTGTAACAGACGAACAACTACTGGTAAATAATAAAACGAAAAATAAACCAGCTAATTTTCTGTTGATTTTAAACACTTATATTCTCCTTTTTAACTTCACTTTTCTCAAGCGCATCGGATAGAACTACATGATATTTTTCATCCAACCAAGTCAGAGGCAATCTTATTCCATCACTAATTAATCCAAGATTATTCAGCGCCCACTTTACTGGGATGGGATTAGATTCTAAAAAAAGAGCGTCATGAAGTATATCTAGTTTTTGATTAATTTTGTCTGCAATATCTTTCTTGCCTTCAATAGCATTTTTACACATTACATGCATCTGGCTAGGAGCAATATTTGCTGTAACAGATATATTACCTTTAAAACCAAGGAGGAGATCCCTCATAGAGGTTTTATCGTCACCTGTAAAAATTGAAATATTTTCAGAGCATTTTTCCAATAACTCTTGCGATCTTTCAACATCACCTGACGCCTCCTTTATCCCTATTATGTTTGTATGTTTTGACAATTTATAAACAGTATCAGGTAGCATATCCACAGAGGTTCTTCCAGGCACGTTGTATAAAATCTGAGGGATATCTACCGAGTCAGCAATTTTTATATAATGCTCATATAAACCTGTTTGAGTCGGTTTATTATAATAAGGTGTTACTAATAATACTGCATCTGCTTTCAATTCTTTAGCACTTTTTGTTAACTCAATTGCTTCACTAGTGGAGTTAGCTCCTGTTCCAGCGATTACTGGTATTCTTTTGTTAACTATTTCTAATGTATTTTTGATAACATTCTTATGCTCATCAAAATCAAGAGTAGCAGACTCTCCTGTAGTTCCAACAGATACAATTACATCAGTCTTATTGGCTATGTGAAATTCAATTAAGCGCTCTAAAGAGTTAAAATCAATTGTTTCATCTTTATTCATCGGTGTAGCGATTGCAACCATACTTCCTTTGAAAAAATCTTTAGATTCACTCATGTTTTAATTTCTACCCTTGGCCAAATAGTTAATAAAGTGTTTAAGAGTACTGCTAGTGGTATAGCAAAAAATACACCCCATATGCCCCAAATTGTACCAAAAAACAGAATAGAAATCAGGATTGCTAGTGGGTGTAAATTAACAGCATCAGAAAATAATAGAGGGACTACAACATTTCCATCAATAATTTGTATAAGTGTGTGTGCTATTATTACGTACCAGAAATCTGACGATGTTCCCCACTGAAAAAATGCCACAACAACAATTGGAATGGTTACGGCAATAGCACCAACATATGGGATAATTACTGATATACCACATAAGAAACCAAGTAATAACGAATAATTTAATCCTATGAGTGCAAACATTATGGTTGAAGCAATCCAGACAATAATAATTTCGATGAGCTTGCATCTTATATAGTTACCAATTTTTAAATCAAGTTCGGCATAAGCTTTCCGAGATAAATCTAATTTTTCAGGGAAAAATTTTTCGAACCATTTATTAATATTCTCTTTATCATACAACAGAAAGAAAATGATTATTGGTACAATGATAATATAAACAACGGTCTCGACAAGACTACCAGCAGAGGATAAAGAAGATGAGATCAATGAAGAACCAATCGTTGTTATTTCAGAATTTATCCCAGTCAGAATATTTGATATTTGCTCTTGAGTGAAAAGGCCATTCTCTGATTGACCAGTATCAATTATAAAGCTTTTCCCTCTCTCTAGCATAGACGGGAAAGATTTTATAAATAAAGAAATTTGGCTCATCATAACAGGTATGAGAAGCACTATAGTAGCTAATGATATTATTAAAAAAGAAATGTAAACAAATAATACAGAAGATTTCCTATCAATATTGTATTTTTCACAGCAGGATTTAACGAGACCTTCGAGCATATATGCTAATACAACTGCAACTAGAATCGGGACTACTGTAGCTAAAAGTATGTATGTGATGATAGAGACAAATAAAATTAGCAACGCTAAAGCGACTTGATTTGGATCTGTAAGATATGTGTTGTACCAGTCCTTAAAAAATTTTAGCATGAAGCATATTTAATCATATAATTAGCTTTATATATAATACCTATATTCATGTTAAACTAAAATAACAATTTATACTTAATAATAAAATAATAATGAAAACCTCAGATTTTCCTATTTTTACTGTAAAAAATGAACCTTCAGATTCCGAAGTCACTAGTCATAAGCTTATGATCAAGTCGGGTATGATCAGAAAGGTCTCATCAGGTCAATACAATTGGCTACCGCTGGGATACAGAGTGCTAGAAAAAATCAAAAATATTATAAGAGAAGAACTTAACAGTATTGGATGCAGAGAAATCCTAATGCCTATAGTACAACCAAGTGAACTTTGGAGAGAATCAGGTAGATGGGATAAATATGGGCCAGAACTTTTAAGATTCAAAGACAGACATGATCGTGAATTTTGTTTCGGTCCTACATTTGAAGAGGTAGTTACGGATTTAATAAGACAAGATTTATCCAGTTATAAACAACTACCTATAAATGTATTCCAAATTTCAACAAAATTCAGGGATGAAATAAGACCAAGATTCGGTGTGATGCGTGCAAGAGAATTCATTATGAAAGACGCCTATTCATTTCATACTGATTCGAAGTCATTAGATGATACTTATAACAAATACAAAAATGCATATAATGAAATTTTCAAAAGACTAATGCTTGATTTTACAATGGTTGATGCAGATAGTGGGAATATCGGTGGAAGTGAATCTCATGAATTCCATGTTATAGCAGATACAGGTGAAGATGAAATACTCTTAGATGAATCATTAAATGGCATGAATACCGAAATTGCTATAAAAAAATTTAATGAAACGGATGTTAAAAAAATAATCGAAAAAACTGGGATGAAACTTAAAAAAGGTATTGAAGTTGGGCATATATTTAAATTAGGGAAAAAATACTCAGAAGCCATGAATGTGAGAGTTTCGGATAAGGATTCAAAACTAAAAACAGTTCATATGGGATGTTATGGTATTGGTGTTTCAAGAATTGTCGCGGCGGCTATTGAACAAAATTATGATGAAAAAGGCATTGTATGGACAGACAGCATAAGCCCATTTAAAGTTGTCCTTATCGATATCGATTCTCAAAAGAACGAAGATATTAAAAATTACTCTGAAAAAATATATAGTAATCTTATCTCGAAAAATATCGATGTAATATATGATGATCGAGATTTGAACCTTGGTAAAAAGCTTACAGATTGGGAATTAATCGGTGTGCCAAATATGTTAATAGTGGGAAATAAAGAGACTGAAAAAGAAAAATTAACATATAAAAATAGAGCTACTGACGAAAAAGAGGAGGTTCCTCTGAATTTTTTAGACGACAAGAGATTTAAAAATTAATCGTCCAGAAATCGATAATTGTCTTTTTGCTTATTATATTGCTCTATAGACATTTTTGCTTGATTAAGTGCCTGACTAGCTAAGTCGATAGATTTTTCGTACTTTTTCTCAGCATGAGCCTTAGTTGCTTGTTTTATTAACTTCCTCACATCTCTCCATTCATTATTAAGCTTTATAGCAGTTTTGTTCGTAGTTTTTGCTTCTTTAATTAAAGTGTTTGATTTTTGTTCAAGAGACTCTGCGTGAGCCGAAAAAGGCGTGATTAAATTGGAAAATAAAACTATTATAAAAAAAATATTCTTCATTTCGCAACAACAACTAAACGTTTATTTTCTCCCTTTAATAGAATATGCTAGTAATAATGACAAGCATCCTTATTATATATTATTCTCAAAATGGCTCAACGAAAAAAATGGCTCGATTAATTTCGAGGGGTGTAGAAGCTGTAGATGGTGTTTCATCAACAATAAGAACTGTGTCCAGTGATATAAATGAGTCAGATGCCATTGTGGAAAAATCTGATCTTGAGAAATGCGATGGTCTTATAATTGGAAGTCCCACTCACTTTGGCAATATGGCAGCGCCAATGAAGAAATTTATCGATTCTACTACATCAGAATGGTTCAATGGAACGCTAATAAATAAATTTGCCGGCGTATTTACATCTACATCGAGTATGCATGGTGGGCAAGAAACTACCTTATTGAGCATGATGCTGCCTCTCATACATCATGGAATGATAATTATGGGAGTCCCATACTCAGAAGTAAGATTGAATTCTACGGTAAGCGGAGGTACTCCATATGGCCCCACTCATGTGAGTAATAAAGACAAAGATAATATTTCAGATGATGAGCACGCAATATGTGTATCATTTGGCAAGAGATTTGGCGAGGTCTGCAAAAGATACAAGAGTTAATGAGTTTCTATTGAATCTCTTGAGGATATAACATGTTTGACAAAAGGTATCGTGATATTTTTTTTACTAGAGAGAGATTCTTCATCAATATTTTTAATTATATTGCATAAAAAAAATAAGTCTCTTTGGTAATTATTCATAATATAATTTGTCACTTTTGTATCTATATTCCAACCTCGTGCTATTGCAAAATTTTCAAGAACCTTCGCCTTGTCATCATCGCTATAATCATCAATTGTGAAAATAAGATCAGATTTAAGTCTAGACTCTAAATCATATTTATTAATTTTCATTTTTGTGATTGTCTTTGATGAGGTAAGTAACAGTGGTCGTCTATTGAGAATAAACTCATTAATGCAAAAAAATATCTTATCTTGATATTGCTCATTTTCTAAAATTTTATCAAGGTCATCAATTATCAAATGATTAATGCTATCAACGTCTAAGTTATCTAACTTATATGCGGTTTCAAAATCTATAAATTCTTTAGCTGACTTGATTTTATTTAAAGCAGCTAAACATAGGTGGGTTTTCCCAAACGATCTCTTACCATAAATGAATATTATTTTTGTACTCTCAGAAGATGTGAATGCCTTAATACTATCAATTATTATCGCATTTTTACCTATTATAAAATTCTCAAAACTTTTCTCCAGTAGAGAACCGAAATCAAGTGGTATTTGTGTTGGTTTATTTGCTTTATTCATATAAATTCATGTATAGAACTCTAGATTAATATATAATTAAATATCAAGCCAATAAAGTATGAAGAAATTTTCGAAAAAACTGACGTATAAAAATTCGGGTGTAGATATCCAGAAAGCTGACCAATTAATAGCCACTCTTAGCAAACAAAAATCAGAGAAATCGAAGAACATACTCTCTGATATTGGTGGTTTTTCCAGCTTATATTCTGTTAATCTAAAAAAATATAAAAATCCAGTAATAGTATGTGGCACCGATGGTGTTGGTACAAAACTTAAAATTGCAAACTCTCTTAACCAACACAATTTTATAGGGCAAGATTTACTAGCAATGTGTGTCAATGATGTAATAACTTGTGGCGCGGACCCTGTATTATTCTTAGATTATTTGGCTACTAGTAAAATAAATCTTAAACTACATAAAAAGGTTCTACTTGGAATTAAAAAAGCTTGTAAAGCAATTAATGTGCCACTTATAGGAGGAGAGACAGCTGAAATGCCAGGATTTTATAAAAATAATGAATATGATTTAGCAGGTTTTTGCGTCGGATTAGTCGATAAAAAGAATATTTTTGACAATAGTAAAGTGAAAAAAGGTGATGTGATTATTGGGGTAAAATCTAGTGGACTGCATTCAAATGGATATTCACTTATTAATAAACTTCTCGATAACAAAATACTTTCATTAAATAAAACTTACCATGGAATACAACTTGGAAAGGCACTTATTAAACCAACAGTTATTTACTCCTCACTAATTTCAAAATTAAAAAAAGAAATAAAGGCATGCGCTCATATTACAGGTGGCGGGATAACAGAGAATGTTCCGAGGGTGCTCCCCGAAAATTTAACAGCCTTCATAAGGTGTAACTCATGGAAAAGGGATAAAATTTTTGATATTGTTCAGGAAAAAGCAAATTTAGACGATTGCGAAATGCTTAAAACATTCAATTGCGGTATTGGTATGGTGATTATTGCAAACAAAAAAAATCTCAAAAGTATTCTCAATAAATGTAAATCATTAAAGTCTAAAGTGTATCAAATAGGAGAAATTACCACATACCAGGGGATAAGTGTAATTTATGACTAAACTGAAATGTATGGTCTTTATTTCAGGTAATGGATCAAATCTAAAAAATATATTATCTAATATTGAATCAGGTTTTATTAAAGATGTCACTATAGAGTACGTTGTGAGTGATAATAAAAATGCAAATGGTATAAAACACGCTAAAGAACATGGAATTAAAGTTCTATATATTGACAATAATTACAAATTAATATCAGGTCTAATAAAAGAAATGGGTATTGGTTTAGTAATTCTAGCAGGCTATATGAAAATTATACCAAAGGATTTTATGAAAATGCATGATGGGATTATCATTAATATACATCCGTCCTTACTCCCGAAGTATAAAGGTCTAGATACGCATAAGAAAGTGTTAGATAACGGTGATAATCATCATGGAGCATCTGTACATTTTGCAACTGAAGAGCTTGATTCGGGACCGGTCATTATTCAAGGAGTAGTTAAAGTAAATAATAATGATGATATCTCATCACTTAGAGGAAAAGTTCATGAGGTTGAGTACAAAATACTACCTCTTGCTATAAAATGGTTCAGTGAAAACATTGTCTCAAAGCATGGAGATAACTATTATTATCAAGGGGAAAAGAGAACAAGTCCTATTATACTATTATGAAAAAAATATTAATAATTGTCCTAGCGATGTTATCTGTAGCTAACATAAGCGCATCAGATCACTTGAAAAAAGAGCAGGTTTGGAAACACAAATATAAATTAAGTAAGAGTGATATTCACTTTGGGACAACAGTGAACACCTTATATAAAATCAGTGATGTAAAAAATACAGAATCTAAGGTTAAATGGGAATTTAAGATTTATAGTACAACTGCGGGAATATTTAAAGTTAAGAAAGATATTAGAACCGAATCATCTCATTTTATAAAACAGAATTCTGATATTTTCCCTGATGCTTACTTATTCATCCGTGAAAAAAAAGAATCACTAGAAAAGTATGAAACCAAAATATCTTTTGACGAATCGATGAAATCAACAACAGTTTTTTCACATAATAACGAAACTAAAGAGATTGTTCATCCGATAATAAAAGGTGTTCAAGATAGATTATCTGTTCAACTTGACTATAAAAATAAAATGCGGACAGCGGATTTTGACCAAAAATATAAAGTAATCGATAAAGGGAGAATGAGAGACTATAGCTTCAATCTAGTTGGGACTGAAAGCATAAAAACAATTTTTGGTCAGACATCAACAGTAATTATTAAAAAGACCATAAAAGATAATAAAAGAAGTACACTAACATGGTATGCAATAGATCATGACTTCATACCCGTCAAAATTGAGCAGTATAGAAAAGATGTTTTGAAATTCACAGTAACCTTAGATGAAGCTACTTAATTTTTGTTTTTATTTTTTAGTCTGATTGCATTAATTTTAATAAAGCCCTCAGCGTCACTCTGATTGTAGGTGCCAGAGTCTTTTTCAAAAGTAGACAAATCTTCACTATAAAGCGAATTTGGAGATTGTCTCCCACATATAATAACATTGCCCTTAAATAATTTAATTCTTACTTTGCCAGAAACATTTTTTTGAGATTGGTCAATTATTTGTTGTAGAGCTTTTCTTTCAGGGCTGAACCAATATCCGTTATATATCAAACGAGAATATCTATTTGATAAGTCCTCCTTGAGATGTGACAGTTCCCTATCTAAAGTTATTGATTCAATTGCTTTGTGGGCTTTGGCATATACTGTTCCAGCAGGTGTCTCATAACATCCTCTAGATTTTATTCCCACATATCTATTTTCGACCAAATCAACTCTACCTACACCATGTTTTCCAGCAACAGTGTTAAGTTTTTCGAAAATCTTTGCTGGAGACATTTTTTTATTATTAAGTTTTACCGCATCACCATTAATAAATTCTAAAGTAATATATTCTGATTTATTAGGAGTTGAGTTAAGTGATTTTGTTCTTAACCACATTTTTTCTTCTGGTTCATTCCAAGGGTTCTCAAGGACCCCGCCCTCATATGATGTATGAAGTATATTTGCATCCATAGAATATGGGCTTTTTTTACCTTGATCAAAATCAATGCTAATTTTATTCATTCTTGCATACCTTACAAGATCTTTCCTTGAGGAAAAGGCCCATTCTCTCCATGGGGCAATAATTTTGATTTTTGGATTTAATGCATACGCTGATAATTCAAATCTGACCTGATCATTACCCTTTCCTGTAGATCCATGGCAAATAGTATCAGCACCCTCTTTTTTTGCAATCTCAACTAATCTCTTACTGATAAAAGGTCTTGCAATGGAAGTGCCTAAATAATACTCACCTTCATATAAAGCATTACCTCTAAACATAGGATAAACATAATCTCTGACAAATTCCTCTTTCAGGTCTTCGACATATATTTTTTTAATACCTAACTTCTTGGCTTTATTTTTTGCTTCTTTGGTCTCATTACCTTGCCCAATATCTGCGGTAAATGTTATAACCTCACACTCATACTTATCCATGAGCCATTTTGCAATAACAGAGGTATCTAAGCCACCTGAGTAAGCTAGAACTACTTTCTTAGGATTCTTCATTTTCAATATTTGAGGAGTCAGCTGGTTTTATCCATTTAAAGCCTTTTCCATTATTTTCTTTTTTCCAGAATGGAGCTTCTGATTTAAGTGATTCCATAATATCTCTTGTTGCATCAAATGCGCTGGCTCTATGCTCTGACCAAGTAGCAACAACTACAATCGGATCGGTTGGCTTTAAACTACCTACCCTATGTATAACTAAACCATCAATAATCTTATGCTTCTTTATTGCCTCATTAACGAGTTGACTCAAATATTTTTCGGTCATCTCTGGATAATGCTCGAGAAATAAACTTTCTACTTTTTCATCATCATTAAAATCCCTCACAGTTCCGAGAAATACGGATGATGCGCCTATGCTAGGATTATTCTGTAAATCATTTCTTTTATACTCCACGATTGCTTCCCATGGATCAAATTTATCATTTAAAATTTCAATTTTCATATTAACCACCTGTTACAGGAGGGAAGAATGCTACCTCGTCTCCATCTTTAAGTTTAAAGTTCCTATCAACATATTTATGATTAACTGCGACTAAAGCAGTTCTTGCTATACTCTCATTTTTTATGAGTTGATTGAGCAAATCATTCACTGACAAATCTTCACAGACTTGAATGTTTTTTGTTTCAATACCCATCTCATCTCTTATACTAGCGAAATATTTCACACAAATATTCATGATGTGAATTGTATAATAGTACAAATTTCGGCATTATCAAAAGACTATTTGCAATGAACTGATAGACGATTAAGGAGATTTCTTAGATTGTTTACTCAAAATAACACCGATGAGTATAGAGACATAGCAAATTACCGCAGGAGTCCAATCACCAAACGTAAATGCTGGATAAAGCGGTATAATAGGAAAAAACATAAGGGTGACGACACTTCCGATTAAAATATGAAAAAAGCCATATTCTGGAAAAACCTGTATCAGTACCCCATAAGAAGCATAATAACCAGCAATAACTGCAAAAAAGTAAAACATATAACTTAAAAAATTATAAATCATTTTAATTAACCGCCTATATAAGACATCTCTATTTTACTATATTTTTGTATCTTAATTTTATTTGACAATCTATCTAGGGAGTATTGGTCTACCCTATTCTTCCAGATTGTCTCGATTTCTCTCCCTACTTGGTCATGGTCTTCATGCTCCCTTAATTTACTCAGAACATCATAGCCATGTGATGCAAATAGACATGTGTAAAATATCCCATTAGCAGATAATCGCGCTCTTGAACAGCTGTTGCAAAATGGTTGAGTTATTGAAGAAATAGTACCTATGTGAGCAGGATAGTTCACCAGTTTCCATTTTTGTGCAGTGGAGCCTTTCTCATATGGTAATTCCAATAATTCATAGCCTCTCTTCACCTCATCAATGATTAATTTGCTTGAAAAAACTTTCTTGAGATTCCACTGATTAGTTTCACCGACATCCATAAATTCTATAAATCTAATTTCAATATTAAAATTCTTAAATTTTTCTATAATTTCCAGTATTTGATTCGAATTTACTCCAGCCATTACAACAACATTGATTTTTACAAATCCAAAAACATCTATCACTGTGTAAATAGAATCAATTACTTTTTTCACATTTGAATATGGATTAAGCATGCTGTTTGTGGAATCTCTTAATGAATCTAGACTTATTGTGATTGCATCTAGGCCGTTTTGTTTTAGGAGTCTACATTTATCATAATCCAAGAGAGATCCATTAGTGGTAAGGGATAAATTCTCAATTCCAACATCATTTTTAAGTGATGATATTAAAGCCTCTATATTTCTTCTTAACAATGGTTCGCCGCCAGTCAATCTAATTTTTTTGAGATGGAATCTTGATAGAATTTGTACAAATGAAATTATTTCCTCAAAGCTTAATAATTGATTTTTTTGTAGGAATCTGTGGTCGTGATCGAAAATATCTTTTGGCATGCAATATGTGCATCTATAATTACACCTATCTGTTAGAGATATCCTCAAATAATCAAGTGATCTCTGTAATCTATCATTTATCATTATTACAAACCTTGCATTTTAAATCTTTGGTAATTTTGATGACTTTGAACTCGTTATTTTTAATGTCTACTAAAAGAAGTTTACTGTTTAGCTGGTCTCCTATATCTAAAAGTAATTTAAATACCTCAGAAGTTTGTATACTTCCAATGACTCCTGTTAGTGAAGCTAAAACGCCTGAGTTTATGCATGCGTCATCTTCCAAGACATCTTCATATAAACAGTTATAACACGGTTCATTATCTTGATCATTCCTAAATATTGCAATCTGTCCTTGGAATTTAATTGCTGCCCCCATTACAAGAGGCACTTTGTTAGCTAAACTAAATTTGTTTATAAGACATCTAGTTTTAAAATTGTCAGTCGCATCTATGATTAAATTACAATCGTTAAAAATTGAGCTTTGAGAATCTTTGCATATTTTTTTGTCAACAGGAAGAATATTTAATTCAGGATTAAGCAATAATAATCTTCGTTTTGCAGCTACTACTTTTGAACAACCAATATCTGAGACATCAAAAAGAATTTGTCTTTGTAGATTCGATAAATCCACTTTATCATTATCTATAATTGTGATTTTCCCTATCCCTGACGAAGCAAGATAATAAGCTATAGGTGACCCCAATCCACCCAGCCCAACCAAGACAACGTGCTTATTCTTGAGGGATTTTTGGCCATGATAATCTATCTCATCCAATAAAATATGCTTATTATATCTTTCTAGTTCTTGGTCCGAGAGTTCATCAATTTTATTTTTCTTTATTATTGCGCTCATTAAAAAGTCTCATCTGTTCTTCAGTTGCGGGTTTTTGATGCTTCTTCTTATACTTATCATAGGGCATTCCATAAACAAATTCCCTTGCAGCATCATAATCAATATCTTCACCTATTTTTTTTGCCTCTTCAGAATACCATTTTGAAATACAGTTCCGACAAAAATTAGCGAGATTCATCAAATCAATATTTTGCACATCAGGGTTGTCCCTCAAATGTTTAAGTATTCTATGGAACGTAGCAGATTCTATTTTTGTTTTTTTATTCTCATTAGATGACATACTCTATCTCTCCTATAATTTATACTTTATTACAGTATATATAATATATCAAACAAGGAACTGTTGACTTTATGCTTTTTCGCGATTTTTCTGAGAGAGAGTAATACCATATATTATTACTAGCAGACCCATAAGATAATTTATAAATATTCCCTCATTTAAAAAAACCACACCAAATAATATTGACCATACAGGTATCAAATAGTTCATTATTGAAATAAAAGATGCACCTGAAGACTGAAGAATCTGAAAATATATGATGGTTGCAATAGCAGTACAAAAAATGCCAAGTACTAGAACACTAACAATATGTGGAACGGAAATCTGATGTGTGATTTGAGAATCGAAAGCAGAAAGATATAATAGCATGATAATCGCTGAGTATAATATCGTCCCAGCTGAAGCATTGATGGGATTCGTAATTTTATATTTCTTTCCATATACTGCTGAGCATGAATATAAGATAGCTCCCGAGATTACCATCAATTCTGATGTTATATCATTAGATATTTTTGGCATTTGGAATATTTCAGGCATTATTAAAATAATAATCCCGACAAAAGCAATTAAAAATCCAACTAACTTTCTCTGTGTAAGGTGCTCATCATCGAGAAAGATATGAGATAGCATAATAGTAGATATCGGCATGGTCGCCATTAATATACCAGCTAAGGAACTATCAATATTTATTTGCCCATAAGAAATTAATAAAAAAGGAGCTACGATACCAACAATACTCATAAAGCTGTAGTATTTCCAATCTTTGAGTTTTATTGAGATTTTCTTATATATTATTAGCAATGTCATTATCAATACAACAGAGCCTATGATAAGCCTACCTGCAACAATTATTTCTGGACTATAGATTTCGAGAGAGAATTTATTAAGAGTAAATGCACCACCCCAAATTGCTGATAGTATTAGCAAGAGAATCCAATTAATTGTATAAATGTGCATCTTGAGTTATTCTTAACTTAATTTGATGTTGTATTTTAATATGTATGAAAGTTTTATCAATAAATATATCTGAGCCAAAAAAAATAACATTTAATGGCAAAGAGCTTATCACAAGTATCTATAAAATGCCTGTTAAGAGAGAGGTAAATGTCAACCAGTTAGGCATTGAAGGTGATAGACAAGCCGATCTTCAGGTTCACGGAGGATATGATAAGGCTGTTTATGCATACTCCCATAAACATTACAATCATTGGAGTTCTATTCTAAAAGAAGAATTTGTAGATTTCGGATTAGTAGGTGAGAACTTAACAATTGAGGACTTTAATGAAAAGGATGTATTTATCGGGGATGAGTACAAAATTGGCTCAGTGATTTTACAAGTTTCTCAACCTAGAATACCTTGCTATAAAATAGGTATAAAAATGAATAACCGAGACTTTCCGAGAACTTTTTCACAAAGTGGTCTTTTGGGTGCCTATATGAGAGTTATTAAAGAAGGTGCGATGTCAAAAGGTGATGCTGTGGAACTTCAAAATAGAAATGCAGAGAGTATGTCTCTTTTTGATATAGCTGAGTTACTTTTTGTTGATTTGAAGAATATAGAAAAAATGAAAAAAGCAATTAATGTTCCAAATTTATCAGAGGAAATTAAAGAAAAGTTTCGTGAGAGATTAATGAAATTAGGAGATTTTTCAGCATTATAGCGTATGAGAATTTCAAATATAAAGGTTGTAGATGATACAGAGAATATTGTAGCATGTGTTGGTGATGAAAATACTGGCGCTCATCCGAGAGTATACCTAAATATCAAGGATGAAGATGGTTCCATAGAGTGTTATTATTGTGGCAAGACTTTTGTGTATAAATCAAAAATTGAGAAGAAAAAGAATGTTTGAAGAGAGAAAATCAGTTAAAGAAGTCGAAGAAGGCGAAAAATTGTCTCCCAAATTCGATAAATCAGGCCTGATACCAGCTGTAACAACTGACTGCAATTCTGGTGAATTACTCATGCATGCATATATGAACAAAGAGGCCCTCGAAAAGTCAATCAAAACCAAAGAAGCTCATTATTTTAGCAGAAGTAGAAATTGTGTATGGCACAAAGGCGCGACGAGTGGTTTCACGCAGAAAATTGTGAGTATTCTTATTGATGATGACCAGGATTGTATATGGTTAAAAGTTGAAGTTGAAGGCGGTGCGAGTTGTCACGTAGGGTATAAATCCTGCTTCTATAGAGAAATTAAGCACAGTGATCAAAAGACAATATTGAAGTTTACTGAAAAAAATAAGGTCTTTGATCCAGAGGATGTATACGGGGATGCGCCAAATCCTACAATTCTATAAGCTTACAAATAGACTAAATTTTTTTACTGAAAAATCTTGCAATCAGTCCCGTCAAGAAAAGATTTAAAATTAAGTATACTGGGCCAAAGTTCATGGAGACAAAAAAATAGTAAATTGAGGGTATCGGACTATAATTTGAGAGATAACTATAGGTCAAATGAATAAAAATTAATATTGGTGTGAGTATTAATGCGCCCAAGATGATATCAAAAAAAACTCTTTGTAACAAAACCAATTATGAAACCTCCTAAAATCATTATAACAAAAAAAGATGCTTGGAAGATAGTGCTGAAAGCAAAAGAAATTTCAAAATTGAAATCTAATCAAAAAACATATCAAATTAGAGTGAATATAAGAAATAAATGCATATCTTCGACTTATTCATGTGATTCAAAAAAATTGATCAATATGAATTTTGAATGTGAAAACAAGTTGTTATCAAAAATAAATATGTACTTAGATATTATATTTCACCAAAAAATTAACCCATATTTTATTGGACATCTAGCGCAGAGTATCGATGGCTTGATAGCTACTAAGAAAGGTGAATCAAAATTTATCAGTACAAAAGAAAACCTTGAGCATGTTCATCTTTTACGTTGCATATCTGATGTGATTATCGTGGGATACCAAACAGTAGTAAAGGATAATCCTCAACTTACTGCGAGAATAGTAAATGGTGAAAACCCGATGAGATTGGTGATTGATAAAGATAATAAGCTGAATAATAAATTTCGAGTATTCAATAATATAGATAACTTGGGATTCAAGATAATTTCATCTAAATATAAAACAAAAAATCATAATATTTTTACTTTACCTCTTACTAAGGGTAGGTTTTCTGGTAAAGATTTAGCATTACTTTTAAAAAAATTAAATAAAAGAATAGTTTTTATTGAGGGAGGAGGATCACTAATATCATCATTTTTCAAAGATAATATATTTAATAGATTGCAGATTTGTATTTGTCCAATTTTAATGGGTGGAGGGAAAAATAGCTTTTTAAAGACAACGTCTAAAAGCATAGATGAGATTAACTATGAGAGAATAAAGTATTATCAAATGGGAAATGATGTTCTTTGCGATATTGAATTATCGTCTAGGTGTGAGTAGAAAATAAAAACCTGGAGCTGAACAGATCAAATTAAAAATACCATACATTATAGCAACATTGATACTGGCTGACGAAGATAGACCGAGTAAAAAAGAGATTAATAATGCAGTAGCCTCTCTGACACCCCAACCGCCGATACTTACTGGTAATGTCATCGAAAACAGAACGATTGGTGTAAAAACAAAAAATGCTCCATAATCAATTGAAATTGAGAGTGTTTCAGCAGAAATTATGTAGATAACTATGTAAGACAGAACAACAAAAAAAGATATGATAGTGTGGTTCCAAAAAATAGCGCCGGTAAATATTTTTTTAAAATTTTGGGATAAATCTCTAGCATATCCACGTTTCATAATAAAAAACTTAATAGAGAAATACACTATTAATAATGATACTGAGACAGGTGCTAACATATATAAGAACGCAACATATTTTTCATTGGTTAAAAAGTAAATAGATAAAGAGAAAATAAAAATTAAAAATAACATAATCTGCCCAGATAATCTCTCAAAGACAACGCTTTGTAATGATTGACCTAGTTTAATTGCAGCATGCTTATTATCTTTAGAATAGTAAATTCTATACATGTCACCAATCACACCTCCAGGTGAGACATTATTGATAAAACTTGCAATATAATAATACCTTAGGCAAAACGAAAAACTCATTTCAGTACCACTTTCAGATGAAATATACATCCAACGATAAGCAGAGAGTGAATATTGAAATATACTTATAATCAATACCAATATCAGATATGTGTATTCTATATTTGTTATTAGTGTATAGATGTCTATACCATAATTATTTATGAGATATATCAAAATAGATATAGAGACAAGGTATCTAAGAAAACTGAACATTATGATTTAATTATGATGTCATTGTGACCAACTTTTGTCACTAATTTGCCTATTTCTACTAAAGAGAGTTTTTCTTTGTACCATGATTTCAATATATCTACATCAATATCATCTTTTTTCAAAAGAGGTTTATAAATAGTTTTTAAATACTTAAGGTGAAAATCTTTACTATCAGTGTTTGAGTGAAGATTCCAAGATGAGTCATATGTATTAATCGAAAAATCATATTTTTTTGATAATTCATTGATTAATTTAATACTTTTATGACCTAAAGCTAAATCATCTCCTTTGTATGTCTCTTGATCTTGATTAAAGTGATATATTATGTACTTATCGTACTTATTTTTTTTATTCCATTTTATCTGTCCGTTGAAACAAATATTAAAAAAAATAGTTTGATTTTTAATAATATTTTTAAATAAATTTATAAAGTATTTTTTTGACAAAATATCAGTGACTGCAGAAAAATTTAATACGTCATAATCCTTTATGATTTTATTACAAGAAGATAGGTTATTTCTTTTCATACTTATACTTATAGATTTACTGTTTTTTTTACTTATTAGAGCAAATTTTTTAGGTGAAATTTTTTTAAGTTCTAGATTGTTTAATTTACAAAATTTGTTTGTGATGGATTGTACTTTTTGCAAAAGCTTTTCATCATAATCAATCATAAGAATCTCATTAAAAAATATATCATTCCTAATGCACCAACGTAGGAAAGAACCTGTCCCTGATCCTAAATCAAGTATTTTGTCATTACCTTTAATACATTTCCTAATTTTTTTTGTTCTCACATCAGAATCATAAGATTCACGCATATTTAGCCATGTTGATGAATAAGTATTTTTTGAGCTCATAAACTTCTCATTATCTTGTTTGCGGTATTTTCCCATTTATATCTTCTTGTAAAGTTATTAGTAGATCCAGAACTTTTAGATAAATTTCTGTTTATTGCCAACGTTATTTGGTTTACATCAAAATCAGAGACAAAATCAACCGTAGCATCCTTCAAAACTTCCCTCAGTACCGGAATATCTGATGTTATTATATCAAGCCCCGCAGCAGCTGATTCCACAATAGACATACCAAAACCCTCGTATCTTGTAGGCAGAACAAATAACCGAGATTTTTCTATATGAGTAAGTACTTGTTCAAAATCTAAACTTCCAACGAATTTTACTTTTTGCTTAAGATTATTTTCATCTATTATCTTGATTAGATTTTTAAAATATTCAGAATCTCGATTGAATGATCCAATAATTGTTAAACTAAAATCTTCTTCAACATTACATAGGGCTTTTATAAGTGCTGTGTATCCTTTTCTAGGAATAACATTTCCTACTGAAATTATATTCTTTGATTCCTTATCATTCTTTAATTTGTAGAATTTATTATCTATACCTGGATAAGCAACGCATATTTTTTTTCCTGACCCGATATATTTTATCAGTACATTCTTCATTGTTTTGCTAACAGTAATAAATGAGTCACCCATATTAAAAGCTTTTTTCTCTGAGAGGAAAAGTTTTACATCCGACATCATTCTGTCAGAATTTTCGAGCGAACAAGGATGATGAACAAGAATTTTTAAATTAGAAGCAGTTTTTATCTTTAATTTATTTGCTAAGTATCCATCTAAGATTATTGTGGATTCGCGTGGAAGTTTTTTTATTTTTTTATGTAATGCTAGTGATTTACTATCTTTAGGTATTTTAATTTTAATTACTGATAAATATTTTTTTTTCAAATAATAAGATACTTTATCATTATATAGAGTCCCGCCGGTTAGGAGATTCCCAAAATCTGGTACAATAAAATATATTTTTTTCATTAATTAACTTTTTGTTCATATGATGCCGAGGCAATATGTGACTCATTAAGTATTGCTTTAATTGACTTTATATGAGGTTTAATTAAATTACTATTATCCAAAGATGAAATAAAATCTTGAACTAATGTCCTTGCAATAAATTCAGTTGTGGTAATTTCTCCACTTAATTCATCAACATCATCAAGATTTTTAAAGTTATATTTATCAAGACATTTTTTTAGAACATCAGATGCTATCTCAATATCAATTACTACATTATTATCCTCTAAAGAATCAGCCACTATTATCAAATCTACTACATATGTAGCACCATGAAGATTTGCTGCTTTTCCAAAAGATTGGTGTTTTAAGCTATGGGCTATAAATAAATGGCTTCTTACTTTTACTTCATACATAGGTCTAATATTTTACAACTTTACAAAGAATATTTTTACTATTTTTTTTGTCATTGAGGAACTTTCCAAGCTTACTGAACATTATCTCACTTTTTTCTATCAAATTATCTAGCTTGGAATCTCTTAAAAGATTTATTGCTAATTGCCTTCTTGATGAATGATTCATATGGCTTCGATTCGGTGATATTTTTGATACTTGTGATAATATGATTTTAGCCCTTTTTGAAAAAAATTCTTCACCTAAGTTAAGAGATGATTTTTTATCTCCATACCAACTTAAAATACAAATTAAAGAATCATAACAAATGTTTTTTTTCAAAGAATTTAATACTGACGAATTTCCAGTGCACTCATAAATGATATCTGCTTCAAAAGATCTTGGAATAGATTTTTCAAATGATAAACCCAATTTTTTACAGACATCCTCCTTTTTATTATTACTATCAACAATGATGAGATTAATACCTGGAATTCTATTTAAGATATTAGCGGTGAGGAGACCCACAACGCCTGCACCCAAGACAATTATCCTGTCGCCAGGACTTGGGAGGGTGTCCCATATGGCATTTATTGCTGTTTCAAGATTTGGTATCAATAAACTTCTTTTTAGAGGGATATTTTTCGGAATCATCGTAAGGTCATTGATTGAGAGCTTAAAAATATCCTGATGAGGAAACAGACTAAATACACTCTTATTTAGAAGTGATCTTGGTCCATCAACTACTTTCCCAACATTTATGTACCCATATTTAACATCATCATTAAAATCACCTACTTGAAAAGGGCATCTCATCAATTTTCTTTGACTCAGAGGTATATTCCCATCAAAAACAAGTTTTTCTGTGCCCATACTTATTCCGGTATAAATTGTTTTGATGACAACTTCATTTTTTAATGGCTGCTTAAGAACCTCGGATTTAAAGTAACCTTTCCTTTTCCCTTTCACCCAAAATGATTTGGCTTTATATGTTTTCATCCAGTTTTATAAGTACTATTATTAACTTTTATGATAAATTTAATATTAAAATTACTCGCTCTAACATTTTTTACTTCTTATATTGTAACATCTATTATTTATAACATTAATATATCTACAGACATTGTCTTATATAATAGTATACTTCAGTTGTTATGCCTCATAATCATTTTTATTCTAATAAAAAACCAAAAAATCAACGAATTTACACTAGCAGATTACATTACATACTCAAGACTTATTTTGATAATTATTCTCTCATCACTCATATTTTTTAAGTCATCTGTAATGGGTAATTATCTGTTAAATTTTATAATTTTATCCTTATTTATATTCCTTATGGATTGGCTAGATGGATTTATCGCAAGAAAATTTAATCAAGTCAGTGATTTCGGAGATTTTTTTGATCAAGAAGTCGATAACTTTTTTCTTGTCATGCTCTCATTATCAATTATTATTCAATATGATAGTTTTCATTATATATTAATAATACCTTCTCTTAGATACTTTTATATTATTGCGCAAATGTATTTAATTTGGATGAGAAGGGACTTATATAAAAGCAGAAGAAGAAAATTAGTTTGTGGTTTAGTTGTTAGCGCGTTAATCATTTCAAATATTTATTTATTACCAATATTATTGATTGAACTTCTTTTAATTATTAGTATATTTATATTATGTCTCTCATTTTTTAAGGATTTTGTATGGCTTTATAGGAGAAGAAATGATGAAGTATATTAGAATTATGATGTTATTACTGTTTTCTAGTACTATTGTTGCTAATGAGAATAATTATGTGATTGATGATAGTCATTTTAGTATTGGCTTTTTAGTTGAACATGCTGGCTATGCAAAAACACTTGGACTTTTCAAACAAATTGAGGGTAAATACACCTATGATCAGTCACTTAACCTAGTCAAAGATTTGGTGATGAAAATAAATACCGATAGTGTGTTTACAAATCATGATAAAAGAGATGCTCATTTAAGAAGTCCTGATTTTCTTGATGTAGAAAAATTTCCCACCATGACTTTTACGGTAGATGAATATGACCTTAGTAAGACGCCAGGTAAACTTAAAGGTAAATTTACATTATTAGGTGTAACCAAGGATGTAGTATTAGATTTTAACATCAACAAAGTTGCTGAATATCCATTCAGAGTTGGACTATCAAAACCAATTGTAATGGGGGTATCTGCGCGAGCAAGTCTCAACAGAAGTGATTACGGAATGAGTTATGGAGTAGATAAAAATCTAGTTGGTGATGAAATTGAATTGATAATCGAGTTCGAGGCGCGTCAACAATAATGAGGCAAAAAGAAATACAGCTTAACTCCGATGAATTAAGAAGCTATATTGATTCTGTTGGATATGAAAAAGATAATTTGCTTGAGCAGCTTAGAAAAGAAACTCAGGACCTTGGTGATGAATCTATAATGCAAGTAGGATCAAGTCAGGGAAAATTACTTGAGATTATATGTAGAATTGGCAATTTCAATAAATGTATCGAACTTGGGGTATTTACTGGTTACAGTTCAATATGTATAGCTAAAGGTATCAATGATGAGGGTAGATTGTTTGCGATAGATATATCAGAAAAATATACTTCGATAGCCAAAAAATATTGGGAGAAATCGGGCTTAGATCATAAAATTACTCTTATATTAGATGAGGCAATAAATGTTTTAGATACTTTTATTGATGATGGTCTCAAGGGTACTTTTGATTTTATTTTTATTGATGCTGACAAGTCAAATTATATAGAATATTACAAGAAATCTTTTGATTTAATAAGATCAGGAGGAATAATAGCTATCGATAATACAATTTGGAAGGGTAAAGTGTTTGACAATGATGATCAAACTCAGAGTACCAAGACAATAAGAGATTTAAACATGCTAATTTCAAATGATCCTATGGTTAGCCAATGTATCATAACTATGTATGATGGTATGACGCTATGTCTGAAAAAATGATGAAAATACTGAGTTTTTATAAATTTATTAAACTAGAAAATCTAAAAACTTTAAGAAAAGAGATACAAAAAAAATTATTTATCAAGAATATTTTAGGTACAGTAATTTTATCATCTGAAGGTATTAATATAAATATTTGTGGCCTTAAAAATGACATTGATTATACGAAAGCATATCTTCTAAAAAGATTAAAAATAAACTCAGTAATTGTGAATGAGGATGAGGTAAATTCTGTTGTATTTACGAAGCTAAAAGTAAAAATCAAGAGTGAAATTGTTAAATCAGGTTTTAAATTATCTTACGATAATTGCAGTAAAGAGCATGTCTCACCCTCTGAATGGGATAAGTTAATCGCATCTAACACGATTATTATTGATACAAGAAATAAATTTGAATATTTGATGGGAAGTTTTGAGAATGCTGTCCATTTAGACTTATTTAACTTTAGTGATTTTGAAAATAAGATAACAAATTACAAATTATCAGATAAACAGAAGAAGGTCGCAATTTACTGTACAGGCGGAATAAGATGTGAGAAAGCCTCATATATTTTAAAAAAACTAGGATATAAAAATATCGTTCAACTTGAAGGTGGAATAATTAATTATATTAGACAAAATCCAAATAGTAGAAAATGGCGCGGTGAGTGCTTTGTCTTCGACGATAGAATAACCTATGAAGCTTAGCTATTTTTTTAGTTTAACATAATGTCGTTAATATTTATTTCAGATGTTTTCGTTTCATTTAAACTAAAAACATCAGATTGATAAATAGTTCTCATATTTTTACTAACAAATTTATTTTCACTGGTTTTGATTAGTAAAGATACTTCATTTGGCGGCGATGCGGAATTCTTAATCATTATGTTCTCATCAGAAATAGTTATGCTAGAAGCCAATTGATTTTTTGACAGCCTTTTTACAGCAACTGGCGCCTTTTCACCACCACGCAAAATAAAGAAAATATTTTCATATTTCCTGAGATGACTTATGACGTTATCAGATAATTTTACTGTATGCCTATAGGTAGACTTGGTATTCTTCTGCAAATTGGCTAATGCTATCTTGTACTGTGATGTATCTTTAATATTTGATGAACTAATAATTCTTCTAAGGATTTTCTTTGCACTATCTGCGTCGTTAGACTCAAATAAATAATTTAAATAAAGATTATAGTTATCTGTATTGCTGTCATCTAGATCAACTAATTTTTCATAGGCTATAATTATTTCCCGCTTATTTCTCTTTGAGTCTTCTCTCCTTAAAACAAAAATATAATCTAATAATATTTCAGAGTCAGAACTTGACATGTCTAGAGCAATTTTAAAAGATTTTGCCGACATGGAAAATTCATTTAGCAACATATATGATTTTCCCAGAATTACATGATCTTTATAATTATTCGGATTTTTTTCAATCTTGGCCTCAAGTAGAGGTATGTTTCTTTTGATTAACTTAATGTTTTCTCTTATTTTCGTGTTTCGATCTGAGATTCTTGAATATTCATCTATATACGAGTAATTTGAATCCTGAATATAAACAAAAATCAACCCTAGACCTATTATGAGGCTTGGAATAAAAATATATTTTTTAGAAAGGTCTATAGTTGTTTTCTCACCCATATTTCTTGATAGAGTGTATAAATAGAGTAATGTGATAAACAAAAAAATTAAGACTATCATTTGCTTTGACTTTTCCTATAAAGAAATAAAGAAAGAATTATTAAAAAAACAAATGGTCCTAACCAAAGGATTAGGTTTTGCCAGGTCTTAGGTGGTTCATATAGAATAAAACTACTGTATCTTTTAGTCATAAATTCTTTTATCTCAATCTCGCTTTTTCCTTCAGCAATCATCTCTTTTACTTTGTTTCTAAGGTCAACAGCCAATGGCGCCTCTGATTCAGAAATATTTTGATTCTGACAAACCATACATCTTATTTCCTTGATGAGTTTGTTATATAAAAGAGAGTCATCTGCAATCGAGAATGATGCACTAAATAGCAAAATGGAGATTATACTAGTTTTTATTGCTATTAGAATCAAGTATTTGGGGTATAATTTTCGTCCTAATATCATTCTCATTTAAAGCACCTACAAATTTATCTATTATCACGCCATTTGTATCAATTATAAACGTTTCTGGTACCCCATAAACCCCCATTTCTAAACCAAGCGAGCCATTTTCATCAAATATACTGAATTGATATGGATTGCCATAAATCCCAAGCCAACCAAGTGCGTCATTTCTAGTGTCTTTATAATTTATTCCGATAATTTTTATGTTTATGTTTTGGATATTTTTTAAATAATTATGTTCTTTTATACATTCTAAACACCAGCTCGCCCATACATTGATGAGATAAGGCTCATTAGGCAAAGATTTGTTTGTTAGAGTACTTCCGGAATTTAGGTTTGGTAAATTAAATATTGGAATCTGTTGACCAATTAAAGGTGACTGTATTTCTTTTGTATTTGTGTATAAACCAGCCGCAAGGATTGCGAAAAACAATAAAAATATTGTTATGAATATACTATTTCTCAAGTACAACTCCAACTGATGATTTTTCTCTTCTCTTTGTAACTATACTCAGAATTGCTCCAAGTGCCATTAAAATTGCTCCAAGCCAAATTAACCTGATTAATGGTTTATGATATATTCTTACTGTCCATTTATTATTAGAAACTATATTTCCTAGGGTAACGTATAAATCTCTCGAAAGACCAGGTGAAATTCCAGCCTCTGTCATTGGCATCTCGCTGGAGAGATATAAGCGTTTCTCGGGATAAAGTATTGTCTCTTCATCGCCATCTTTTAACACAGTGAACTCCCCTCTAACAGATTTATAATTAGGTCCTTCAAATTCTTCAAGATTAGAAAACGTAAAATTGTAATTTTTAATTTTAATTGAATCACCCACACTCATGACCATCTCTTTCTCAATCTTATTATTCTCGACGATAGTTGCACCTAGAACAAATAATGCTAGTCCAATATGTGCGAGTAACATTCCAATACTATTACTCAAAAATGTGAATCTCTTCGAGTCATTGTAACGTCTGTAGGTAAAAAATATTAAATTTATAACTATCCAGAAAAATATAATATATCCAATCATGACGCTTAAATTAAATTCTCCTGTAAAAAGGATGCTCATATATGACAGAAATAAAACAACAATCGCGGATGTTAAAACATAAAGATACATTTTGCTAATCGCTTGATTTCTAAAATACAGATAAATTGGCACAAAACCTGCTAATAAGACTAAAGGAGTCATAATAGGTAAAAAAACAGCATTGTAATAAGGGGTTCCAACGGAAATTTTCTCTAATCCCAACAAGTCAAGGACTAGAGGATAGATAGTCCCTAGTAGAATCGTGAACGTAGCTGTTACTAACAAAATATTGTTCATTAAAAAGAAACTCTCCTTTGAGATTAATTTAAATGAAAAAGAGTCCTGAATTTTTGATGAATTTTTAAAATATATATAAAAAGATATCCCGAGAACAATAGCTAAAAAAATTAAGATGAATGCACCACGAGCTGGGTCATTAGCAAATGAGTGGACCGATATAAGAATTCCTGAGCGGACCAAAAATGTGCCTAAAATACTCAAAGCAAAAGCAAAAATCGCAAGCAGAATAGTCCAATTCTTAAACATTGACTTTTGCTCACATATAATTAACGAATGTATAAGTGCAGTTGTGACTAACCATGGCATAAAAGACGCATTCTCAACTGGATCCCAGAACCACCATCCGCCCCAACCTAATTCATAATAAGCCCACCAACTACCGAGTGCAATTCCAACAGTAAGAAATGCCCATGAAGAAAGTGCCCAAGGTCTAATCCATTGAGCCCATTCTTTTTTAAAGTCTTGCTTAATACAACAAGTCAATGCGAAACTAAATACAACTGATAATCCTACATAACCCATATAGAGCATTGGTGGGTGAATTATCAAACCAAAATCCTG
The DNA here is from genome assembly GCA_902632305.1 of uncultured Gammaproteobacteria bacterium. GTDB lineage: Bacteria > Pseudomonadota > Gammaproteobacteria. The sequence goes on from CACPCG010000003.1 coordinate 93,406, forward strand.
CAACAAAGGGTTTAAATCCTTTCCATCGATTGGTATAGAGATATTTCTCTCAAAAGGATTGGACGTAAAAACTAAAAATGCTAAAAAACCTATATTTAATAAACCCATAATTAAGAGAAATGTTCCTCTAAAACTTGGCTCTAAGGATTTACTGTAAACACTTGCTAAAAACATCCATAAACTTAGTATAAGACACCACAACAACATAGAGCCTTCATGTCCTGCCCAAGTCGCTGAGATTTTATAATAAAAAGGTAAAGCAGAATTTGAATTTGAAGATATGTATCTTAACGAAAAGTCATCTATAACAAAAGAAATTGCTAAGCAGATAAACGAAGACAATACTAGTGGGAATTGTAATTTTGATGTTGACAAAATCAAATCATTATAATCTAGCGAAGTCTTTGATAAAACTGGTCTGGAAACTATTAGAAGGCTTATGTTGAAAAGAGCCAATAATATCAAAAAATATCCAATATAAGCAATCATAAAGTTTACCTAATAGACTTACTTGTTCTCTCTAATTCAGATTCATCAATCTGAAGGCTATCAGTTAATTCTGGTGGCATATAAGTTTCATCATGTTTTGCTAACACTTCCTCAGCTACAAAAATGCCATCGTCGTTCAACTTACCCCTCATTACTACTCCTTGTCCTTCTCGGAAAAGATCAGGGAGTATGCCTTTATATGTAATTTCAAGTTCTTTGTTGAAATCTGTTATTGAAAAATCAATTTTGGTTGAATCTTCATGTCTTCGAATACTATTCTCTAAAACTACACCTCCCACTCTAAAAATATATCCTTGAGGAATATTTCCTGAATCAATTTGTGATGGACTTCTATAAAACAAAAGATTTTCATTAAATGTTTTAATAAAAATCGTAAAAAGAATTCCTATAAAAAAAATAATTGTTGACACAAAAATCACTCTCCTAGTTCTCTTTTTCATAACTATTTATTTAGACCTTTTTTTATACTTTTAAACGTTAAATATAAAAATAAAATATTCAATATCATCGCCGTCAGAACGATAAAATAGGATGAAAATATGTATATGAAATAGTCTTTCATACTGCAAATATTACCCCATAAATGCTCAAATAAAAACTCTATTAATTATATTCCATATACCTTATTTCCTGTCTAGTATATTGTTTGATTTATTTTAGGATTGTTGAAAAAGCTTGGTAAAATAACAGAAATATTTAAAGTAGATAATAAATACCATATCAATTGCATGAGAATATTGTCACATAAATTGTATAACTTATCTCTCCTAGCTCAGATGTGTTTTATATTTTGGGTGATTTGATATTATCAATACATGGAGAATTATTTTAATTGCGTCATATGTAACAAAGAGTATGAAGCTAACATGTCTAAAAATCCATTTCCTTACCCTGATTGGATTTGGAAAGACTGTATGATGGATTTTACCTCATCAGACTGTAAATGCTGTGTTGGATGTTACTTTACATATGTGGTGCCTATGATAAATAGTGATAATGAAAGATACAAACGTGAAATAAAAAAAAATAAATTAAGGATAATTAAGGGGCGTTAGCTCAGCTGGTAGAGCAGTGGACTCTTAATCCATTGGTCAAAGGTTCGAACCCTTTACGCCCTATCCCATTAAAATCATCACATATGATGTTTAGGATCAACCGGTTTAATTAGGTAATTTGCAACTAATGCGATTGCTAGTAGAAACGCCATTAGAAACATAGTTGAGTTATACAAAGTACTAGTCGGATCATTCGTGCCTTCAGGTGCGATAGACATTAACTTAGGAATTGTTACCGTTTTAGTAATAATAAGTTGTGAAATATTATCTATAGTATCTCCGAATAAGTCATTAAATTTTTGAGGATCAACTTTTTGCGATAAGTCTACTATTGCTTTTTCAATTGAATTAGAACGCAATGTTGTAATTGCCAATGGTCCAATCACACCCGCAGTACTCCATGCCGTCAATAATCTCCCATGAATCCCACCTACATATTTAGTCCCAAATATATCCGCTAAATATGCGGGTATCGTTGCAAAACCTCCACCGTACATAGTGAAAATTATCATGGTAGCAGCATAAAAATATATTAAAAGTACGATACTAGGATTTATACTCATCTCTGAAGCAGCAAAAGGAATTGATGTGTACAAGATAATTCCCAAAATGAAAAATATATAGTAAGTATTTTTTCGACCAATGTAATCTGATGTGCTAGCCCAGAAAAACCTTCCTATCATATTAAAAGCGCTTATCATCAAGACATACGTGGCAGCAAAAGATGTATTTACGATTGTAGGAAGCGCATTACTGAAGATATCACTCATCATAGTTTTTGCAACTCCCAGAACACCTATACCTGCAGTAACGTTAAAACATAAAACTATCCATAGAAAGTAAAATTGTGGTGTCTTCAAAGCTTCATCAATGTGAACATTCTCACTGGTTACTGGTGAAGTGTTATTTTTTCTCATGCTTTCATCCCAGCCTTTTGGTTTCCAATTTTCTGGAGGTATCCTATAACCAAAAGATGCGATAGCCATTATCAGGAAATAACCAAGTCCAAGTGAGACAAATGTCATCCCTGCTCCAGTATCACCGCTTCCAACTACATATACGCCTGCCTCATAGATAGAGTTTTGAGCCTCGACAGTGGTCACAACCACTATTTCAGTTAGCATACCGTTTATTTCCGCAAATCTTACGCCATCTATTGTTTTGAGTATTAAGTCATTAGCGCTACCTAGATATACTGGTGCAACGTGAAATAAGTCTAATAAATACGAAATGAGCGGTGCCCCAATCATTGCGCCTCCACCGAAACCCATGATTGCCATACCTGTTGCCATACCTCTTCTGTCTGGGAACCATCTTATCAAAGTAGATACAGGAGACACGTAGCCTAATCCTAATCCACAACCTCCCAACACACCATATCCAAGATAAACCAAAGAAAGTTCGTGGAAAAAAATTCCTACACTGCCAACAAGAAATCCTCCACCCCACAAACAGGCAGCCACAAAGCCCACCAATCTTGGACCAACTTCCTCTAACCATTTACCAGCAAATGCAGCCGCCATACCTAAAAAAATTATAGCGGTGGAAAATATCCAGACAACATCACTTAAAGTCCAATCTCCAGCCGCACTAGATGCAACACCTAAAATTTTTGTTAGAGCTGGATTGAACATACTCCACGCGTACACAGAACCTATACATAGATGAATTGAAATAGATATCGGAGGCACAAACCAGCGATTGAAAGTTTCGCCGGCAACTATGTTTGCTTTAGTGAATGTACTCAAATTTACCCCTTTAGTTTTATTTTAGCACAAGTCAAATTATAGGACATGCACGCTCATCTTCTAAGTTTTTTAGACATTTCATAAAAATCTAGATTTCTATATGTATGAGAAATATTATTGATTATTGGAATACCGTATTTTTTTTTCCAGTCATTGTGATAAGTCATAAGCTTATCATCTGGTCTTATAAAAAAACTAACCGTATATTTTTCATTAGCTAGTCCTGGTAATTTAATATTTCTTGCATAATGAAATCCATCTGAAAGATTAATATGAGGAACTAAACTAATGTTTATGCTTTCTTTTGTTTTCTCATTTACTATTATCGCTTTTACATCTAAATATGGGATGTGAGAATTAGGTATCTGTCCCTCTATCTTTATATTTTCTCTCCATGTAATAAGGGCTTCAATGTGAATGTCTGTCTCTGATTCGCTTAGATGAATAATCGTGGAGTCAGAAAACACCTTATCTTTAGGAGCAGCTTCAAAAACTAAATGATAATTTTCATAAGACTCCTTTCCTATTATCATCTCGTCAGCTAATAGTATAATTGGCTTAAAAGTAAAAAGTATTAATAAAACACTAGTGTAAGTTTTTATTTTCATTCCTAACTCCTTTTGGTTTGCAGAAAATATAAATTTCAAACATTTCGCAAAATATTATTTTCCATTATTTTCTTAAATGATTCAATAGATTAAGTTGACTTATCCAGTATTTTTCATACCGATAGAGATAGCATGTATCGTTCTTAATAGCATATCAAAATTGTTTTGATTATCTACCTTTTCTTCTCTATGTTTCTTTAGCAACATTACTTGTATATAGTTCAGGGGATCCAAATATGGTTTTCTACGATTAAGTGACAAATAGAGTTTTTTATTTTCAGAAAGTAACTCTTGTGTGTCCAAAACATCTAGAAGCATAGCCACAGTTAATTTATATTCTTCCTCGATGTCATCAATGATATTTTTGGATAGTTTTTTATCTTTAACAAGTTGAGCATAATCTCTTGCAATATCTAAATCTGCCTTAGATAAAGCCATCTGAATATTTTCCAATAAAACTCTAAAGAATGGCCATTTTTCATACATGCTTTTTAATTCATCAAGATTACTTTTGTTTTTACCTATTGAAAGACTTAAAGCGCTACCTAATCCGTACCATGCGGGCAAGGTATGTCTAGATAAAGACCAACCAAAAACCCATGGAATTGCTCTAATTGAATACTTCGACTTCTCTGTCATCTTTCTGTGAGATGGTCTTGATCCTATATTAAGTTCTCCAAGCTCTTTTACGGGTGTCGCCTCATAAAAGTAATCCATGATGCCCTCTTTCTCATCTGTAAGGGAGCGGTATTTTCTCTCTCCTTCTAATGCTATTTTTATCATACTCTCTTCGAAATTTTCGCTATCATCCTTATCTTCAGCAACTAAATGCTTACTTGCTTTCATTAATCCGCCAACAGCTAGTTCAAGCTCATATGAAGCTGACTGAGGAACCGCATACTTGTATGAGAGAACTTCACCTTGTTCAGTGATTTTAATCATCCCGTGCACTGTTTTCTCTGGCTGAGCTAAAATTGCATTATGGGTAGGTCCACCACCTCTTCCAACTGTTCCTCCTCGACCATGAAATAATTGACATTCCACATCATAATTTTTTGATATCGATAAAACTTCCTGTTGTGCTTTGTATAAGCTCCATGAGGAAGAGAGAATTCCTCCGTCTTTACATGAATCAGAATATCCAAGCATTACCTCTTGAAAGCGTTTTCCCTCCATCTCTATTAAGTTTATATAAGTTGTATTATTAAAAAGTTTTTCGAGTATTTCTTTTATTCTTTTTAAATCATCTATTGTTTCAAATAATGGTGTTACCTTTATATGTGAAACTAGATCACCATTATTGACGGTTACTAGACCAACCAGTTTTGCTAAAGTTAGAACTTCAAAAACATGACTTGCACTTCTTGTCATAGAAATAACATAATTACCAAGAGCTTCTGAACTCACCTTCTTTCGCAAAATCTTCATTATTGAAAAAACACTTATAACATCTTTAGAATCATTTGATAACTGGCTGTTTAAATCATCATATGTTACCGAAGATTTGATTATTTCCCCAAGATTTTGGATTTTTTCATCTTCTGTCATTTTGCTGTAATCTTCTTTTTTTAAAATTTTAAAGACTTCACAGATAGTAGCTGAGTGTTTGGTGGATTCCTCTCTAATATCTAAGCTCACTAAATGAAGACCAAAAGTTTCTACTAATCTAATGAAATCATTCAATCCATAATCAAGTAAAATTTGATCTTGATCTGAGATTAATGAATCTCTGATAAGGTACAAATCATTCAGTAACTCATTAGATGAATTATAGGCATCTTCGGTATCCACTTTAACATTGGCTTTAAAGTTTGATATATCATTCAGTTTTTGTTTCAGACGATATCTGATAATTTTTAACTTTCTTCTATAAGGTTCTTTCGCAAAATCTTGCATTGAATCTTTGAGTGCGTTCTCTAAATACCTCTCATCTTTTTTGACAGATATTTTGAATTCTTCTGATGGTTCAGTTAATTGAATTGAATGAGTTAGAAAAGTAGATAATTGTTGCGCCCTTCTGACATATTCATGTAGTGCTGTCTCAGCATGCATGCAAATAGCCTCTCTTGTTATATCAGGAGTAACAAATGGATTTCCGTCTCTATCTCCCCCAATCCAAGATCCAAACTTAATAAAAGATGGTACTTTAACTGCATCCGAAAGATAAATCCTCTTCACTGCTTTTTCTAAATCTTTATAAACCTCTGGTACTGCTTTAAATAGTGAGGTTCTAAAATAATATAGACCATTTTCAACTTCATCAATTACTGTAGGTTTTTTTAATCTAACTTCATCAGTCCTCCATAATATTAGGATTTGGGCTTGGAGTTTATCTATGATTTCATCTCGCGCTATAGAATTACCTTTATATTTCTGTAAATCCAGAATTGTATTAAATATTCTACGCATTGCTTCCATTTTACTTCGTCGCTTTGCTTCTGTTGGATGTGCGGTAAAAACAGGTGAATAGTGGAGTGCATCTAAAAGTTTTTGTAATTTATTAATATCTATATCTGAAGTTTTAAATTCTCTGAGTGTTTGATCGAATGATCCCTCCCATGATTCAAAACCGGTCTTAAGTCTATCCGCCCTGTGAATGTGCAAATATGCCTCCTCTGCAACATTTACAAGAGCAAAATACTTAGAAAATGATCTTATCACATTTGTAAGCGTTTTATCATCTAGCTTCTCTATATATTTAATAAGCTGATCATGTTTTGATTTATCATTATCCTTATGAAGTCTTATAAAACCTCGGCGAAGCTTCTCAACGGCAAGAAAAACATTACTGCCAGCATGCGTCCTGATAACATTTCCTAAGAGTTTTCCTAAGAGTTTCACTGTGGATCTAAGTTGAGCGTCGCTGATTACATCGAAAGTCTTTAAAAATTGACTCATTTTATAATTATTTTACCTTCTTTGTTTCAAGCACTCACCATACCTCTAAAAAAACATATGCACAAGCTTGACAAATCATTATTTAGTCTGAGAAGGGTCACTAGTTTTGATATTATCAGCTAGGACATAAGTTACGCCTAAGGATTTAAGTTTATCAACTGACGCTGGCGTTGCATCTGCAACTTCTGCGACAGTATAGAGGCCTTCCGCAGATTCAAATATTTTTGTTTTTTCATCCCAAAAGACAGTACACATTCTATCTTTAGATAATGCTACAACAGTATTATTAATCATTCCTGGTGGGATCACTAAACATTCTGACATAGATTTCTACTGTAGTAAGTTAAGTGTGGAATTTATAATTTAAATTAATTACACTTTTAATTATAGCATATGAATAAAATACTTCCCATAATATTAGTTGTCTTGTTGTCCTCAAATCTATTTGCTGAGAGAGTGTCAGTTCATGTTTATGAAATGTTACTCACAGAAAGGGGGCTAAGTCATTATCGTTCTTTGCCTGATGATATGAAGTTTAGAATTATGTGTATAGATGGATACCGTTATCTATTCACATCCAAAGGTGTCACTCAAATGAAAGAAAACTATAAGGGAAAGTATAGACACTTGGAGTGTCCGTTAACAGCAAGTAATGGGATAGAATAAAATCATGAGTACTTTTACAAAGATTGCATTATATTTATGCATTGCTCAATTAGCAGTATCTACTTCTTATTGGTACTCGGTATGGTATCTCTAGTTTTGTATGAAGAAAAACACAATAAACTTCAGAGGTTACAAACAATCAGAATTAGAGGAGTTCTTCAAAGAAGTGCTTGGATATAATACTGAGCCTAGCAAGATATTAGCTCACATGATTAGCAAATCAGACAAGAAAATATATACAGAAGATGACTTTGAAAGAGAATTGACCAAAGCATACATGATGAGGGATATAAGTAAGGAAACTTAAAATATAAATCTGGTTATGGGTTCCATAATTACCTCAATTTATGAGCAATTAAATATTCTCTTTTGCTAGGTATTTCTTTTTTTGTGTAGCGCGCAGCCCAAGTTCTATTTGGCACATTACGTGATACTCTTCGTGATTGCATTTTAATTTCCTCAAAGCCACATACACTCATTGTCTCTAAATACTTATCTAATGAATAATTTTTTAAGTTAAATGCAACTAATTGTAAGATAATTGTTTTTTTGGATGCTATTTTTGCAATTGAAGAGAAGATACTTTTTAGAGTATCAAAATAGGCATTTTGCTTTTGACTTCTTGGACTTTGGAAACTAAAAAGAGAAGAGCTATCTGGATTTTCTAAACCCAAAACCAAATATGGTAATAATGTATTCCTTCTCCCATGTATTTGCCAGCGGGAATATGGAATGTTAATTCCTGGGTATGGTGGTGATGTAATAATAAGTTTTGGTTTGTTATTTTTTAAATGATTTATTTGATTAACTTTGCTTGAGCAACGATTATAAATTTTATGTTTATGCTTTCCTGTAAGATATAAATCAAAAAGTGACATTTCTTTTAACATTCTATTTATATTATTTTTTATTCTTGATTTAAAAAAATCATAATTATCAATCGGTCTTCTATTATGCAAAGAGGTGTGCATAGCTCTCAAAAGTGCTAGACGTAGAAAATTATTACATCTTTTATTCTCAACTTTTTTTAATCTCTTTAGAAATAATGAAGAGCATTTAATTATTTTCTTTAAATTTGCTATTTCTGTTCTACCTAATCCAACATAATTAATTAATGATAACGCCTCTTTGCTAAACTTATCATTTTTTAGCTTACAATGAAGATTGTCAATATTTTGATTACGCCATGATTCTATCAATTGATAATGAGATTTTAACAATCTAGTTGTCTTAACATCTGATACAAATGTGGCTATTGGATTAAGGTCAATACCGACAGCAAATCTCCCATGCTTAATTGCCTCCACAATGGTTGTCCCGCCACCCATAAAAGGATCTAATACTAAATCGTTTTTCTTGGTTAGATTCTCAATTGCAGAACTTACAAAAATAGGGGAAAATCCTGCGGGATAAGTATAATAACGGTGCGTCAGACCTTCAACTTTTGACTGATTTTTAGCCGCTTTAACGACTTCTGAAAACTTTAGTTGTTGATTCATTCGCCCACTTCATCAGAACTAATATTATTTCCTCTGAAGCCGAGCTGATTTGCTACACTAACGCAAGGGAGAATTAACATAGCTATACCACGACACCCCATCTCTATTGCATCTTTTACTTTAACTTTTTCTTTTCCGTTTTCTGTTTCAACTTTAAATTCATCACGGTCTGATTTTTTATCAGCCGTATGTGTGGTAAGTATTGATAAAGCATAAAGCGATAAAAGTATTTGATATCTTCTCTCTATTAATTCTGGGGGGTTATTAACAGATGCTTTGGCTTTTTCTAAATCTAAGTAGTGATATTCCTTATTGTAGTAAAACACGTACTCAGTCTTTCCCTCTTTTCCAGGTATTGTTTCTACTTTCAACACTTTATCAGGTGTCCATTTATCAGTCTGATCACTCGCAGTAGTAAATTTTTTGTCCCAATTCTCTCTATCAAGAGGTCTTGCAATTATTAAATCTCTTTTTTCCTTATCGTCAATTCTCCCACCGACTTTGCGTTTGACTGATGTCCCTTTTGTTGTGTTTATACTAGTAGGTTTCTTCATTTTAGGTCGTATCGAGATCTTTGCTTTACAATTAAATTCTTGTTTTGTATCAGTTATTTTAATAACTATATTTTGATCACTTCCTGCTGTCGCTGTACTTTTTAAGGAGAAACGAACTCTACATAAGCCTTTTTTAATGCTCGCTCCACCAGTGTCTTGGATTTTCGACAGCTGTCCATTCTCATCCCAAAAGAATTCAATTTTACCCGGTGACTTTCTTCTTGCGAAATAATCGTCTTGAGCGTCTGTCATAAGTGTAAGCCTTACATCGCTTCCTAAATGTGATTCAGTCTTAAGGGTTTCTTTGTTATTCTTTGTTCCCTTGAATTGAAAATACGTAGGGAATTTTCTCTGAACAACATTCTTGGTTTTACCTGGTCCATCTTTTTTCTTTGTCTTGGTTGCTAATAAATCTCCTAGATTAAGATTTTCTGCTATTGCTGTTTTACTTATAATTTTCTCAAGCTGGCTGATAACTCGTTTATCTTGTATGGGGTTTTCAGTATCGGATGCGATTCTTTTACGGACTATCTCCGTTATGCCTTCATTCTCTTTGAGTTGTTTTGTAAGACTTTTTTTTATTTTTACTACAAGCGGGTGCTTTGGGTCAAGATCATCTCGTGTTGATTTAAAAACATTTTCTCTATCCGAGATTTTAAGATTTGTACAATCAATTATAACGAGCATGTCCTTTTTAATGGCTCCAAATGGCAAATCATCTCTATCGAAAAATGCTGTATTCTGGGAAGCATGAGTCTGACCGTTAATAACCCACAGAAGACCAGTGTTTCCTTTCAATGTATCGCCTTTACCTTTTTTAAAAATGAATATTTCAAACGGAATCTTGTATCCTTCTACACTTATAAAATCTCTACAAGCAGATAAATCTTCTAAGTTGTCATCTTTTCTTCTCTCAATAAAATTTCCTAAACCCTCTAAGTTCATTGAAAAACTTGCATCTTTTGTTGAGTCATCTCTGCCTACATTTTTTGTGGCATCATGGAATCTTATTGGAATTGGGCTTCTTGGCAGAAGAATATCTATGGCTCTTCTCATCCCTTTGCTTCTGATTTGATCGCCTTTTGGGCTATTATAATCAAAACATTTAATCAATGTACCATAGCTCAAGGGTAATTTATGTTGTTGAGTTCTCCATGGTAGTAGCGGAAGTTCTTTTGATTCAAAAGTCAATAGATCGCCACGACATGGATTTTCATATGCATTAAGTGGTGCTAAGTAACATGCTTCTGATCTTTTAGCATTTTCCTCAGGCTCCACTCTTCTGATAACCGAAAAGCTCCAACGATTGTTTTTTTCTGTATTGTTATATTTATGATGAGGATGTTTTTTTATGATTTCAGGATTTCTTTTACTAATAACAAGTTGGTAGTATTTATTAGTTTTCTGTCCACAATGCTTCATAGCCGCAGAGCCACCTTGTCCCCATTTTCCTTGACTACATTTTACCTTCAACTTATTACCTTCTTGCATAGATAAGATCGTCTCAGGCACTCTTTCGGGTACTTGTCCTTCACCCTTATCGATTATGGTAAAGATCGGATCATTTTTTTTATCGCCACCAGCGACTAGAAATATATTCTCAGCTGTCTTTTTTCTATAAGTTTGCGACCAATAAATATGCGATGAATGATCCTCGGAATCTTCATCTTTAAAAAATTTCTTCACAGCTCCATCGACAGAAGTGGGTAATGCTTTTGCATCAGTCTCTGGATCGTGTCCATCCAACCAACATTTGCTCATCAACAAAGAGTCTATAGCATTTACAACTTTTTCATTTAAGCAGAAATCTGCTTGTCCGTGAGCGTTGATTGTTCCCCAATTTCCACGTTTATCCCCTAGAGGTCTCCAACAATTTGCTTTGCTAGAATCTAGATAACCCTTTTTCTTCAAAAGATTCTCTATTTCCAAGCCAGTCTTACACTCTAAAAGCGAAAGAAAAAATTCTTTATTCTTACTATCTTCGTAGGACATTTCAATTATCTCTCATAAAAACGGGTGATAGTGGGAAAATAATAAAAAAGAACTATCACCCGCGTAAGGATTGCATGTTGAGTAGAAAGTATTGTTATTGTTGATCATAATTTAAATTCTTGTGTTCCACGTTTTTTTGAGGTTAATTTAATTTTCACTTGTGCAACCTCATCTTGAAGAGTCCTGATTATTTTATTAGCTTGTTCATTGGTATAATCGTAGTGGCTTCTATTTCCCAGATTAGAAATCAGTCTCAACATATGAATAGCTCTATTCACTCTAGTCTCGGCTAAATCCTTGAATTTTTGCTTTGCATCTTTACTCATATGGCATATGTTACTATAGTAATACGGCTCATGTCAACACTAAATATTGATAATATTTAAATATTAAGTAGTGTTACTTGACATGAGTGAATAGTTATATATATTAGAGTTTTATAGTGTTATTTCCAGGTAAAATTTATGAAGGCTCCTTAAGTTAGGGTATAAATGATGAATGATAAACAAGAAGATATAGCGGTAGATACACTAAAAGATATACTTGAAGACTACCCCAATGGGCATACGAGTGATGCTGAGGCGTATATTAGGGAGATTTTGGATGAAATTAAATGTCTGAATGGAGAGCAGTATAATGTTTTGAAAATCAAAGCGCTAACGCGAGTCCGTCAAGTCAAAGAGGACATGAAAAATGGTAAATTTAAAGAATCTATTTACCCCTCACGTTATCAAAATCAACCATTGGATCAAAAAATAAATTATCTTAATAGCAATGATGCCCCAGAATGTCTCTCATGCAAGATTGATTTAAAATTAGTGAAAAGTGGCAAGCAATGGAGATGTCCAAGGTGCAAGTCGGTTATCTGGCTTACAAGTGAACAGAAAGAATTTCTTCAAGTATAATCATTTATAAATATTTCTTAATTTAAATTTGGTCATGGGTGGACTTGAACCACCGACCGCAGCGTTATGAGTGCTGTGCTCTAACCAACTGAGCTACATGACCATTTCTAAATATTAAATCTAAAATATATCACATCCCCTTCTTGCACAAGATAATCTTTCCCTTCTTGTCTCCAAACACCATTATTTTTCGAGCCCTGCTCACCACCGAACTTAATATACTCATCATACGAGATAGTCTCCGCTCTTATAAAGCCTTTTTCAATATCAGAATGTATGATACCGGAGCATTCAGAAGCATTATAAGTTTTCTTTGCTGCCCATGCTCTACTCTCCTTCTCTCCTGATGTAAAAAATGTTTTCAAATCTAGTAAGTCATATCCAGTTTTAATTATTCTCTCAAGAGCAGTCTCACTCATTCCTAAATCTTGAAGAAATATTTGTTGCTCTTCTGTGCTCAGACTAGCTATCTCTTGTTCTATAAGCGCATTTATGGGAACTACCATTTCAACCTCATTATCAGCTGTAAAATTTTCAATGTCTTTTATATTTTCGTCTATATTAGCTATAACAAACATAGGCTTGTTAGTTAGAAGTTTCAAATCTGTGAGCCCGCTCAAATTTTCGGTATAACTAAACTCCCTTGCAGGTTTCTCGTTCGATAAATGTTCTAGTAATTGTTCTATGTCGTTAATTAATTCATTTTTATTCTTAATCGGTCTTTTGGATTTTTTTAGATTATTCAAATATTTTTGTGTTAACGTTATATCCGATAAAATTAATTCTAAATTTATATCTCTAAAATCAGATAAGGGATCTGGAGACCCGTTTACGTGTATAACATCATCATCTTGAAAAAATCTCACAACATGAGCAATCACATCTGTTTTCATAATATGACTAAGAAATTCATTTCCTAACCCTTCACCTTCAGAGGCGCCTTTTATAAGTCCAGCGATATCAACAAACTCAATTGCAGCATTAACAACTTTCTTTGATTTATTAATTTCTGCTAATTCTTTGAGTCTAGCATCTGGTACTTCTACAAATGCATTATTTGGATCTATTGTGCAGAATGGATAATTCTCCGCTGAGATGCTCTGTTTAGTAAGCAAATTAAAAATTGATGACTTGCCTACGTTGGGCATGCCTACTAAACCGCATTTAAAACTCATGAATTATACACCATTGTTCTGATTCATCATCTTCGAAAAATTTCCATCAAATAAATCGTCCTTATGAGAGATTATTTTTGAAATGGATTCATCAATCACTTTGCGTTCTTCCTGTGTTGGCCTTCCTAAAACATAATTTACCGTTTCGGTTTTATCTCTAGGCTTGTCAATGCCTATTCTTAACCTCCAAAAATCTTTAGAGCCTATTTTTTCAATTATGCTATTGAGACCATTATGACCTCCACTTCCGCCTGAGAATTTAATTTTGATTTGTCCAACCTTCAAATCCAAATCATCAAAGATAATTAGGATATTCTCTGGGTTTATATTTTTATTTTTAATGTATTTCACAAGAGGGCTTCCACTATCATTTATGTAAGTAAGTGGCTTCATTATGACTATTTTACCGCCATTAATATCGGATTCTAATATATCGGACTCATATTTTTTGTTAAATTTGAAGCCTTGATTTAAACTAGTTGAAAGCTGGTCTACGAGCCAAAAACCAACATTATGACGCGTATTTAATAAATGATTATCTGGATTACCGAGACCAACGATTAGTTTGATGTTACATTGGTTCATAGCAATGATGAGTCAACAAGAGAATCTTATTCCTTGTCCCCTTTTTCGTCTTTAACTTCTTTTGATTTCTCTTCCTCAGGCTCTTTTGCTGCGGCTTCAGCAGATTCTTCTGTCTGAGCTACTTCCTCTTCAATGACTTCCTCTACTGGTTTGTAACACTTAACAATTGCGGTATCGTGCTCTTTATCCTCGCCGCCGTGAAGTAAATCAACTCCTTCAGGTAATTTAACGTCGGTTATGTGTAAACTCTGATTTATGTCTAATTCAGTAACATCAACTTCAAGGTTCTCTGGTATATCTTTTGGTAAACATGTTACTTCTATCTCGGTCATTATGTGTGAAATTATCCCGCCTGAAATTTTTATTCCAACACATTTATCCTCATTAATAAACTTAAATGGAACATTGACGTTGACCTTCTTGTTTTTGTCAACGGCCAGAAAATCAATGTGAGTAATATTAGACTTTTGAGGATCTCTTTGAATGTCTTTTAGAATAACTTCAATCTTGGTTTTGCCAATGTCAATATCAATCACGTTACTATAAAATTGAGGGTCCTTGCTTTGTTTCGTAAGTTCAAAACCATTAATCAGAATTGAATGGTTCTCTGTTGCGCCATAAACCTCGGCTGGCACCATATTATCCTTCCTATATCTCTTTGAGGACCTTTTACCAAGATTATCCCTCTTTGTAGCTGATAAATTAAATTGTGATGACATATTATATTTCCTAAAAAAGTTGATTATACACTAATCCATGAAAAGTGTACTAACAGATTCTTTATTATGTATTCTTCTAATGGTTTCAGCTAACATCTCTGAGACTGTAATTTGTCTTATTTGGCCTATATCACTTGCGGCGCCATTAAGCGGTATAGTATCTGTGACAATAATCTCATCTAATTGTGATTTTTCGATATTTTCATAAGCTTTCCCAGAGAATACAGGATGTGTTATATACGAGTAAACTGCTTTTGCACCTCGCTCTTTCAGAGCTTTAGCAGCGCCACATAATGTTCCAGCAGTATCAACTATGTCATCAACCATTATGCATGTTGCATCACTCACATCACCAATTATTTGCATTACCTCAGAAACATTAGCCTCTGGTCTTCGTTTGTCGACTATTGCTAACTCACAATTAAGTTGCTTTGCTAACGCTCTAGCTCTGACAACACCTCCAATATCTGGTGAGACAACCACAGGATTTGTGTATTTTTGCTTGTAAATATCTGCAACAAAAAGAGGCGTGGCATAAATGTTGTCTACAGGTATATCAAAAAATCCTTGAATTTGGTCAGAGTGCAAGTCAACAGTTAATAAACGGTCAATGTCCATACTCGCAATCATGTTTGCCACAACCTTAGCAGATATTGGGACTCTTGCTGAACGGACTCTTCGGTCTTGTCGCGAATAACCAAAATATGGGATCACGGCCGTAATCCTATCTACGGATGAACGTCTGAGTGCATCAGTCATGATCATTAGTTCCATAAGATTATCATTCGTTGGCTTACATGTTGGTTGAATGATAAAAATATCCTGCCCTCTCACATTCTCTTGTATCTCAACTGAAATCTCTCCATCACTGAAAGTTGTAACACTTGCTTTCCCAACAGAAATGTTAAGGCATTTTGCAACATCATTTCCGAGCTGTTGGTTTGAATTTCCGGAGAATATCATTAATGGTTGTTCATTTTTCATGACTTTCACCTTTACTGGGGTGGAAGGATTCGAACCTCCGAATGACGGGATCAAAACCCGCTGCCTTACCGCTTGGCGACACCCCAAGATAAATTTGTCTATAATATATCAAGAGTATCTCAGATTTTCTAGGTCCTTCATAACTATATCTAGAATAGCACAAAATCTAATCCCTGAATAATTTTGTGTGAATACTTCAATACGATGTAATCAATTTAACATTGTATTTTTTTGGTATCCTCTCAAAGACTTCTTTTGCTTTGGAAATATCATTTTCAGCAATAAATAGAGTGCCTCCTGATCCACTAAGATACACCGGACCAAATTTTTCCAAAATACTATTCATTTTTTTTATTGATGGATATTTTCTGAGAACTAAACTTTTGAATGTATTAGAAATATGACCATTTAAGAAGTCCTCATATGAAGAAGACACCCTATTACTCTCGATAGAAATCCCATCATACATCTCACTAGTTGATACCCTATGTTTGCTAAATGCCATAATAAACACGCATGGTGAGATATAAATATTTGTCAGAATATCTCCTTTCCCTTCAACCCATGCGTTCTTATTATTAATAAAAAATGGGACATCTGATCCAACTGAACTTGCAAGTTTAATAAGTTTATCTTTGCTGAGATTAAGATCAAAAATTACATTTAATGCGTGTAAAGTCGTTGCGGCATTTGAACTACCTCCACCTAAGCCAGACCCTAAGGGGATTCTTTTCTGCAGTTGAATGTCGATTCCAATTTTATGTCCCAGAACTCTATCTTCAATAACTGAGATGGATTTCTTAATTATATTATTTTTCTCTAACTCTCTGATATTAGATTTTATACAACATTGGTTGTCTCTCCTTTTTTTGAATGTGAGAGTATCGTAAAGATTTATGAATTGGAATAAACTTTGAATATTATGAAACCCGTCTTTTCTTTTTTCTAGGATATTAATAAAGCGATTAACTTTGGCGTATGATTTAAATCGGTGCATCACTTTTTAATGATTCCAATTTTTCGATTAATATTTTCTCGTTAGGTGAGTCATCTTTAATTTTTGTGAGAATATCATTGAATTCTTTATAACGACCTATTTTTAAAAGTATTTGACAATAGTGTTCAATAATTTCCGGATCTTTATCTTTCATAAATGCAATTCTTGAGTATTTATATGCTTGCTCATAGTCTCCCTTCATAAAATATATCCAACTCATGCTGTCAATGATTGCTGCATTACCTGGATCGTAACTATATGCCTCGGTGATGTAACCAAGAGCATCTTCAAACCTATTAGTGTGAATTGTTAAACTATAACCAAGAGCATTTAATGTATTTGTATTTTTTTTGTCTTGATTAAGAATTTCTAACAAATCTCTCTCCATTTCATCTATGTTTCCCAGGGATTCAGATGCCATGGCTCTTGAGTATAAGACAGATATATCATTAGGATGACTATCTAAATGATTTGATGTTATGTCATATACTCTATCATAATATTTATTTTCTCTTAGAAGAGAAATTTTTTTCATTAATAGTTGAATCTTGTCATTGTAAATATTTATTTCTTTTTGACGAACTGTTAAATAATCATAAGCTTTCTCTATACCATGAAGTTTACTTATTGAGGTACCAGTATTGATTATTGCTGGTATTTTAAAATTATAATCTTGTATTCTCTCAAAATGTGAAATTGACTCTTCATAGTTTTTCTTACTTAGATCCAGCATTCCTCTAAGAAATTCAACTTTATCGTTCATTGAAACAATTGAAGATAAATATTTCTCAGATAAGTCATAAAATTTGTTTTCGTATAATATTCGAGAAACTTCAAAAATAATTTCCTCGTCATTAGGGGAAATATCTAGAACAAGCTTAATCACATTATCAGCTTTCTTTCTTTTTTTTTGGATTAAATATATTTCCAGTAATTCAATATAAACCTGCTTATCAATAATTTTCTTATCCTCAAGATAATTCTCTAAAATTGATTGGGCTATGTTTGGCTGATTAATTAAAATATGAGAATTAGCATATAGTCGAACTAAATTCCTTTCATTGAGATTGTCGATTTGTTCGATTAACTCAATTGTTTGAATCGGCATATTATACGAGTATAATAACTCAACAAACGATAAAGCAAATTCCTGAGAGGGGTTTAACTTAAATTTTTCGCTAAGAAAATTAATAACATTTAATCGATTTTTATTCTCTAAGAAATAAAAGAAAAGTCTTGAGTAGTCTACTTTAGATTCAACTTGATTAAAGTCTATATACTGATTATAAAAAAATTCTGCAGATTCAAGATCATTACTTTCTAACGACGCTATTAAACCGAGTTTAATCGATTCGCTAGATTTTTGTATCTTGTTCCAATGTTTTGAAATTGCCTGAGCATCTTTATAACGATATTGATCAATGGCTAACCTAGATACCTTCTCATATAGCTTAATATCCCTGATGTCCCTCATATCTCTCATAAATAAATTTAATGCTTGGCTATTTCTCTCTCTATCAAGTGCCATGCGTATATATAATGAATTGAATAATCTCTTGTATTTATTATTATATTCTTTCCCATAATCTCTGGGTGGTTCAATGGAGTCAGCGATTTCTTGCTCTGAACAACTGCCTAAAAATATTAGTAAAAAAAGCGGTAAAAATCTCAAATATTTCATAATAATAGTATAATATAGCACATAGGAATTTAAACTGGTCGATGAAGAGGAGAGATCAATGACCATAAATATATTGGGTATTAACCATAAAAATACTCCTATAGAGGTTAGAGAAAAGTTACTTTTTAACAAAAAGTCCATGCCGAGCGCTCTTGATGACATTAAAAAGATTGATGGTGTCAATGAGGTAGTTCTTGTCTCAACCTGCAACAGGACAGAGATATACACTGAAAATGAAAGGGATAACAGCTCTGTATTAACTTGGTTGAAACGACAACACCCTACTGAAGATATCTCAGTATATACTTACAACCACCAAGGTGAGAGAGCAGTCAAACACCTTTTTGAGGTTGCCTCAGGTGTAGATTCAATGGTGGTTGGTGAAAATGAAATTTTTGGGCAGGTAAAACACGCATACAAAATCGCAGATGAGCAAAAAACAGTTAACTCTACTCTTAAAAAATTATTTGAATTCACGTTTTCTGTAGCAAAAGAGATTAGAACAGATACAGATATAGGTTCCAATCCAGTGTCATTTATGTTCACTGCAATGAGTTTAGTTAAAAAGATATTTGATAATCTAGAATCTAAGACTGCTACGGTGTTGGGATCAGGGCACATGAGCCAACTCGCACTTAAATATCTACAGACACATAATTTATCAGATATAAGATTAACAAACCATAGCCCTGAAAAAGGTAAAAAGATTGCGCAGGAAAACGATTGCTCTTACTCAAAAATACAATATCTGGGCAACCTTATATCAGTGAGTGACATAGTCATTTCAAGTACTTCCAGTACGACACCAGTAATTGGCAAAGGCTTAGTTGAGAGTTGTCTAAAAACCTCAAATAAATCACCGCTGGTCATAATAGATTTAGGTGTACCCAGAGATGTTGAGCCAGAAATCGCGCGCTTGGATAACGTTTACTTATACAGCATTGATGATTTAGGTAAAGTAATTGAGAATAATTACAAGATAAGGGAAAAAGCAGTTGTCGAAGCAAAAAAAATAATAGATTATAAAATTAGTGAATTTAAAGATTGGCTTAAAGTAAGTCAAACGAATAATCTTCTAAAATCCTACAGAGGATATGTAGATGACATTACTTATGGAGCAGTAATTAAAACGAAGAAACTTATTGATTCAGGGCACAATATCGACGACGCATTAATGCAACTTGCAGAATCACTCAAGAATAAACTTACTCATGAAACAACAACAAAAATTAGAGAAATCCTGCCTCTCCTAGATGAATCTACTGCAGAAAAAGCACAAGATATTTTTAAGAAAGAATAAGACTCTTATTAGTTAAACATGGAATTTGATAACGTCGATAAAGAGTTCTCAGGTCATGCAAAAGTTCTAAAAAGACTTAAAGACATGCTTCTGAGATTTAATGAAATCAACAAAATTCTTGAGGATCCTGAAACTTATAGTAATCATAAACTCGCTGAGACCCTCAACAAAGAGAGATCCGAATTAGATAAGCCAGCGAAATTGTTCCTTGAATACACGAATCTGATTGACGAGATTACTGACGCTAAAAATATGATAGAATTAGAGAAAGATGTAGAGATGCGACAACTTGCAAAAGATGATCTCGAATTAAGTCTATCCAAAAAAATCAAATTAGAAAAAGATCTTGTTGATTTATTAACAAAAACTGATCCAAATGATGCTCGAGATATTTTTTTAGAGATTAGAGCTGGTACTGGGGGTGATGAGGCCGCAATATTCTGTGGTGATCTTTTCAGAATGTACAGCAAATACTTTGAAAAAAATTCTTGGACTGTCGAAGTAATAAATGTCACTGAAGCAGATCATGGCGGATATAGAGAAATAATTACTAAAATATTAGGAAACAATGTTTATGGTGATATGAAATTTGAATCGGGAACTCATAGAGTGCAAAGAGTTCCTAACACAGAAACTCAGGGAAGAATACATACATCTGCAGCGACGATTGCAATTTTACCCGTAATAAAAACAATTGATGAAATCGAGATAAATCCTAGTGACTTGAGGATTGATACATACAGAGCATCTGGTGCTGGTGGGCAACATGTAAATAAAACTGATTCAGCCGTAAGAGTTACTCATATCCCAACTGGTACGGTATCCGAATGCCAAGATGGACGATCACAACATAAAAATAAAGCTCAGGCATTAGAAATATTATATTCAAAACTGCTTGTTCGTGAACAAGAAATGCAAAAAAAAGAAACAGCAGAAGAAAGGAAACTTCTTGTGGGTAGTGGTGATAGGTCTGAGAGAATAAGAACTTATAATTTCCCTCAAGGAAGAATTACAGATCATAGGATAAATTTGACATTGTACAAACTTGATCAGATTCTTGAGGGAAATATAGAGCCACTAATAGATGAACTTAAAAAATCAATGTGAGGATAAATGAAAACTTTTACGATTGAACATAATCTTGAGATGAATAAATCTTCCATCAAAAAGTCCCTCTTAGAATACTGTATGATGAATTGTTTGGGTAAACAGAAAAGTTATTTATTTAGAGAACGCGCATACAAGTTAAAGAAAAATGAACAAGAAAAATTTAATGGGATGGTGCGAGCACTTAAATCATCAATACCTGTTGCGTATGTCCTTGGCAACCAACCCTTTTTTAATTACACTTTCGAAGTAAATAGCAATGTCCTTATACCTAGGCCAGAGACTGAGATTATGATATCTCATATTCTTGATTGCGGTGATAAAATATATAAACGAACAGGAAATATGACAATACTAGATTTAGGTGCTGGCTCAGGATGTATAGGTTTAACAATAGCAGCAGAGAGAAAAAATTGGAATGTCATTCTAACTGAAAAATTTTATAGTTGTGCTGATATCATTAAGCAAAATATGTTTGCGCTGAAAGTAACTAATTGTCATTTTATTATTATGGATTGGCTAAGAGGCCTAAGAGAAAATTTGGCTGATATTATAGTATCAAACCCGCCATACATAGAGTATGAATCAATTCTCGTTGATGATAATGTTAAGAACTTTGAGCCTAATACAGCCCTTTTTGCTGAAGAAAAGGGATTATCAGACATAAAAAAAATTATCGAATCATCACAAGAAACTCTTAAGGAAAACGGTTACCTTTTTCTCGAGAATGGATATGATCAATCTGATGATGTGGTAAATCTTCTTCGCGAACACGATTATAGAGACATACAAGTCTTTATGGATTATAATAAAATCCACAGATTCACATGCTCGAGAAAAATTTAAAATGGATAAAGAAACAGTATCAAAAATAGCAAACCTTGCAAATATCGAATTAGATGACAGTAAGGTAAATGAAGTTGTGAATAATCTAGAAAAAATTCTTAAATTAGTCGATGAGATGAATTCAGTTGATACATCCAACTTGAATCCGATGTCGCATCCATTAAACCTCAAACAAGAATTAAGAGATGATATTGTTTTGGAGCCGAATCAACGGGAATTATTTCAGGAGAACAGTCCGAATTCACATGATGGCTACTATATTGTTCCAAAAATTATAGATTGATATGGAAAATAAAACTCTTACAGAATTAACAGTAGAATTAAAATCAAAGAAAATTAGCTCATCCGAACTTACTAAGTATTATCTAGAAAAAATTAAAAAATATGACCCCAGATTAAATTCTTTTATCACTTTAACTGAAGAATTTGCCCTTAAGAAAGCATCTCAAATAGATACAGAAATTTCAAAAGGTAATTTTAAACCACTATCTGGAATACCAATTGCTCAAAAAGATATTTTTTGTACAAAAGGTGTTCGAACAACATGTGGATCAAAAATGCTGAGTAATTTCATCAGTCCATATGATGCTACTGTGATTCGTAAGCTTAATGAAGCAGGAACAGTTATGATAGGTAAAACAAACATGGATGAATTTGCAATGGGCTCATCTAATGAAACAAGTTATTTTGGTACAGTAAAGAATCCATGGGATTTAGAGAGAGTGCCCGGTGGTTCATCAGGCGGTTCTGCGGCTTGTGTGTCCGCAGGTTTAGCGCCTTGTGCTACTGGCACTGATACAGGTGGTTCAATAAGGCAGCCAGCCTCATTAACGGGAATTTGTGGACTCAAACCAACATATGGGAGAGTTTCTAGGTATGGGATGATTGCCTTTGCATCTAGTTTGGATCAAGCGGGCGTCTTCGCAAAAACGGCAGAAGATTGCGCTTTGCTCCTCACACACATGTCAGGGTATGACGAGCAGGACTCGACTTCCTCAAGAGAGAGTGTGCCAAATTACTTACAAGAGTGTAAAGCAGAATTTAAGGGAATGAAAATAGGTATTCCAAAAGAGTTTCTCGAGGGTCTTGATCATGATGTTCATTTAATATTTGATGAAGCAGTAAAACAACTTGAAAAAGTAAACTGTAAAATAGTAGAAATCAGCCTCAAGTCCTCAAAATTAGGTGTGTCAGCATATCAGGTTGTTGCTCCTGCGGAATGCTCTTCGAATCTTTCGAGATATGATGGGGTCCGTTTTGGTCATCGAACAAAAGATGCAGAGAATATTATTGAACTGTATAAGAAATCAAGGTCTGAGGGTTTTGGAGATGAAGTGAAAAGAAGAATACTTGTTGGAACATATGCACTATCAGCTGGTTATTATGATGCGTATTATATAAAAGCACAAAAAATACGAAGTCTTATATCTAGAGAGTTCAAAGAAGCTTTCGACAAAGTCGACCTTATCATTGGGCCAACTACCCCAGATGTTGCCTTTAAATTAGGGGAAAAATTAAATGATCCAATAGCAATGTATCTCTCCGATATCTTTACAGTAAGTACAAACCTTGCGGGCTTACCTGCTATTTCCATACCTATGGGTATGAAAAAAAATCTCCCAACTGGTCTCCAAATTATTGGAGGTCATTTTCAAGAATCAAAATTACTATCTCTTGCTCACGAATTTCAAAAAATGACAGATTGGCATCTGCAAAAACCGGATAATCAAAAATGGATATAGAATACGAATCAGTCATCGGTTTGGAAGTTCATGTGCAACTTAAAACTAAAAGTAAAATTTTCTCTCAAGCATCAACCAATTTTGGTGCTAATCCAAACACGCAAGCGTG
Source organism: uncultured Gammaproteobacteria bacterium (assembly GCA_902632305.1). Lineage (GTDB taxonomy): Bacteria > Pseudomonadota > Gammaproteobacteria. The sequence goes on from CACPCG010000003.1 coordinate 117,086, forward strand.
TGCTGTAGATTTAGGATTACCGGGCGTACTCCCTGTCCTCAATAAAGAAGCTGTTCGAATGGCAATAACTTTTGGGCTTGCTGTTGGAGCAAGAATCGAAAATAACTCTATTTTTGCCAGAAAGAATTATTTCTACCCTGACTTACCGAAAGGCTATCAAATATCTCAATATGAAATTCCTATAGTATCAGGAGGCTCGCTTGATATAAACGCTAACGGGGAATTAAAAAAAATACGAATAACCCGAGCTCACCTTGAGGAAGACGCTGGTAAATCTATTCATGATTTGTATGAGAATGAGAGTGCTATAGATCTCAACAGGGCAGGTACACCTCTTATTGAAATAGTTTCCGAACCCGATATGAGGAGCTCTAAAGAAGCCGTTGAGTACTTGAAGAAAATTCATAATTTAGTTAGGTACCTAGATATCTGCGATGGAAATATGCAGGAGGGTTCGTTTAGGTGTGATGCTAATGTGTCTCTTCGTGCAAAAGGCTCTAATGAGCTCGGGATTAGGACAGAGATAAAAAACTTAAATTCCTTCAAGTTTGTTGAACAAGCTATCAATTTTGAAATTAGTCGACAAACTCAGGTTTTATCTAAAGGAAATAATGTAGTTCAAGAAACAAGATTATATGATCCTAATAAAAATCAAACGCGATCTATGAGAAGCAAAGAAGAGGCTAATGACTACAGGTATTTTCCGGATCCTGACTTATTACCTGTCGAAATAACTAAAGAGACAATAACTAAAATAATGGAAAACATGCCAGAGCTTCCTGATAAAAGAAAAACAAGATTCATGGATGAATATGGTTTAGAGGAATACGATGTTGATATTCTAATATCAGAGAAGTCATTGTCTAATTACTTCGAAAAAGTTGTTAAAAAAGTGACTTGCGATGTCAAATTTGTTGCAAATTGGATGATTACTGAATTGCTAGCATTATCCAACAAGCACTCTATTCTACCGGCTAATATCCCTGTTAGCCCATCGGACTTTTCTTGTTTAATCAACGCGATTAGTGACAAGAGGATATCCTCTAAACAAGCCAAAACAATTCTCGAAAAAATGTGGAAATCTGGTAAAAGCCCTGACGAAATTATAGATGAGGAGGGTTTCTCTCAAATATCAGATGAAGGACAGATTAATAAATTAGTTGATAATGTATTAAAAAACCATTATAAAAGTGTAGAAGAATACAAAAATGGGAAAGATAAACTATTTGGATTTTTTGTCGGTGAAATTATTAAAGAGTCTAAAGGGAAAGCAAACCCACAAATTGTTACTCAGATACTCAAGGAAAAATTAAAAGATGATAACTAACTTACTGAAAAAAATTAAAGGGACATTTTCAACAGACCTATCAATAGACTTAGGTACAGCTAACACTCTAATTTACGTTAAAGGTAGAGGTATTGTTCTTGATGAACCAAGTGTAGTTGTGGTTAGAGATGATAAATCAACGAATGGAAAAAAAATAGAGGCTGTTGGCATCGAAGCAAAAAAAATGCTCGGCAGAACACCAACTGGACTCCAAGCAATAAGACCTATGAAAGACGGGGTAATTTCTGACTTTATGGTTTGTGAAAAAATGTTGCAACACTTTATTAGAAAGGTTCATGATAGTAAATTTTTCAGACCAAGCCCAAGAGTGCTAGTGTGTGTGCCTTGCGGTGCCACACAAGTAGAGAGGAGAGCAATTAGAGAGTCCGCTTCAGGAGCAGGCGCACGAATTGTTCATCTGATCGATGAACCAATGGCTGCTGCAATCGGAGCTGGAATGCCAACAGATGAGCCAAGAGGTTACATGGTCTTAGACATAGGTGGAGGTACTTCAGAGGTAGCAACTATTTCTCTAAATGGAATAGTTTACTCATCATCTACAAGAATTGGAGGGGATACATTTGATGATGCAATAATGAGTTATGTTAGAAGAAATTATGGTTGTGTTATCGGTTATCCCACAGCTGAAAAGATTAAACACGAAATTGCTTGTGCCTATCCAAGTAGTGAACTACTTGAAATTGAAGTCAAAGGGACTAACTTATCTGCCGGCGTTCCTCAATCTTTCACAGTAAATAGTAATGAAATACTTGAGGCTCTTCAAGATCCACTCCAAGGGATAATAACTGCGGTTAAGACCGCCCTTGAGCAAACACCTCCGGAGCTTGGTGCAGATATTCATGAGAGGGGCATGGTCCTTACTGGTGGTGGCGCATTATTAAGAGACCTAGATAAACTTATTACTGAAGAGACAGGTATGTATGTCATTGTTGCGGAGGATCCAATGAGTTGTGTCGCAAGAGGTGGCGGAAAAGTACTCGAAATAATAGATAAAGAAGGTATTGAGTTTCTGTCAGTCGAAAGCTAAATTATCGGCTTAATGTAAATGGATCGTATTTACAAAAAAAGTACCAAAGAATTCTACACTCTAGTCTTCCTTGCGCTAGTCTCCGCAGGAACCATCATAGTTGATCATAAATACAAGCAGGCGGATTATGCAAGATCGATGATTAATGATTTAATCGTTTATCCAATCTATAATATCTCATCAATGCCAAGAAATTTCTTCACTTCATTTATGAAGGAATATCAGGATATAGAGACCCTTGAGAGTGAAATTGAGAAACTAAAAAGAGAAAATATGTCACTCAAAATCAATCTTCAAGAGTTCGAAGCACTTCGTGAGGAAAATATTAGATTAAGAGATATACAGAAGAAAACAAAAGAGTCATCGAATAAACAAACTATTGCGAAAGTTTTAAATAACTCTGCAAGTCCGAACAAAAAAATAATTATCATTGATAAAGGACAAAATGACGGTCTTTATAAAGGTCAAAATGTTATTGGTATAAAAGGCTTGATAGGACAAATTATTGAGTCTAACTCGATGTCTTCTAAAGTGATTCTTATTAATGATAAAAATCATAATGTGCCTGGTGTTGTAAATAGGACAGGTGAAAAAGTAATCATTGCTGGAGAAAATAAAGATAACGAGCTATTAATACAATTCACACCATTAGATACAACAGTTGAAGAGGGTGATATTGTAACGACCTCAGGCGTAGCAGGAAGATTTAAATCTAAAATTCCAATTGGCAAGGTCACTTCAGTAGTAAAAGATCCTGAAAAGAAATTCAGTGAAATAAAAATAAAGACATTTGAAAATCTTTCGAATATTTCTGATGTCATACTTATTTGGGATTATAAACCAATCTCAGAAGAGGATACAACTAAAGAGGAAACGAATAATGAATAATCCTCTTGTTATCATACTGTCGACATTTATATCGGTCATTCTAACAATATCAACTTTTCCATTGGGTTATTTATCACCTGACTGGATGTTGCTAATAATTTTGTATTGGATGATTGCAGTGCCAAGTATGTACAGCCTTTATACTGTTTGGCTGATTGGAATAATTGCAGATGTAACCGTGGGATCGATTTTAGGAATGAATGCTCTAGTGTATATTTTTCTATCTTTTATCGTAAGAGAGCTACACAAATCTCTGAGATATTTCACAATTATTCAACAGAGCATTATTATTCTCATAGTTTTTTTAATCAAAGTTACATTTTTGATGTGGATAGACTCGCTACTTGGATCTGAGATTTTCAATATTGATATGTACTTTGTGGCATTATCTAGCGCTTTACTCTGGCCAGCGGTGTTCTATAGCCTAAGATATTTTAGAAGACGCTATAATATAGCATGATAAATCTGTTATTCGACGAGGATAATAAGCAGAATGCCAAAATACTTACAGATGTAATAAAGAGAAGTTACTTAGCCTCTATAACAGCAGATATCATAATAGAACTAAAATGCAAAAAAATGAAAATTATTAACAATGATAGCAATCCTCCAGCAACCATAGACTTAGGATACAAAAAAACTCATGATGAGTTTGCTATTTTTAAAAAACTATTTCCTATGGTTAATACAAATATTCTTGATTGTACTGGAGGTTTATGCGTTGACTCTCTTAAATTGAGTAAGATGGGATATAACGTAACAGTTATTGAGGAAAACCCAATAATAGTGATGTTGCTCAGAAAGTTGTTAGAGAAAGAGATAATAAATAATTTTAGAGTTTATCATGGAAACTCATTTGAATTTTTAAAGGAATGTAACAAGAGATTTGAATATATATATATTGATACAATGTTTTCCAAAACCAAAAAAAAATCTAAATCTAAAAAAGAGATAGAAATGTTGAAAATATTATGCAGAGAAAAAATTTCAACTTATAACCTGATTAGCCAAGCTCGTAAGAAAGCACTTGAGAGAGTTGTGTCAAAGGCGCCAATTCACTCATCAGCGAAAATTCCTATAGCAGATTTCACTATTAGTACTAAACTGATAAAATATAACATATATAATCTGATGAGTACAAAATGTCTTTAAATCTACTATCGGAGAAAATAATAATCATACTAGAGAATCTTGAATACAAAAAAATTTTTATTTTCTCAAATATAGCTAATGATCTCTTAAAATCTCTCGATATAAGACAGCCATTTACGAGAATTGACTCAATCTCTAAGATAGAACAATCCATAGATGACGATAGTATGCTATTGATGATACTTGATGAGGAAGCTTTTAAACTAGAACAGATAAATACATTGGCAACAATTAAAACTTTTCATCAAGATAAGTTCATAATAATTAATAGATATAAAAAGGAAAAGAAAAAAGTGGATTTCCATAACACTTTGATGTCTTTTGGATTTAAGTTACTTTTCACGGACGAATTTCAGAAAATATTCTATGATATTTATGAATATAATATAATAGACTATAAGAATAAACCAGAATGGTTGAATAGTGATTATTGGGCTAATCCTGAATTATGGGAGAAATAAATGGAAAAAATAATAGTAGATAAAATCAAAGAAAAACTTCAGGATTCTGATGTGCGTGTTGAGGGTGGAGAATCAAAATTTACTGTCTTTGTAGCCAGTAATATATTTCTTGATAAATCTATGATTGAACAACATAAAATAATTTATTCTATTCTTGATGAATATATTAAATCTGGAGAGATACACGCATTGACACTAAAGACCTCTCCAAAACAAAATGACGAGCAATCATAAATCTAAAAAAGTCGATATAAACAGAAAGATTATTCATGTAGACATGGACTCTTTCTACGCGTCAGTAGAGATTGCAGAAAACCCTCAACTTGCTAAATTGCCCGTAGCAGTTGCTGGGAGTAGTGACCTTAGAGGTGTAGTTACAACTTGTAATTATATTGCAAGAGAATATGGCGTTAAATCAGCAATGCCATCTGTCGTCGCAAAAAAATTATGTCCAGAAATAATCTTTTTACCGGTTAATATGTCGAAGTATCGAAAAGTCTCAAAAGAGATTCATAAGATTTTTAGGTGCTACACAAAAATCGTAGAACCAATTTCTCTAGATGAAGCATTTTTAGATGTATCAAAATCACAATATTGTAATGGAGATCCAAATATTATGGCTCGCCAAATTCGTAAGAAAATTTATGAAGACCTTAGAATAACTGCTTCAGCAGGGATAGCCTCAAATAAGTTTTTAGCGAAATTAGCAAGTGAATGGAACAAGCCTAATGGGCAATATCTTATAACTAATAATCATATTGAAGATTTTGTTAAAAATTTATCTGTTAGAAAAATACCAGGTGTCGGCAGTAAAACAGAAAAAATAATGAGCGACTTTGGTATACGGACTTGCCAAGATTTACAAAATTATGATTTGGAAATACTGGTTAAAATGTTTGGAAAATTTGGACTGGACCTTTTCGACTTGTGCAGAGGTATTGATGACAGAAATGTAATTTCTGAAAGATCTATAAAAAGTCTTAGTATCGAGGATACATACGTAAATGACTTAAGGTCATTTGAAGAGTGTGAAATAGAATTGAGAAATATTTTTTATAAACTTGAGGAAAGGTTGAAAGATAAAAAGAAAAGTTCAAAAAAAATAAAATCTTGCTTTATTAAAGTCAAATATAGTGACTTCAAATCTTCTACTCATCAAATTCAAAGCGCTTCAATCGATTTGAAAATCTATAGAAATCTTCTTATCAGAGCTTATGCGCGTAAAAGTTTACCTATCAGATTACTAGGATTAGGTGTATATTTTGATAACCGTCCACAACTAAGTCTTAATATCTGTTAAAATATACTAGAAAAATGAGGCTATATTACATATTATGGAGATTAATCATGTTAGGGGGTATAAATGAAATTTGAAACAATTGCTGTACATGGAGGTTATTCTCCTGAACCAACCACGAATGCTGTAGCTGTACCTATCTATCAGACAACATCATATTCATTTCGCGATACTCAACATGGAGCCGATTTATTTGACTTAAAAGAAGCAGGTAATATCTACACACGTATAATGAATCCGACTTCTGATGTTTTAGAAAATCGAGTTGCAGCCTTAGAGGGTGGTGTTGGTGCATTAGCTCTTGCATCTGGCTCGGCCGCAACTACTTATGCAATCATGACGATTTGTGAAGCTGGAGACAACATTGTCAGCACAAGCACATTATATGGTGGAACATGGACATTATTTGCACATCAATTGCCAAGATTCGGGGTAGATGTCAAATTTGGTGATCATAGCAAAATTGATCATATGGAGAAACTCATTGATTCTAAAACTAAAGCAATATTTTGTGAATCAATCGGTAACCCAGCTGCAAATGTTGTAGATGTCCCAAAGATGGCCAAGATAGCTCATAAGCATAATATTCCTCTTATTGTTGATAATACGGTTCCATCACCATATTTATTTAGACCCATTGAACATGGTGCTGATATAGTTGTTCACTCACTCACAAAGTATATGGGAGGACATGGAACTACAATTGGAGGAATCATTGTTGATTCTGGAAAATTCCCGTGGGCTAAACATAAAAGAAAATTCAGCAGATTAAATACTCCGGATTTATCCTACCATGGTGTTATATTTACCGAGGCAGCTGGAGAGGCCGCATTTATAGTTGCAGCAAGAACAGTAGCGCTCAGAAATATGGGTGCAGCAATATCTCCTTTTAATAGTTTTTTGATTCTTCAAGGTATTGAAAGCCTTGCAGTTAGAATGGATAGACATTGTGAGAACGCTGTAAAAGTATCCAATTTTCTATTGAAGCATCCCAACGTCACTTGGGTTAATTATCCAGGAATTCCAAGTAGTCCTGATTACTCTTTGGTAAAAAAACTCATGAATGGTAAAGCATCAAGTGTACTTAGTTTTGGCATTAAAGGTGGACGTTCCAATGGAGGGAAGTTTATTGATAATCTCAACTTAATAACAAGGTTAGTAAATATTGGTGATGCTAAGTCATTAGCCTGTCATCCAGCATCTACGACGCATAGACAATTGTCTGAAGATGAGCTTAAAAAAGCAGGGGTCCCGGAAGATCTTGTTAGGTTATCGATTGGAATAGAAAATGTAGATGATATTATTGATGATATATCACAAGCATTAGATTCTGTCTTTAAAAAAAATAAGAAAAAGAAATAAGTTATTTTTTTATATATATTTCTTTACCAAGTTTTTTGAATTCAAGAGATTTTTCATCCAATCCAAAATTTATTGCCACAGTATAATCTTCTAACCCTTTTTTATTTGCATAATCTCTGATGTCTTGTGTAATTTTCATCGAACAAAAATGTGGTCCGCACATTGAGCAGAAATGTGCTACTTTTGCGCTCTCTTGAGGCAATGTTTCATCATGCATGTCTCTTGATTTATAGGGGTCTAGACCCAGATTAAATTGGTCTTCCCACCTAAATTCAAATCTAGCTTTTGACAATGCATCATCTCGATATTGTGCAGAGGGGTGTCCCTTTGATATATCTGCTGCATGAGCCGCAATTTTATAGGCGATAAGGCCATCTTTTACATCATCTTTGTTTGGCAACCCAAGATGTTCTTTTGGTGTAACGTAGCATAAAACAGATGTACCAAAAGAGCCTATGTTAGCGGCACCTATTGCTGAAGTAATATGATCATAACCCGGGGCAATATCAGTAACTAAAGGACCCAATGTATAAAATGGCGCATCCATGCATATTTCTTGCTCCTTTATGACGTTCTCTTTAATTTTGTGAATAGGCACATGGCCTGGACCCTCTATCATTACTTGAACATCATGTTGCCATGAATATTTGGTAAGCTCCCCCAATGTCTCTAGCTCAGAAAATTGAGCGTCATCGTTTGCATCTGATATACTTCCTGGTCTAAGCCCATCGCCTAATGAAAAACATACATTGTAAGATTTCATTATTTGACAAATATCATCAAAGTTAGTGTATAAAAAATTCTCTTTATGATGAGCAAGACACCACTTTGCAATGATAGAACCTCCTCTAGATACAATACCTGTGAGTCTATCCATCGTTTTTGGTATATATCCCAATCTTACACCAGAGTGAATAGTAAAATAATCGACGCCCTGTTCTGCCTGCTCAATCAGAATTTGTCTAAATACTTCATAGTCAAGGTCCTCTGGTTTTCCATTCACACGCTCCAACGCTTCATAAATTGGAACAGTACCAATGGGAACTGGAGAGTTCCTTATTATCCTCTCTCTTGTTTCATAGAGATTTTTTCCTGTAGACAAATCCATAACTGTATCAGCTCCCCATCTGACCGCCCAAAGCAGTTTATCAACCTCCTCTTCAATATCTGACTTCACTGGAGAATTCCCAATATTAGCATTCACCTTCGTAAGAAAGTTTTTTCCAATTACCATTGGTTCTAATTCTGGATGATTTATATTACTTGGTATTATTGCTCTACCACTTGCTATTTCATCTCGGACAAATTCAGGCGTTATATTTATCGATGTATTATTAGGATTTACATTTTCACGGATTGCTGCAAATTCCATCTCCTCTGTAATGATTCCATTTTTAGCATAATGCATTTGTGAAACATTTTGGTTTGGCTTAGCAACAACAACGTCTTTTAATTTACCATCAATTTGAGAATTTTTTTTATTTTTAGTACGCCATATTTTTTTATTTCTTTTAGAAGATACTACATCTCCACGATTTAGTATCCAATTTTCACGTATTGGTCTTAACCCCTTCAATATATCAACTTCGTAATTTTCATCAGTATAAAGACCAGTGGTATCATAAACATAAATTGGTTTGTTATTCTGTTTTTTCTTTCCATCTATAATCGTAGGTGATTGCTCAATGACTCTAGAAGGCACATTTATATGATTGGATGATCCTTTTGTATAGTGCTTTTTAGATTTTGGAAAATTTTTACTATATTCCGAAATGTCGATTTTTGATTTCGATGCCATGGTTTATAATATCATGTTTTAATTGACATATATATTAACAATACTAAACTTAGCATTGAAATGAAAGACTCTAATGATACAAGTATAATTAAAGTCAAAAATTACATTAGAACGTTCAATGTTATTGATGAAAAAGTTCTTGATGCTATATGCTCTACGAACAGAGAAGACTTCGTTCCAAAATACTACAAATCCTTTGCCTTCACTGATATCCCTATACCTCTAGATCACGGGCAATCTATGTTACTTCCTAGTGTTGAGGGCTTGCTTTTGCAATCACTCAAACTTAATGTTAATGATAATGTTCTGGTAGTTGGATCTGGCTCTGGTTTTTTGGCTGCTTGTTTATCAAAACTAGTCAGAAATGTTACTGCCATCGATATATTTCAAGATTTTATCACTAAATCAAAAGCAGTATGTCAAACTAATATGATTAATAATATTGAGTTCATTCAAAGAGACATTCAAAAACACTGGGAAATGATTCACAGTTATGACTCAGTTGTTCTAACTTTCAGTATGAACGATACCAGCCCGATAACACAAAATCTGCGGATTAATTCGAAAGCTTTTGTTTTCATTGGAGAGGAAAATTCCCCTATAAAATTTGGTAAAATCATTTCCAAAACTGAAAATAATGGGTACACTAGAGAACATATTATACAAACAAATATAAAACACATAATCAAGGGACTGAAAAACAATGATAGAGAAAACACCTGAGGAAATAAAAGATATATTAGAAAGTGATGAAAAAGTTGTAATTTTAGATGTCCGAGAGGATTGGGAGTATGAAATATGTCATCTGGATAACTCTTTACATATACCTATGCTTCAAGTGGAAGATAAAGTTGAGACATTAAACAAAGACGATACCCACATTATGGTATGCCACCATGGCATTAGAAGTAGAATGATTGGGAAATACCTCGAGAGTGTTGGCTTTAAGAATATTTTGAATCTGTCGTCAGGGCTTGAAGGATGGGCAACAGATGTTGACCATACTATGAAAAAATATGAGAGGAAATAGAATACCAATCAGCTGTCTTTTTATCCTATTGATGTCAATTCAAGCAGTTAATGCTGCCGACTTAGTAGATGTCTACAAAAGGGCAATAGAACAAAATAACGATTATAAACTCATACAAAATAACAAGAAGATATCTGAAACTCAATATGATCAAACATCGTCAACAATTTTCCCTGAAATAAACTTCTCGGCAGGAAGAAATGACACTACTATCGAAAGGTATGTGGGGCCTGGATCAAATACTAATTATGATACTGACTCTTATAATCTTACTTTAAGACAACCCGTTTTTAGATTATCGTTTTTTGATGAATTAGAAAAATCAAAATTTCAATTGGATAAATCGTCCACGTATGAGCTTTATCATAAAAAAATTGTGGGCATAAAAACTGTAGAACTCTATTTTGAGCTTATTAACAATAAAAATAAGGTCAGAGAGTATGAAGAAAAATTCAATCTCGCAAAAAAAAGGCTTAACGCTGCAGAAAAATTGTTTGTTAACGGCTCAATTACTAGAACGGAATACATTAGTTTTCAGAATGAGTTAGAATCTTCAAAAATATCAAAAGATATCGTCGAGAATGCGCTTGATAGTACGAGAGCTGATATTTATTTATTTACTGGAAAAAGAATAGCAGAGATTCACAATGTTAATATGGAAATTAAATTAGCTAACAAAATATATAATATCAAAGAAGTAATTAGAACTGCACTTAGATCATTTGAAACTATATTAATGGCTAATCAGGATTTGAGTATTTCAAGAAGTGATTTAGATTCAAATAAATCACAACATTACCCGACATTGGATATCGTGGCATCATACGATTATATTGATGTGAGCGAAGGCACAAGATTTGGTGCTAATAAACGAGAAGCGAGTACGGTAGGAATTTCACTTAATTTTCCAATATATCAAGGAGGATATCAGAGCGCTAGAGTTAGTGAGTCAAGAATCAAATTTGAGAACGCAAGTATTAAACTGGAGCAAGCAAAGAGGGAATTAGAGATTGAAATTATAGATAGTATAAAAAATCTTGAAATACAGAAAGGATTAATCCATATCGATAAAATAAAATATCAAAATGCGAACGAAAGCTTTATTGCTGCTAAAAAAGGTTTCATGGGTGGTATATATACAGATATTGAAGTTCAGGAATCTAAAATTAATCTTATATCCACTAAAAATAAGTATATTAGCACAGTTTTATCATACTTACTTCAAGATCTTAATATAAAGAAATATACCAACGATATAGATATTTTGGATATTCAAGAGATAAACTCGATTTTAATCTGGTAATAGCGAAAATTAATGATTAAGTATAATCTAGTTTTATACATTCTCTCCCCATTTATAATTTCGAAAATTCTTTTCAGTACATTTATTAGAAAAGCGGGTCTCAATTATTTTTTTCATCGAATAGGCTTAACTATATTCAAGACGAAGAAAACATCAATTTGGCTTCATGCCTCTTCAATTGGTGAGACTAAAATAGCGCTTAAGGTTTATGAATCTCTTATGAAAGAAAATCAAGATTATGAATTCCTTATTACAACCACAACACCTTCGGCTAGCAAAGTAGTAGATCGATCATTAGAGCGCCTTAATCATTGTTATTTACCTTTTGACTTTTTTTTTACCATGAAAAGATTTATCAAATCTATTAATCCGAAGATATGCATCATTATGGAGACTGAAATTTGGCCAAATTTGTTGAGAAGATGTAAGGAGAATGATATTCCAACGCTGATTCTTAACGCGAGATTGTCAAAAAAAACCTTATCATCTAACGATTTTATAAAAAATATCTATAAAAAATCACTAGATGATTTAACGCATATCTATTGTAAATCAGAACGTGAGAAAGATAATTTTATAAGTTTAGGGGCACGTGAGAATAAAACAACAGTCATTGGTAATTTAAAACTGAGTGAACCGATTAAACAACATACAGAGGAAAACATTATTAATCGCAAATATGTGCTTGCAGCATCAACACATAGTGATGAGGAAAGACAGATCATAAGTGAGTGGCTGAAGGTCAATGACAAGAGAATTCTTCTTGTTGTAGTTCCTCGACACCCAGAGAGACTAGGAGACATTTTATCTAATTTACCACTAAGCATGATTAATATTGCGATAAGGAGTAAGGGGGATAAAATTAGAAATAGCACACAAGTTTATATAGCAGATACACATGGAGAATTAAATCATCTTATGGCACATTGTGAATTTGTTATCATGGGTGGATCGCTAGTCGATCATGGTGGGCAAAATTTTCTTGAGGCAGCATCTTATGGAAAGTCAATAATTGTAGGTCCGTTTATGTATAATTTCATCGATGAAACAGAGGAATTTTTGAAAAACAACAGTATGATAATGGTAAAAAATTCAAAATCATTAAAGCATGTATTTGAACGCTTACTAAAATCTAAACAAAGAAGAGAACTATTTGGGAATAATGCTAAAAAATTACTTCAATCCAAGATTAATATCGTATGTAAGTATAGAGATGTTGTTAAAAATTATCTATGACTGAATTATAGCCTTCTTGAAAAAAATCGAAATTAAAATCACTGAATAAATTTAACTTCTTAAGGGATCTCATTAATCTATTCGTATTTAATATTTTATCCTTGTTTGTAATTATTTTAATATCTGATTTATCAAAGTCAATTATATGAATATCATCTGATGTAATTATTTTCTGTACATTATCATATTTATTTATAAGTATGTTATGTAGATTTAAATCTCCATGATAAACACCAGCAAGATGCATTTTTGCAACTTGCTTACCCAATGCAGTATATCTGTCGCAAATTAACGAAACTGATACACTCTGCGAATCAATTTGAAGTAATTTTAATTCCTCCGCAAGTGTCCTGGTATTTTTGATATTTTCAACGACTAAATTTGCTTGGTAAAATATACCTGAAGAAAAATATGCCCAACCCAACACCGGCTTACAAGTATTAAAGTTCTTTTTTGTTAAATGGTTTAAAATACTGAACTCTCTATATGATCGAGTACTAGTAATTTCAGTACAACGTAAGTATTTATCTTTAAGAAACGACATAGTTCCTTTTCTGAAATAATGTTTTTTAATCCAATTATCATTATTAATAAATTCAACATTATTTATTTCTTTGGTGACAAAACGTCCCTCTAAGAATAATTGCTCAATATTCTTTTCATTACTATTATCATAGAATATGATGTTATTATTGATTTTTTTTATTACTATATCTGATTTATGCGTCATAATAACTTAATAAAATCCATTTGCCTTCTCAGACTCTCTTCACTGGGTGACATTACACATATGCTTCCGATTGTTAATACATTAAGGTCACGTAGTCCTATGTTAGATATTACATGGATTATTAATAAAACAGAATACGAGTTAGTGAAAAATATGCCAAATATTGATTTTATAGTGGTGGATAAGAGCAAAATGCTCAAAAGTATAATTAGACTGCTGAAATTAAGAAGTCAGCACAAATTTGATGTCCTATTGCACATGCAGATATCACTGAGGGCGAATATTCTAAGTTTACTTATAAATTGCAGTAGAAAAATAGGATTCAACAAAAACTTCTCAAAAGATTTTCACTCATTACTAAATCATGAAACAATACAATGCTCGAATAAAATACACGTTCTTGAATCATTTTTCTGTTTTCTAGATCAGTTAGGGATTAAAGAAAAATTACTAGATTGGACCATACCCTTAGATACGGACCAAGAATTTACGTATCTCTATGAATCACAGTATATAATAATAAATCCTTTCACAAGTAACAGGAGATTAAATTACCGAGAATGGGACTTAAAAAACTATAAGTTTATCTCTAAATATGTGTTTTCTAATTATAACCTCAAAACAGTGATTGTCGGTGGTAAGTCAAACTATGAAGTAGAAAAATCCAAAATATTTGATGAATCATATATTATTAATTTGGTTGGAAAGACTAATCTTCATCAACTATGCAATATTATTAAGAAATGTAAATTTTATATCGGACCAGACTCAGGTACCCTACATATTGCATCAATGATGGGAAAGCACGTTGTAGGATTATATGTAACATCTAACCCTGATAGAACTGGTCCATTCAATAATATGGATCATATTATAAATAAATATCCTCTTGCGCTTATGAAATACAAGAATAAGGAGATATCAAATGCAAAATGGGGTGAGAGAATAAGAGAAAAAGATGCAATGTCACTAATTACAATTGATGAGGTTGGTGAGATGATTGACAGAATAATGAATTAAATATCATCAAGTTTTTGAATTATTTTAGATGTTGATTTTCCTTCCAGCAAGCTAACAAGTGCAACTTTCTTACCATTTTTTTCCAAACAATCTCTCCCAGCAATCCTTTTATTTTCATAATCAGCTCCCTTTACTAATACGTCAGGCAGTATCGTGCAGATTAATCTTTCAGGAGTAGTATCATTAAATATGATGATATGATCTACCATAGTAAGACTACTTAAAACAAATGCTCTCTCTATTTCATTATTTATTGGTCGATTGTTTCCTTTATTTTTTACAACTGATTCGTCACTATTCATAGCAACAATTAAAACATCACCCATTTGTTTTGCTTCACTAAGAATGTGAACATGTCCTGAATGTATTATATCAAAACATCCGTTCGTCATTATTATTTTTTTCTCTGTGGTTGTATATCCGGCACATAATTTCTTCAGAACTTGTGGGTTATCAACTAGTTTATGATTTTTTAACTGCATCAAATAACTCTTTTTGGGATACACTTGTTGAACCTAATTTTTGAATGGATAAACTTGCTGCAATGTTTGAAAGCATTACAGCCTTCTCTATATCCTCACCACCGATTATTATTGAGGATAAAATAGATATCACTGTATCACCTGCACCAGTAACGTCAAATACATCATGTTTTACAGTATCATATGATTTATTTCCACCTTCGAAGAAAAGCGTCATACCGTTCTTACCCTTGGTGACTAGTAGATAGTTAATTTTTAATTCATCCCTCAATTTTTCCCCTTTATTGAGAAATTCTTTATTATTGTTTGATTTTCCCATCACAATTTCGAATTCAGGTAAGTTTGGTTTTACGAGAGTAGCTCCTGAATAATATGAAAAGTCAGTACCTTTTGGGTCAATAAATATTTTTATATTCTTCTTTTTTGCTTCTTGAATTACATTTTTTATAATTGGTTTTACAGCCCCTTTGTCATAATCTGAGACTATAATTCCTTCGCAATTATCTAAATATTTGCTCACACTATTATAGGAATCAGCCATTTTTTGCGAATAATGTCGATCTTCGTGATCTATTCTGACAAGCTGTTGGTTGCCATCGATAACTCTTAATTTAAGGGTCGTTCTTATATTTGAGTCTTCTATGAGATGATAATCAATATTTATTTTTTTTAGTAAATCTTTTAGTGATTTACTTGCCTCATCTCTTCCAACTAAGCCAATTAGAGTAGCATCCATTCCAAAGTCATTTAGATTTTGAGCAACATTTGCTGCGCCACCTGGTTTATCAAAAGATTCAGTAACATCAAGAATAGGCACAGGAGCCTCTGGGGATATCCTTTCAACCCTACCCATCCAATATCGATCAAGCATAATATCACCGAGGACAAGGATTTTTTTTTCACTAATCATTTTATCTTCTTAGACTACGCTAAGCCATTTTTCATATTTACTAATTTTACCATGTATTAAATCAAAATAATTTTTTTGAAGCATTTTTGTAACTTCCCCTGGTTTGCCATTAGTAATTAATCTATCATCAACTTGAATTATTGGTGTTACTTCCGCAGCAGTTCCTGTGAAGAATGCCTCGTCGCATTCAAAAATCTCATTTACAGAAATTTTTCTTTCCTCACATTCTATTCCTTGATCTTTTGCTAACTCTATTATAGTTTTTCTAGTTATTCCATCAAGTACAGTGATTAAATCAGGTGTAATAAGCTTATTATCTTTTACTAAGAATATATTTTCTCCAGAACCCTCATTTATAGTATCGTCTGCGCCTAATATAAGTGCTTCATCATATCCTGACTTTAATGCATCGGTTAAAGCAAGCATTGAATTAAGATAATTGCCGGTTGCTTTGGCTTTATAAAGCATTGCTTCCGGGTCTCTCTTAGGAAATGCTGAGATTTTTACTTTTATTCCATCAGTAATCTTTTCGGCTCCGAGATATGGACCCCAGTCCCATGACGCGACAGCGACATGCACTTTCAAGTTATCAGCACGTAAGCCCATGCCCTCATTACCATAAAAACATAACGGCCTTATGTATGCATTTTTTAATTTATTTTTTCTCACAGATTCTTTTTGAGCGTCTAATAATTCATCAAATGAGAATGGGATTGTCATATTTATAAGTTTTGCTGAATTGAATAATCTTTCAGTGTGGTCTTCTAATCTAAAAATACTCGGACCAGATTCTGTCTGATAAGCTCTTACTCCTTCAAAAACACCTGTCCCATAGTGAAGGGTATGCGTTAGCACATGTATCTTGGCTTCTTTCCAGTCACAGAAAGAGCCATCAAGCCAAATTTGTCCCTCAAGGTCGGAAATAATCATTTTACAAATTTATTAAATGAAAACTATAGCATGACTAGAATTGTGAGAATACTTCTATTTTTGATAAAAATTTAGAGAAGTTGACTATTTATAATTATTTTTTTTATGTGTATAATGAGAATCATTCTCATTTTAATGATTAAAAAACCCTATGATATAATTAAGATTATTACGATATGAATAAAAAATTTGAAAAAAATATTTATCATTATTTATCTATACTGATTATTTCGGTAACTGTATTATTTTCAGATTCTTTAAAAGCCGAAGAAGTGAATATTTATAGCGCAAGAAAAGGCTATTTATTGCAACCGTTAGTTGATGCTTTTCAAGATAAAACAAATATAAAAGTAAACGTTATATCAGGTAAAGCAAAAGTCCTTCAAAAAAGGATTAAACAAGAAGGTTCGAATACAAGAGCTGATGTGCTTCTAACTGTTGATGCTGGGAATTTGTACAACGCAAAAAAAGACGGTTTACTCCAAAAAATATCATCACCTAAATTAGATAATTTAATCCCAAACTATCTAAGAGATGATGAAGGATTTTGGTTTGGATTATCGATAAGATCAAGAGTAATAATGTATAACCCTGAAAAGGTAGAGCCATCTGAATTATCAAGCTATGAGAATCTAGCGAATGGAAAATGGAAAGGTAGAATATGCATAAGATCATCAAGCAATATTTATAACCAATCTTTACTAGCATCTATTATTTCCCATAATGGCGAAAAGGAAGCAGAGGAATGGGCTCAATCAGTTAAGAACAATTTCTCAAGAAATCCTAAGGGTAATGATAGAACTCAGATGACTTCTGTAGTTCTTGGTGAATGTGATTTGACAGTAGCTAACACATACTATCTCGGAAAGTGGGTAGCCTCTGAAAAAGATAACGAGAGGAAATATGCAAAAAAAATAAGAGTACATTTTCCAAATCAAAATGGAAGGGGTTCACATATTAATGTAAGCGGAGCTGCTATTGTCAAACATTCTAAAAATACCGAGAACGCCATTATATTTTTAGAATACTTAGCCAGTGATGAGGCACAAATGTTATACGCAAAGGCAAACCATGAATACCCGATTCGTGATGATATAGCAGTCAGTGATATTGTTTCTTCATGGGGTTATCCATTTAAAAAGGATCAGCTTAACCTCGATGAACTTGGTATTAATAATAGTGCAGCTGTCTTGATATTTGATAGAGTCGGCTGGAAATAGTAAAAGTGAGACAGTTAGGTTTTTATAATGATAGAATATTTCTTTTTTTTATAATATCTATTGTCCTAATCCCAATTCTTACTGTTTTCTCTTTTTTATTCTCTCCGTCTGGTTCATTGTGGGTACATTTGACTGCAACACTTATCGATGATTACGTGCTTAATACATTATTTATAACGCTGTTTGTCTCGTTATTTACCACTATCATCGGCGTTTCATCTGCATGGTTAGTTGTAATGTATAATTTTCCGGGAAAACGTATCTTCAAATGGCTATTAGTAATGCCAATTGCCATACCTGCATATATATCAGCATATATATATGCAGGTCTTACAGAACCATCAGGATTCTTATTTGATTTCTTAGACATTAATTTTGATTTAGGCAAGGAGCTATTTTCATTGATTGATATTAGAAATATATATGGATCGATATTTATACTTAGTATAAGCCTATATCCATATATTTATCTTCTGTGTTATTCATCATTTAAAGAGCAATCATACTGCGCTCTCGAGGTTGGAAAATCTCTTGGTTTAAATGATGTTAATTCATTTAACCGTATTGCACTCCCATTAGCAAGGCCTGCGATTGTTGCGGGTTTAAGTCTGGTTGTGATGGAATCACTAGCAGAATTTGGAACTATGGACTATTATGGTGTAGCTACTTTTACAACGGGTATATATAGAACTTGGTTTGCATTAGGTGATGAGTCAAGTGCGCTACATTTAGCAGCCATTCTTTTATCTTTTGTTTTCATTTTAATAGTAATTGAAAAATATTCCCGTGGAAGTAGAGAATACTATCATTCATCCCAAAAAAATAAAACTCCAATTGAAATCAAACTGCATGGTAAGCAGGCAATATTATCAACATTATGGTGTTTAATAATATCTTCATTAGGTTTTATCATTCCTATCGTACAACTGATAATTTGGTTTTTTGAAACATATGAATATATTTTTCGAGAAAGCTTCATGAATATAATTATAAATTCAGTGTTCATAGCAAGCCTTTCATCAGTTCTCATTGTCGCTATATCAATATACTCATCATATAAAAACAGAATTCTTAATGATAAATTAACAAATATTGCACTAAAAATATTTTCCCTTGGGTATTCTATTCCTGGTGTAGTCATCGCAGTTGGTATAATTATCTTTGTAACATCACTGGACAGTATCCAATCATTTTTATTTGAGTCTCCATTATATTTCTTTAGTGGATCCCTAGTTGCTCTATTTATTGCATATCTTGTAAGATTTTCGACCCTATCTCATAATGCGACTGAGGCCGGCTTAAGTAAAATCAAAAAAAATATTGATTTAACCTTAAATACATTTCATCTTAATCCTATTACTTCACTCAGAAAGATACATATGCCAATGATGAAAACAACTATAGTGACATCGTTAATTCTAGTGTTTGTGGATATTATTAAAGAGTTGCCAGCAACTCTCATACTACGACCCTTTAATTTCGATACGCTCGCTATAAATGTTTATGAATTAGCGTTATCAGAGCAACTTATGTATATTGCCTCTCCATCATTAATGTTAATAATTATAGGACTGATACCTGTTATAATTTTAATTAATAACACAATTATAGGTAAAAATGAAAAGTTCAAAACTTGAAATAAAGAATATTTCATATTCTATCAATAAGAATTTGATACTTGATAGTCTTAATATAGATATATTCTCAGAGGAGATTATCTCAATAATTGGTCCTAGCGCGTCAGGAAAAAGTTCCTTGTTAAGAGTTATCGCAGGATTTGATCAAATAAATTCTGGTAGGATTATATTAAATGAAAAAATTGTAGACGATACCAGCATATTTATTAAGCCACATGAGAGAAATGTTGGTATTATCTTTCAAGACCTCGCTCTATTCCCTCATCTAAACTGCGAGGAAAACATTATTTTTGGAATCTCTAATCTTGATATATCTGAAAAAAAAGATAGGCTTGAGACATTAACCGAGATTTTAGATATTCGAAATATTCTAGAAAAATTTCCTCATGAAATTTCTGGTGGCCAACAACAACGTGTTGCGATTGCAAGAGCACTCGCTCCTAAACCAGAAATTCTTCTTCTAGATGAGCCATTTAGTGCACTTGATGAGGAATTGAAAGATCAATTGATATCAGACGTAAGAATACTTTTAAAAGCGGAGAAAATCACCTCTGTCTTTGTAACACATAACATTAAGGAAGCTTTTCAATTATCTGATAAAATTGCCTTCCTCTCAGACAGACGAATTATACAAAATGATACTCCTTATAATTTGTATCATAAACCTGTTTCAAGAGAAATAGCTCATTTTTGTGGGAATGGCTCTTTTGTTAGGGGGACAGTAGTTGACTCAAATCACGTTTCAACACCACTGGGTAAAATATTTGGAGACACGATTCCACATAAAACTCATGACTTTGTAGATGTAATGATTAGACCAGATGATATTATTCATGATGACAACTCTACAGAGTCTGCTAAAGTTGTGGAAAAAAAATTTTTTGGTTCAGATTTTTTGTACAAGCTTGAACTAAAAGATGGTCAAAATATATTATGTTATACACCAAGTCATCATGATCACGCAATAAATGAAGTAATAGGAATTAGGGTAAAAATTGATCATTTGATTCTATTTGATGTCTAGTCAAAGATCACGCAACTTTCTTCTTAAAATTTTTCCTACATTATTTTTAGGAATTTCATCAATAAAGATAATTTTTTTAGGTTGCTTATAAATTGTTAATCCCTTCTTACAAAATTCAGCTATATCACTTTCCGAGAGATTTTCTTTGTCCTTCACAACGTAAAGTATTATCATTTCACCTCTATTAGAATCAGGTTTACCAACTACTCCACATTCATGAACACCCTCATAGTTTGAAACATATTCCTCTATTTCATTTGGATAAACATTGAATCCTGAAGAAATAATCATATCTTTTTTTCTATCAACAATTTCGATATAACCATTATCTCTTATTTTAGCGATATCTCCTGTTTTAAAATATCCATCTTTAGTAAAAGCATTTTTAGTCTCTTCAGGTTTATTCCAATAACTCGTCATTACTTGAGGTCCTTTGACACACAATTCACCTGGCTCATTAATATCTAACTCTTTATCCTCTTCATCCCTTATTGAAATATCCGTAGATGGAAGTGGTAATCCTATTGATCCGTTGAAACCCTCATCAACAGGGTTAACTGTTACAATTGGAGAAGTTTCAGTTAGTCCATATCCTTGTGTGATTTCACAACCTGTAAATTTTTTCCATTTTTTTGAGGTTGACTCTAATACTGCCATTCCACCACCTACTGAAAATTTAAGTGAGTTAAAATTAATTTTTTTGAATTTACTACTTGTTAATAACAAGTTAAATAAGGTATTTACTGCAGTAATAACTGTAAATCGGTTTTTTTCTAACACTTTAATGAAATTCTTAATATCCCTTGGGTTTGTAATTAATATATTTTTTGCACCGATTTTAAAAAAGTACAAAAAATTTACAGTCAGCGAAAATATGTGATAAAGAGGAAGCGCAGTTATAACGACTTCTTCGCCTTCACAAATAATAGAGTCAACCCATGACTCTAATTGTTGTACATTTGCAACTAAATTTTTATGAGACAGTAATGCTGCTTTTGATCCACCTGTAGTCCCACCGGTGTATTGTAACAAAGCAATATCATCTCTTTTTATTGTTACCTCCAAGGATTCCTTTTTATAATTTATTAATTCAGTAAAAAGTATATATTTTTTGTTATGATTTCTTGTTTGTTTTTTAAAAAATAAAACCATCTTTACGATAGGTTTCATGACAATGGACAGTAAATCATATGGTTTGCAAACTATAACATTTTTAATTTTTGTATCAGTTAATATTTGCTCTAGTACATTTAGGAATCTATCTAGAACAATAATAGTATCTGCTTGTGAGTCCACAAGAATATCTCTAAGTTCTCTTGATGTTAATAGTGGATTAAGATTGATCACTTTTGCACCAGTTCTAAGTGAACCTAAAAAAGAAATAGGAAAAGATAACAAATTCGGGAGCATAATTGCAATGTTACTTTCTTTACTAATATTTAACTCATTTCTTAAATACGAGGAGAATCTTTTTGAATACTTGCTTGTCTCACTATAAGACATATTGGAATTTAAATTATGAAATGCTACTTGCTTTGAATATTTCTCAGAAGCATGATCGACTAAATCTACTATTGACTCAAAATTAAGTTCTGATATTTTGCTAGCTACTTTGTTTGGGTAATGCTCTAACCATATTTTTTTCATTACAATATTTTAACATCGCGACGAGAGATTCGTATTAGAAATTATTAAACACCACAAAAAAACCCCTGAGGTAAGTCAGGGGTTGTTTTAGTTAGTTAGGCTACAGACGGCATTACATACCCATGCCACCCATGCCCATGCCACCCATGCCACCCATGTCAGGCATAGCAGGCGCAGCTCCTTGAGCTTGCTCATCTGAAGCTTGATCGGTTACCATACATTCAGTGGTAATCATCAATCCAGCAATAGATGACGCATTCTGCAGAGCAGTTCTTGTTACTTTTGTTGGATCTAATATACCCATCTTGAGCATATCACCATATTCAGACGTAGCTGCATTATATCCAAATGAGTCTTTACCCTCCTCTACTTTAGATAATATAACAGAGCCTTCGTTACCGGCGTTGGTCACAATCTGTTTGAGTGGTTCTTGCATAGCCTGTCTGGCAATTTGTATGCCTTGATCTTGATCTGGGTTATCGCCTTTTACTTTGTCAAGCGCAGCCCTTGCTCTAATCATAGCTACACCACCACCAGGAACAACACCTTCTTCCACAGCTGCTCTGGTAGCATGCAGTGCATCCTCTACCCTGGCTTTCTTTTCTTTCATTTCTACTTCCGTTGCAGCGCCTACTTTAATCACTGCTACACCACCAGCTAATTTAGCAACTCTCTCTTGCATTTTTTCTTTATCATAGTCAGATGATGCCTCTTCAATTTGAGACCTAATCTGGTTTACTCTGCCTTCAATTGTCTCTTTTTTTCCTCCACCATCGATAATAGTAGTGTTCTCCTTTGTCACATTGATTTTTTTTGCTGTACCTAGAACACTAATGTCAGCTTTTTCTAAACTTAATCCAACTTCTTCAGCGATAACAGTACCACCAGTCAGAATTGCAATATCTTCAAGCATGGCTTTTCTCCTATCACCAAAACCAGGGGCTTTGACTGCAGCAACCTTCACAATACCTCTAATGCTATTAACTACAAGGGTTGCCAAGGCTTCACCCTCCACATCTTCTGCGATTATAAGAAGTGGCTTACTTGCTTTTGCTACACCTTCAAGTACAGGAAGCATATCTTTAATGTTTGCAATTTTTTTATCATAAAGGAGAACATATGGGTCTTCCAACTCAGTAGTCATGGTCTGTTGATTCGTTGCAAAATAAGGAGACAAATAACCTCTATCGAACTGCATACCCTCTACTACATCTAAATCATTTTCTAGAGATTGCCCCTCTTCTACAGTTATTACTCCTTCTTTTCCTACCTTACCCATTGCTTCAGCGATTATTGAGCCTATGTCCGTATCCGAGTTAGCTGAAATTGTTCCTACTTGTTCTATCGCGCTTTGATCTGTGCATGGCTTGGACATTTTTTGAAGACTTTCCACAGCTACTGTGACTGCTTTATCTATCCCTCTTTTTAAATCCATTGGGTTCATACCAGCAGCAACACATTTCAAACCTTCTTTGAGAATAGACTGAGCAACAACTGTTGCTGTGGTAGTACCATCACCAGCCACATCTGAAGTTTGTGACGCAACTTCTTTAACCATCTGTGCACCCATGTTTTCGAACTTATCTTTAAGTTCTATCTCTTTAGCTACAGATACTCCGTCTTTGGTAACCGTTGGCGCTCCAAAAGATTTATCTAAAACCACATTTCTTCCTTTGGGACCAAGAGTTGTTTTCACTGCATTTGCTAGAATGTTTACACCAGCTACTAATTTCTTTCTCGCGCTATCCCCAAATTTTACTTCTTTTGCTGTCATTTTTTTTTCCTCTGAATCAATTAGTTAATTATTGCAGTGATGTCGTCTTCTCTCATGACTAAGAGTTCCTCATTATCAACATTCACTTCTGTTCCTGAATATTTGCCAAAAAGAATCATATCGCCTACTTTGACATCCAATGGTCTCACGTCACCATTCTCAAGTATCTTGCCCTTGCCAACTGCTAATACCTCTCCTTTAATCGGCTTCTCAGTCGCTGAATCTGGTATTACTATGCCGCCTGGAGACGTTTTTTCTTCTTCCATTCTTCTGACAATGACGCGGTCATGCAAAGGTCTAATATTCATAATTTATCCTCAATATTCGGTTTAATGAGCCCCCATGTGCCCTAATAGCATTAGTATAAGGTTGAAATCACATAATTCAAGTACAATGGGGCTATAAATTAGTCGTCATTTTTCTTGTATTCGACGTCAATTATAGACTTTTTACTTGCTCCTGACGAGTAGTTCTGTCTTTTTTTCGACATATACAACATTAGTTGAAATTGAACTGGTTTTATTAGGAATACTAACGCTGCTAAATCAGTGAGTATCCCAGGAAATATCAAAAGAATTGCGCTCAAGACGTTGAACATACTCGTCATAATCTCAAGTTCCGGCATTTCGCCGCTCATGATTTTATTCTGAACATTTCTAATATTATTAAAAGTTCCTATTTTTAATAAATAAGCACCATAAAACGCAGTTATTAGAGTTAGTAAGATAGTAGGAATCGTCCCAATTATAGAGCCTACCTCTATGAATATGAAGATTTCGATTATTGGCAAAAAGATTATTCCATAAAGGAGTTTGTTAAATAACATAATAACTTACTCTAACATTAACTGTTCATAGAAGTGAAGCACAGAAGGTGTATTCAATTATCAGCAAAATGATTTATAATAAGCAAATGTTAACAAAGATGCATAAAATAATTCTTACGATGATATTCGTCTTTTTTACAAGTTCTGCATACTCTGGGAACCATAACAGCGAATATTCTAAATTTATCTCACCTGAACAAGCATTTAAAATTCAGCTTCAAGAGTTAAACTCCAAGCAAATACGAATTAGTTGGGATATAGAGGATGGCTATTATCTATATATGGGTATGTTTTCTTTTACTCTTGATGATGATTCACACAATAGTATAAATAAAATTTCGATGCCAGCAGGCCAGAAAAAAGTAGACGAATTTTTCGGTGAAGTAGATATATATAAGAAATATGTAGGTGTAGATATATATTTTGAAAAAGATATTAACAATCTTAATTTAAAGGTTAATTATCAGGGATGTGCTGAAGCTGGATTATGTTATCCGCCTATAAAGAAGGTTTTCCAGCTGAACAAAACTTCATCTGATGAGAATTTTTTTCAGAAGACGAATTTAAACCTTGATCAGTTAAGCATCAGTAAACAGCTATATGAGAAGTCGGTGGTTGTAAATATAATTCTATTTTTCTTTGGAGGATTATTACTGGCGTTCACGCCATGCGTATTTCCCATGATACCAATCCTTACTGGCCTAATCGTTGGACAAGGCAATGATATTGGCTCAAAAAAAGCTTTTAAATTATCACTGACATATGTGATAGCTATGTCAATCACGTACTCTCTACTTGGAATATTAGTTGCATTGTCAGGCTCAAATATCCAGGCAAACTTACAGAATCCATATGTAATAGGATTATTCTCTGCGTTATTTGTCATGCTCGCATTAGCAATGTTGGGTCTGATAAAAATTGAAATGCCAAAATTGATTCAAAATAAATTAGCTCAAACATCAAATAAAAATACATCAGGAAGTTACTATGGTGTAGGAATCATGGGAGCATTATCTGCTCTTATAGTCGGTCCGTGTGTCACAGCCCCTT
This sequence comes from uncultured Gammaproteobacteria bacterium, assembly GCA_902632305.1. Lineage (GTDB taxonomy): Bacteria > Pseudomonadota > Gammaproteobacteria. The sequence goes on from CACPCG010000003.1 coordinate 143,238, forward strand.
TGATAGGTGCATTAATTTACATTGCATCATCGGGAGATGTAGTTATCGGTGGATTAGCTCTGTTTTTCATGGGATTAGGAATGGGGACACCGCTTCTTGTTCTAGGGACATCTGCATCTAAATTGACAAAAAGTATCGGTATTTATCTCCCTATAATTAATAGAATATTTGGAATTCTCTTTCTGATAGTTGCAATATGGTTGATTGAGAGAATTGTTTCTATCCAGATATCAGGAATTTTATGGGCTTTACTTGCATTACTCTCGACTACAATTTTATTTTTCAATGAGGATCTCAGAGCTATTAATAAGACATTAAGGCTATCTCTAATTAGCATATTACTTTCATATAGCTTTGCTCAAGTGATTGGGGTTTATAAAAATAGTAATTTTGAACCATACTTTAGTATAGTAGAAAAATCTAAAAGTGTAGAATTCAAAGTTATATACAAGACTGATGATTTGAATAAGTATGTACTTTCTTCAGATAAAATCACAATGGTAGATTTGTATGCTGATTGGTGTGTTGCATGCAAAGAATTAGAAAAATATACATTTACAAATCAAAATGTCAGGAAAATTTTGGATGGAATGAATCTAATCAAATTTGACATAACTGAATCTACACAAGATAGTGATAAATTTTTGAATGATTATAAGCTTTTTGGGCCTCCTGCCATTCTATTTTTCAATACGGATGGTGATGAATACAAAGAAGCTAGAATAGTAGGATTTGTTGACGCGAATGAATTCATTGAAAAATATCAAAGAACAGGTGAATCGGTAATTAGTTTTAAAAAAAATTAAAGTCCTTGTAAATTCGGTCAAAATCGTATAACTTCTATTAAATATTAAGTATATAAGGGGTTAAATGTCTACAATATTGCTTATAAATGGACCTAATCTTAATCTTCTGGGAACAAGAGAGCCGGAAATATACGGTAAGACTTCGCTTGAGGATATTGAAAAAAAATTGAAATCCAGCGCTGAAGATGCTGGGCATAGGTTAGAATGTCTTCAGTCTAATGCTGAACATGAAATTATCGACGCGGTTCAAAATGCAAGTGTCAAAAAAATGGATGTCATAATAATCAATCCAGGACCACTTACACATACAAGTATTGCACTCAGAGATGCTTTCTTAAGCACTAAAATTCCATTCATAGAAATTCATATCTCTAATATATTCGAGAGAGAAGAATTCAGAAAAAATTCATATTTGAGTGATATAAGTATCGGTTGTATTATTGGATGTGGTGTTGGTGGATATGGTTTAGCAATGCGAAGAGCTAAAAACTTTTTAAGAGACAAATAATATGGATTTGAGAAAGATAAAAAAATTAATGGAGCTTCTTGAAGAATCTGGTATTACAGAGATAGAAGTTAAAGAAGGAGAGGAGTCCATAAAACTATCAAAACAAAAAGATTTCACAATCCCACAATCCATTGTACAGCAACACGTTGAGCCAGTTAAACCAGAATCAAATCAAATAATAGAAAAAGAAGATAATGAAAAAAATATTCCGGATGGAGATGTTATTAATTCCCCTATGGTTGGAACATTTTATAGAGCTGCATCACCTGACTCAAAACCATTTGTTGAGAAAGGACAGAAGGTTAAAAAAGGTGACACTCTATGTATTTTAGAAGCAATGAAAATGATGAATCAAGTCAACGCCGAAGTTGGTGGTACAGTAATAGATGTACTTGTAGATGATGGTGAGCCTGTTGAGTTTGGTCAGCCACTTTTTGTGATTAAATAAATGATTAATAAAATACTTATCGCTAACAGAGGTGAGATTGCCCTAAGAATTTTAAGGTCATGTAAAAAATTAGGTATCAAAACTGTGGCCGTTCACTCTACTGTCGATAGACAATTACCCCATGTCAAAATGGCAGATGAATCTGTTTGTATTGGTAAAGCTGATCCAAATAAAAGTTATTTGAATATTCCATCAATAATTAGTGCGGCTGAACTTACGAATGCTGATGCAATTCATCCTGGGTATGGTTTTCTATCGGAATCTGCAACTTTTGCAGAAATAGTAGAAACCAATAAATTTATATTTATAGGCCCGCCGAGTAAAGTATTAAAAAAGATGGGAGACAAAATCAAAGCAAAAAAAGCAATGAAAGATTTTGGCGTTCCTTGCATACCAGGATATGACGGTGTACTCCCTGATGATATCAAATTAAATATCAAAGAAGCAAAAAAAATCGGTTTTCCAATAATGCTCAAAGCTATTCACGGAGGTGGTGGTAGAGGTATGATGATAGTTCAATCTGAGGAAGAGTTTGCTGATGCGATGAAAATAACAAAGACAGAAGCAATGAATTCATTTGGAAATGGGGATTTATATTTCGAAAAATTTTTCGATAAGCCAAGACATATAGAAATTCAAGTCATGTGTGATAATTACGGAAATGCGATTCACTTGGGTGAGAGAGACTGCTCTCTACAAAGAAGAAATCAGAAAGTAATTGAAGAGACAACGGCTGTGAATATTCCCCGTGAAAGAATATTTGAAATTGGTAAAATCTGCACAGATGCTTGTAAACAATTAGGTTATAGAGGCGCGGGAACATTCGAATTTCTTTACCAAGATGAGCAGTTTAGTTTTATTGAGATGAATACAAGAATTCAAGTGGAGCATCCTGTGACTGAGTTTTTAACTGGCATTGACCTTATTACTGAACAAATTCATGTTGCTGCCGGAGAAAAGCTACAATACTCACAAGAAGATATTAAATTTAATGGGCATGCAATAGAATGTCGAATAAACGCTGAAGATCCGGAGACTTTTTTGCCATCTCCAGGACTGATAAAAGTTTTTCACCCACCAGGAGGGCCTGGTATAAGAACCGACTCTCATATTTATAGTGGATACACAGTACCTCCGAATTACGATTCTATGATTGCAAAAGTAATATCATACGCAGAAGATAGAACAACTGCTATCAGAAAAATGCTATTTGCTCTAGATGAAACAGTAGTTGAGGGAATAAAAACTAATATTAAACTTCATAAGAAATTACTTAAAAGCGAATTTTTTAGAAATGGAGATTTTACTATTAACACTTTGAATGCATTTATCAAAGAGACTAAATAAAACAATGAGTCTTAACTTTCCACTGAGAATTTTTAATATCTATTTGAACAAAAGCAGGACCTCCGTTCATATTTCTTACACTACCCGATGCTCCAGGATTAATTACCCATGGCTCTAAACTATCATCAACGATTTGATAGTGAGTGTGTCCATATATAATGAGTTTAGAATCAGAATACTCAGCCCTCAAAACTGAATGAGAAGGTTTACTTCCAAATTGATCTCCATGTGTAACAGTAATAGTACCTGATGGTAAATGAATTTTTTCAACTCTGTTAAGCGAGTCTATGATATCTCTCTCTTCTTTATCTTTATAAAATTCAACTCTATCGTTATTTCCACAAACTAGATATGAATATTTAGAAATATTTTTGAGTTCTCTGATTAATTCAACACTCATTATATCTCCAGCATGAATAATCATATCCGAGCCTCGTACAAGATGTAGTATCTTATCACTGATATGACCATGTGAATCTGATAGAACTGATATTAAACGAACATCATCCATTTCTAGAAGATAGTTGCACCAAAAATCTTAACCTCATCTTCTTCTACACCCAATACAAGTCTTCCTAAAAAATCACCATCTACCGTATTACTACGTTGTCGATATAATACCGTAACAAAGTTGTTTCTACGCAAACAACCCAGGTAATTATAGTCGTCAGATAGACTAGTAAGAACCTCATTCCTTGTCCACTGCTTACCAATTTCCACCTCATTAGATGCTAGTAGCATTTCTTTAGAAAAATTTCTTGTGAAAGCATTATAATCCTTCTTATTTGAGCTACTAATTAACTCCTTCCACAGTGGATCCGCAATTTTTAAAATATCTTTGTCAGTTTTTTTAATGAGATCCATTTATATTATGAAGCTTCAGACTCATCCTTCTCTTCATCAATTAAGTGGTAAAGTGGAGCTTTCTCCATTTCAAATTTTCCAGTTTTTGGATCTCTTCTTGAGACAGTCAAACAATGCCAGTTCTCATCATCTAATTTTAAAAAGTCGCCCCTATAGTAGTATCCAGGCCAACGTGTTTCTTCTCTGAACAATGTATGTTCAGTAACGCATTGCGAAACTAAAGCACGGTGCTTAACCTCCCATGCTCTCATAAGCTGATGATAATCTTCTGCACCAATATGTTCTAAATCCTCTTGAAGAATAGAGAGATCTTTGAGCGCTTTCTTAAGTGTATTACCATTAGTCATATAATTAGTCCCAATACCACCAACATAATCATCCATTATTTTTTGAAGTCTCTGTAATGCTTGGATGGGCAGAATGTAACTTGGTGAGACAGTACCAGCAGTAATCTCATTTCTGCCAATCCTATAGTTCTCCAGTGGCTTATAAATCTCCTCTTTGTAATTATCAATTTGCTCTTCGGTTACCTTAACTCCATCGGCTTTACCATCATTGATATACTGAACAGCGGATTTAGCACAAATTCTACCCTCAGTAAAAGAGCCAGAGGAGAAAATATGTGGCGTTCCACCAGCTGCATCTCCAGCTCCAAAAAGACCATCCACAGTCATCATTCGGTTGTAGCCCCAAAAATACTCAGGTGGAGATAAATCCTCAGGACCACTTACCCACGCACCTGAACATGTAGCATGAGATCCCATTACATAGGGTTCTGAAGTTGTGAGTTCCGGGTTTTGATATTTAGGATCTATATCTTGCGATGCCCAGACAACTGCTTGTCCAACAGTCATGCCAAGAAAATTCTCCCAACCAATAACCTCTAAATGAGGGTCTTGAAAAGCTTCCATAGTAACCATATGAATTGGTCCGCCACCAGCTGCCGTTTCTTGAATAAAAGCATGATTCCTTAAACATGTTGGTCTTGGAACGTGATCGATATATTCACCAACAATTGCCTTCGTGTTGTCGTACCATTTCTCTTCGTAATTTTCTCCAGCTGCATTTTGAGTGTATGTTTTTAAATGTAAGAAATACGCTCCAACTGGTCCATAGCCATCTTTAAATCTTGTAAGCACAATTCTATTTTCCATTTGAGTCATTTTCGCACCCACTGCTATCGGAAGTGCATAAGCTGAACCATTACTCCATGGTGCATACCATGTACGGCCCATGCCCTCACCAACAGCTCGAGGTTTGAATAAATGGGATGCTCCACCTGCGCAACAAATAACAGTTTTTGATCTAAAAACGTGATAGTCACCAGTCCTCATATTAAAACCTACTGCACCACCAATACGATTTTCATGAGTCTCATCCATTAAGAGATGTGTAATCATAACTCTGTTGTATATTTTGTCTGCAGATTTTTTCGCCGCTTCTGCGACAATTGGTTTATAGCTCTCTCCATGAATCATAATTTGCCATTTCCCTTCTCTCTGATAACGTCCTGTTTTTTCATTTCTCATCAACGGAAGTCCCCACTCTTCAAACATATGAACCGCAGAGTCGACATGTCTAGCTGCATCATATGCTAGATCTTCTCTCACCATTCCCATTAAATCGTTCCTAGCGTACCTAACAAAGTCCTCAGGTTGATTCTCGTCCCATCTCATTCCCATATAGCAATTTATTGCATATAAGCCCTGAGCTACAGCGCCACTACGATCGATGTTAGCTTTCTCGGCACAGATAATTTTCATGTCTCTGCCCCAATACCTTGACTCAAAGGTAGCGCCTGTTCCAGCCATACCACCACCTACAACTAAGATGTCGCAGTCCTCGTAAACTGTTTTTCTTTTTGACATTAGTAATATACTCCTTGTTTTAATTTTCCAACTTTTTGCATTTCAGGAAGAATACCGTCTTCTCGTTTGAGGTATTTTGGTTCGTTATAAAGTAACTGTGACTGAAAATCTTCTTTGGTTGGTTTATTTTTTTCTGCAAGCTTAGGAATATATTTACCCCATGGTTGCGTAGTAATAGGAGAAACAAAATTCTTAATGGTTCCATTTCTAAATTTTATTTTCCATGAAATTGTGCCTTTCTCTTCTTCGCGCAGAACTCTAACTTTATGTCCCATAGGGGCAAAGTCTGCATACCCTCGAACGTCTATCGCATTTTGTGGACATGCTTTCACACACGAATAACATTCCCAACAAAAGTTTGGCTCAATATTAACAGCCCTTCTGATTAATTTATCGATGTGCATAATATCCGATGGACATATATCTACACAATGTCCGCATCCATCACATCTTGTCATATATACATAAGTTGACATATTTATCTCTCCTTAATAATTCTGGGGCTCAGACCTCTTGATCCCCAGTCCAAATTGTTTAGGTTTATCTGCAGGTTCAGGCAGAAAATCTCTTGAACCATCTGCTTCCGCAAGATGCTTTTGTATTGCTGCACCAGGTTTATAAAACATATGTGCAAATTTTGACCAATATACACCTCCAAATAATATGATATTTGAGAGTATAAATAATAATAAAAATAATGAAGATAAACCTGACATAGAGTTAAATTGGAAATATGACCACAATAAACCGAAAGTAGAGGTTGCAACCAATGCAAGAACAAATAAGTCTGCCATAACAATTCTATTCCATGGGTTTCCTTCAGCACGGACATCTACTCTGAGGAAGAACCAAAACCAATATCCACCCAAACATGTCATCAAGGCTCCAAGATGCCATAAGATAGGGTAAGCGATAGGTGTACTGGTTGAGGTTGGGTATGAGAATATCATTATAACTGATGTCACCCAAAAAATTATTGTTCCATACATACCAAGCAAGTGCGCTACTCTTCTTTTAACACCACAAAACTCTGAGGATGTTGCAACATCACTAGCAAGTGTCTTAGCAATAATGGTAACTTTCTCACCTGTAGGTACGTGCCTAGTTGCAGATTTTTTGAGTTTTTTTGCATTCTCGAAAAAATACTGCGCATTCTTTTTATGAATCATATCTAATACTGTTCCACCAACAGTTAATAAAACCATAACAACAACAAATATTTGCATTGCTAAGGGTGATATGAAACTTGACAATTCCACAAATGGATTTATAGAAAACATATAACCTCTCCCTATATTTTTCCTTATTTTTATTAATATAAATTAAAGGAACTTAATATCCTTTTAGGCAATCCATTGCGGTGTAATTTAGAATCCTTTCACAAGTAAGATTATAGAATAATTTATCTCTATAAGGAATCTATAATTGACGAAAAATGAAAAAATCTTGCTATTTTGAGCTATAGTAGGCCTTCAGAATGTCAGCAACTTCTTTTCTTGCGAATTCTGGTGGAAGGTCCTGACCCTTCGACAACATATCCCTTACTTTTGTTCCGGAAAGCAAAACAAAATCTTCCTTAGAATGATTGTCAACATCTCTCATCATCACAACCTTGTTAAGTTTTTTTGAGTATGCTGTATGGTCAGCAGCAAAAATTTTTATTTTTAAAGATTTTGAAACTAAATCATTTTCAAAAATCTCTTGAGCAGCGAATGGTTCGTAATAATCACCCACTCCTGCATGATCTCTTCCAACTATAAGATGAGTACAACCACAGTTTTGTCTGAATGTTGCATGCAGAAGAGCTTCTCGTGGTCCAGCATAGAGCATATCAAAACCAAATCCTGAAATTAGAGCGGTATTTTTTTTAAAATAGATTTCTACCATTTTTCTAATGGCAGCATCTCGAACATCTCCAGGAATGTCTCCTTCTTTTAGTTTTCCTAAAGTCATATGTATTAATAAACCATCTGCTTCAAGTGAGGTTAGCGCCATTTTACAGAGCTCCTCATGGGCTCTATGCATTGGATTCCTGGTTTGAAATGCAACAACTTTCTCCCAACCAAGAGAATCAAGCTGCTGTCTAATCTCAAATGCTGTCGCAAATGTATTAGGAAAAACATCTGGGAAATAACTATAGTTAAAAACTTTTATTGGGCCACTTATAAGTGTTTTTCCAAGACTTAAAAAATTTTTAACTCCAGGATGATTTGAGTCATTAGTTCCGAAAATATTCTGAGAAATAAGTTTAATTTCCCCATCAGAGAACTTTTCTATACTCTCTATTTGTTGAAGAGCAATTGGTGGATTTCCATCAACATTTGGATCTAGGAGTATTATGTTGTCGCCGACACTCAGGCTATCTTTTGAATTAGTAAGATTCATTATTGGTATAGGCCAAAATAATTGATCGCTCATAATCATACTTGTGGCAACACTGAGCGAATTTTTTTTATCCATAAAACCATCTAAAGGAGTGAAATAACCCGCTCCAAGCATTACCACGTTCGCGGCTGCAGCAGAATTTAATAAAAGTGTTGGAGAAGATTTATTTTCCTCTAATATAGTTGATATTTCTTTTTTATCTCTAATTATCAGAGGTTTAAGTTGTTCTCTACCATGCGGCCTTACCAAATTTGTCATGAAAAATCCATTATTTTTTGTTAAATTTCTAATTGATGAATGCAACGACTAATAATATAATCAACGTTGCAAAAAAAACCAAGTAGTTTTTAAGCTACAAAATGTATGGTTAATTATACTGATTTTTACAAATTAAAACATGTGGTAAATAACAAAAACAATAAAAATTAAACAAAAAAGAATTTAACAACGAGACAATTATTATGGATGAAATCCTTGAGATTAGAGACGGATGCAAGACACCATTGCAATTACTTAAAAGTAAGGCCTTTGGGCAATATCTAAGTATCTACAAAAAAGAATTTATTAAAGAACTTAAGAAACGAGAAGACACAGATCTTAAAGAAGAAGTTATTCACAAAATAAGCTACATTGAGAGTATTGACCCTAAGGTCTTCATTTCTATTCTCGAGGGAGCTACTCCTTTTTCAGGTGATGAGCTTAGAAACTTTAAAGACAGCGTCCAATTTCTCGATGGCGCATTTCATCACTACAGAACAAAGTCTTATACAAGATTGGTAAGGCTTCATAATGAAATAATAGACGATTCTCTAAATGCAGAGCAAATTAAGGATAAAGTATCTGATAAAGCAGATAAGTTATCGGATTTAATTTTAGAAACTAGAAGGATATTACTCGTTAAAGTAGGTCTTGGCGCAGGAGTAAGAAGAACTCAAGGCTTAGACTGTCATCCGAATGTAGCGGTAGGAGAAATTTCTGGGCACTTTGTCAAATTACCGTCTGACTACTCTAATTTGAATCAGGTACCTGTAACAACAGCTGCAGACATGAGAACAGGTGTGTACTACACTACTCACGCAAACAAACGAGCATTTCCTTTTTTTGCTTTAAACCACAATCCGATTAAAAATGATAAATTTAAGCCCGAAGATTACGTAGCAATACCGTTTGAGATTGGCGCATGGAATATTTTGTGCTATATACATAAAACTCGTGGTTATATTGAAATTGAGCCAGGACTACTTAATCTTTTTCCTTTTTCAAAAGTTGAAAACGTCACAAAGAAACAACCTGATGGAATATTTGTACTGGGGTGTCCAAATTCTGACATGGAAGATTTAGGTTACTTCCATGATGCAGATAATGACATTCTTGTGGGATTAATCCCTGGTCTGGATGAATGTCAATATTTTGGTTACGGAAAAAAACCAATGTTAACCCTTCATAATGTTTTATGTATTTTAAAAGGAGATCTTCCACTCCATTGTGGAGCAACTAGATATGTTGTTAGGTTTGATGAGAAAACTAATGAGCCTTATATATTTGACTCATTAATAAAAGCTGACGACATGGGTAGAGCAATATTAACTAAAAATGGTAGTGATGAAGAAATCCCATACTTCTACGGAACCGAAACTGGCGCTTTTGCTTGTTTAGATGGTTTTAGTGAATATGCAAAAATGCAAATGGAAGGTAGGGAAATTGGCTACAATAAACACTCAGGAACCAACGCAAGACAAATTGTTCCGGTCACTGAATATGCAGAAATCTCCACAGGATCTGAATTAGATATCCTTCTATATCTTAATAACTACGATATTATTCCAAAAGGGGAAACCTGCATGAAAGCAGAAATGAGCCCAGATGATGCATTAGAACACTTCAGAAGCGGTGCACGTGTAGCGGCAGGAAGCACGCAAACTCATCGTGGAGAAGTTGAAATAAGTTACTGGGCTAATCCTTTTCCACTACTCAAAGATAAAGAGTGGAAAGTTCTACCAGAACATGCAGACATTTGTGAAAAATTTGAAAAAATAGAAAAACGCTTTTTCGATAATTTCAAACAAAGAGTTAAAGATGGAAAGATGAAAATTGGAGTAGCACACAGTATGTTGATGGCTGGTGTGTACAAAGAGAGTAGTGATGATATCCTAAAAAAAGGTGGTTTCTCAGAGAGAGACATGGTTGAGCATCATGGTCCTGAAAGAGCTGCGCACGACATGATTAATCTAATCAAACAAACTGCGATTGAAAAAAGAGAAAGATTAGGTAATCAAACAAAAGAAGTAGATGTCACAATAGCAACTATTGGTGATAGTAGAACTGGTAAATCAGAAATGGCAGAAAAAATGGAGGGGGTGCTTAGCATGAGTTTAATCTGAACTCATGTTAGATGCCACGATTTGACAAGTACTTGACATATTGCCTAAAATCAATATTATTAAGTTATTCAGCATTAATTAATTCTATTTTCAAGCCAAGATTTAACATTTAATTATGAGGACTTATAAGTGAGTACAGTGCAAAATATTACAGATAGTAATTTTGAGTCAGAGGTATTGAAATCAGAAATACCGGTACTGATAGATTTTTGGGCAGAATGGTGCGGGCCTTGTAAGATTCTAGGTCCCGTAATCGATGAAGTTTCAAGTGAGTTTGATAATATAAAATTTACCAAACTTAACATTGATGATAACCCTCAAACAGCACCCAAATATGGAATCAGAGGAATTCCCACATTAATGATTTTCAAAAATGGTGAATTAGCTGCTACTAATGTTGGAGTATTAACAAAAAGTGAATTACAAAATTTTATTAACGAAAACATTTAAGAGGGAAAATAAATAACCAATCTTTCAAATACCAACCTATCTTCGTCTAAACAAAAACATGAATCTAACAGAATTAAAAGATAAGCCAATTCAAGAACTCGTAGAAATGGCAGAAAAAATGGGAGCAGAAAACGTCGGTCGTCTCCGCAAGCAAGATATCATATTTTCTATCCTCAAAAATCACTCCTCTAGTGGAGAAGATATTTCTGGTGGTGGAGTATTAGAAATTCTTCAGGATGGATTTGGTTTCCTAAGAAACTCCAGCAGCTCTTACCTAGCCGGGCCTGATGATATTTATGTCTCACCGAGTCAAATAAGAAAATTCTCATTAAGAACAGGAGATACTGTTGCAGGAAAAATCAGACCCCCTAAAGAGGGTGAAAGATATTTTGCTCTTCTAAAGGTTGATAATGTGAATTTTGATTCCACAGAAAATGCAAAGCATAAAATACTTTTTGAAAATCTTACACCACTTCATGCTAATCAAAGACTAAGGTTAGAAGTTGGAAATGGAAGCAGAGAGGATATATCTGGTCGACTAGTTGATATCGCTGCACCTATCGGTAAAGGGCAAAGAGGGCTTATTATTTCACCACCAAAAGCTGGTAAAACTATTATGCTTCAACAAATTGCTCAAAGCTTAACAACAAATAACCCAGAAGCCATACTGATTGTTCTATTGATTGACGAAAGGCCTGAAGAAGTCACAGAGATGTCGAGAATGGTTAAAGGAGAAGTCGTGGCAAGTACTTTCGATGAACCCGCTAACAGACATGTTCAAGTAGCTGAGATGGTTATAGAAAAAGCAAAAAGATTAGTCGAGCATAAAAAGGACGTGATAATACTTCTTGATTCAATTACACGTTTGGCAAGAGCTTATAATACAATTGCGCCATCATCAGGCAAAGTATTGTCAGGTGGTGTTGATGCTAATTCCCTTACTAAACCAAAAAGATTTTTTGGAGGAGCAAGGAATATAGAAGAAGGTGGAAGCTTAACAATTCTTGCGACTGCTCTGATAGATACTGGTTCTAAAATGGATGAGGTTATATACGAGGAATTCAAAGGAACGGGTAATATGGAAGTTCATCTAGATAGACGAATAGCAGAGAAGCGAATTTATCCAGCTATCAATATCAATAGGTCAGGCACAAGAAGAGAAGAGTTGCTCACAACTCCTGATGAACTTCAAAAAATATGGATACTAAGAAAAGTTTTACATTCAATGGATGAGTTAGATGCGATGGAATTCATGCTAAATAAATTACAAGCCACAAAAACAAATTCTGAGTTTTTTGAATCAATGAAAAAGTAAACCTACTGCCCTATATCTTCCCTGAAGAAAACTAACTCACTATCTTCATCAGTCATTTCTTCGTCTTTAAATACTCTAATTTTTTTTATGTTTTCGTAAGCTAATCTAATGCACTCATCTTTGTTTTCACTATATGTATTAATTGACAGAATTCTTCCACCTATGGATTTTATTTTTTTATTGATAAGTTTCGTGCCAGAATGAAAAATTTTTAGACTCTTGCTTTGATTCACTTGAGAAATATCTAAGAAAAAATCTTTCTCATAGTTACCCGGATAACCTTTTGCCGCTAATACAATTGTACATACATAGTTTTTTTTGGAATCAATATCTATAATATTAAGATCTCGAGTCTTACTGAGTGGATTATTTTCAATCAAATCGAGTAAATCAATCTCATTATTGTGCAAATTCATCATCAAGTTTTGAGTCTCTGGATCACCGGATCTGCAGTTATACTCTAAAATCTTAATATCTCTTTTGGTGATCATGAGGCCAAGGTAAAGAAAACCAACATAATTCTGTTTAGTTCTCTTCATAATGTCATTAATTGCGACAATTGTTTTCGATAACAATTTTTCAATTGCTATATGATTTTTGAAGATGGTATTTTTATGATTCTCTAATATTGGATGACTAACTGCACCCATTCCACCAGTGTTTGGCCCTGAATTATATTCATCTCTTGACTTATAATCTTTTGTCCACGGTAAACATATTTCATAAGTAGGTCCACGGAAATTACAAATGTATATTGCAGATAATTCTTGTCCGACAATGAAATCCTCGATTACAATTTTACTATGTGATTTTGAATTAAAGAGTTCATTTAGGGCAGACAAAGCCTCATCTAAATTTTGACAAATTATAACTCCTTTTCCTGCTGCCAGACCATCTGCTTTCAAAACTTTCGGGAATGTGGTGCTTTGACAAAATTTCTCTGCTTTATGAATATCTGAAAACTCCTGAAAATCTGCTGTTGATATTGCGTTGTCTTTCATAAATTTCTTGGAGAACGCTTTAGATCCCTCTAGGATTGAAAATTCTTTTGTTGGTCCGAAAATATTTAAATTTGCATCTTGAAAGCTATTAACTAATCCATCTACTAAAGGAGCCTCTGGGCCTACAATTGTTAAATCTATATGTTCTTCTTTGGCAAATTTTATCAGATCAGAATGATGCTTTTCGTCTATGTTAACATTTGTGATGTTGTCCTCTAGTGCAGTACCACCATTTCCGGGACATACGAAAACATGAGAAACCCTATCTGATAATGACAGTTTCCAAGCAATGGCATGCTCTCTTCCGCCTTGTCCGATAATAAGTATTCTCATGTATTCTAATGCCTAAAAACTCTCAATCCGCTGAACGCCATCGATATTTTATGGGAATCGGCTACTTTAATTATTTCTTTGTCTTTAATCGATCCACCTGGCTGTAAAATACTACTAACACCAATTTTTTTAGCTAGATCAATGTTGTCTCTAAAAGGAAAAAATGCTTCAGAAACCATTACACTGCCGTTAAGTTTGACACCACTTTTTTTTGCTTTGTCTTTAGCAATTGTTGTTGAATCGATTCTGCTCATTTGTCCAGCGCCAATTCCAAGAGTAGTTTTATTTCTGGCGAAAACTATAGCATTTGACTTAACAAATCTCGAAACCTTAAATGCAAACAAAAGATCTTCAACCTCTGTCTTGGTTGGTTTTCTCTTTGTAGGATAAACTAAATCTTTTTTAGATAATATCTGCGTATCAGAATTTTGAATTAAGATTTTATTTTTTAGCGATCTTATATCGTACTCATCTCCATCATTTTTTGATTGCTGAATGACAAGAATCCTGACATTAGGTTTATCTTTTATGACAGACAAACAATCTTTTGATATACCAGGAGACAATATTACTTCTACGAACTGATTCTTAATAATTTTATTTAATAATTTAGAAGTTAATTTTCTATTAAAAGCAATAATTCCACCAAAAGCTGATGTAGGATCACATTTAAAGCTATTTAAGTATGCTTTCTCTATAGTCATACTCTCAGACACACCACAAGGATTAGCATGTTTTACAATTACACATGCTGGGTTTTTAAATTGTTTGACGCATGAGTATGCACTCTCTGAATCTACTAGATTATTATACGATAATAATTTTCCTGATTTTTGAGAGAAATTAAAACCACTGAGTCGTGTATTCAAAATTTTGTAAATAGCTGCTTTCTGGTGTGGATTTTCACCATATCTTAAATTATTTAATTTTTTAATCGTTAATGAGATCTTATCGGCATCCAGAAGATTAGTTTTAGTGCTCTTTTTAGATAAATACTCACTTATGACAGAATCGTAATGCGACGTATGCTCGAAAACCTTTAGAGCTAATCTTTTTCTAGTGGTAAGACTTGTATTCCCTTTGTTGATTAATTCATCAATAACTAAATCATAATCATTTGGATCAACTAGTGTCGTAACTCTTTTGTGATTCTTGGCTGCAGCTCTAAGCATAGTTGGTCCGCCAATATCTATATTTTCAATAGCATTATCATAACTACAATTAGTTTTTGATATTGTTTGCTCAAAGGGATACAGATTTACTAGCACAAAATCAATGAGTTTATAATCATCCTTCAGATTGGATAAGTCACTTGATTTTTTAGCAAGTATACCAGCATGAATTATCGGGTGAAGTGTTTTAACTCGGCCACCTAAAATTTCATCGAATTTTGTGAAATCGGAAATGGACACATTTGATATCTTGTGTTTATTGAGATATTTGGCAGTTCCACCTGTTGAGAGAATTATATAGCCACAACCTACAAGTTTTTTAGCTATCTTCTCGATATTTGTTTTATCTGAGACACTGATAATTGCTATCTTGTTCCCTGATTCCGTCATTTTTCAAACACGAATGCCATATTCTTTTATTCGTTTGATGAGCGTACCTCTATTAATCCCCAAATATCCAGCAGTTTTTGTCACATTACCCTTTAGATGACTGAGAACGGCAGAAATAAGTGATTTTTCAACCTCAGATATAAATAAATTATGCATGTTACTAACGCCCTGTCCATTCATTTGGCTAATATACGATAAGGTCTCATTTTTGATGATTTTGCTAATAGAATAATTCAAATTTTTACGTGTTTTTTTCATTTCTCCGAAAGTTACCCCATGGATATGTTTTAATATCCTTATTGAATAAAATAAGACGACCTAAATATATTACAATTTTAATTAGAAAC
This sequence comes from uncultured Gammaproteobacteria bacterium, assembly GCA_902632305.1. Classification (GTDB taxonomy): domain Bacteria; phylum Pseudomonadota; class Gammaproteobacteria. The sequence continues at coordinate 158,853 of CACPCG010000003.1, forward strand.
TATAAAGTAAAATTATACTTTTTATTTTTTGATATACCCTTGAATCTTTTACCCATAATGTCGTAAACAGAGTGATAATTATTAAATCAATGTTAGAATGATTATAAAAATCAGAAACTGCCGGTCTAATTAATGAAAAATTTATCAAAATGTGTGATTTTCGGAGGTACAGGGTTCATTGGCTCTAACCTAGCTAGTAAATTAGCATCACATGTTTCCGAAATAGTTGTTTTAACACGTAATCCAGACGCGCACAAGTCTCTCAAAATTATTCCAAACCTAAGTTTAGTAAAATCAAATTTAAATGATGAAAGAAACATAAGAGATAATTTATCAAATGCCGACTTAGTTATAAATACTGTTGGAATACTAAATGAGTTTGATCAAATCAACACTTATGAAAACCTACATTATCAACTAGTAAAGAAGATATCTAACGCTGTTAAGTCTAATGGGGTAAGGAGGCTACTCCATATTAGCTCATTAAATGCGAAACAGAATGAAACGAGTAAATATTTGCACACTAAGGGATTAGCAGAGGATTTCATTATGTCTGAGACGTCTAAATTTTGTAAAGTAACTATATTTAGACCCTCAATAGTGTTTGGAGAGAAAGACTCATTTTTTAATAAATTTGCGACAATACTTAAATTCTCACCGATACTTCCTCTGGCATGTCCATACGCAAAATTTCAACCTATCTATGTAGGTGACTTAACAGATTATATGATAAAAACAATTAATGATGAGCAGACATATGCTCAAAAAATTGATGCAACCGGACCAAAAGTATACTCATTCATTGATCTAATTAGACTGACCTTGAGTGTAATGGATATGTATAGAGTGATAATCCCTCTTAATCATATGTTCTCGAAACTTCAGGCTCGTGTATTTCAAAATCTACCGGGAAAAATTTTTACGATGGATAACTATAATTCTCTACAATTAGATAGCACGAGTAACTCTGGATTTATAGGAAGTACTACAGTTGAAGATCTATTGCCAAAATATCTTATACTAAATGATAAAAGTCGACACCTAAGGCAAAAGGCAGGTAGAAAAAAATGAAAGTATACCTTGTAGGGGGTGCCATTAGAGATAAGTTGCTTGGTCTTGAGCCTAAAGAAAAAGACTGGGTAGTTGTTGGCAGCACGCCTAATGAAATGAAAGAAAATGGTTTCAAACAGGTTGGCAAAGATTTTCCTGTTTTTATTCACCCTAAATCAGGGGAAGAGTATGCACTTGCAAGAACAGAGAGGAAATCTGGACATGGTTACACTGGTTTTGAATTTAATACTGACTCTAGCGTGACACTTGAAGAAGATTTAGAAAGAAGAGATTTAACAATAAATGCAATTGCTGAAGATGAATTTGGAAATCTAATTGACCCTTTTAAAGGGCAAGAGGATATAACAAATAAAAAGCTCAGACACGTATCCGATGCATTCTCTGAGGACCCTCTGAGAGTGCTCAGATTAGCTAGATTTAAAGTTAAATTCAGTGATTTTTCGATAGTGCCAGAAACAGTACTTAAAGTTAGAGAAATCGTTAATTCAGGAGAATTAAACCATCTGACAGGGGAGAGAATTTGGCTTGAATTATACAAAAGTGACGATCCTTTTGAATTCCACAAAGAATTAGCTTCATTGGGAGCAGCTGAGACTATAGGAGCTGATTTTATTTATAATCCAGTTAAACATAAAGAAATGATGCAAGGATTAAAGCCTGTAAGTAAATTGCACAAATTGGCATGTTTTATTTATGCTGAGAATATATCTAGTGAGGGAAAAATTAAAATTCCTAATGAGTATAGAGATTTGTCTGAATTATTTGAACAAACTTATAATGTTTTGAATTATGAGCCAGACATAGATAAATACGAAGCACTTATTGATTTAGTAAATAAACTTGATATCAGAAAAACAGAGAGATTGAATAACTTCCTTGAATGTCTAGAGAATAAATCTCGTGTTAAGTTTCTAATAAATTTTATAGAAAGAATAAAAAGTTTTAAGCTCAAAAAAGACGATCAAAATAAATCAAATAATGAGATAGTGCAAATTGTAAAAAATTCTCATAGAAAAATAGCTCAAGACTATCTCAGACAATATTTAGATACTCAGCAGAACTAATCCAAGTAAAATTCTGTAGATAATGTATGGGGTAAAAGTTATTTTACTTATAGAAGATATAAAAAAGTGAATCGTTAGATACGAAGCGATAAATGAAAATGATACGCCAAGAAGGTGTTCATTTAATAAATTAGTATCTCCGAGTTGATATAATTTAGCAGACTGATACACGGTCGCCATAATGAGTGCTGGTATTGATAATAAAAAGGCAATTTTTATGGAGTCATCTCTACTGAATTTAAAAAATAATGCTGTCGTAATTACGATACCAGATCTCGATACTCCTGGAATAATAGCTAAAGCTTGCATCACACCAATAATAATTATTGCGTACATACTCATGGTTTTGAAATTATTAAATTCACTTCTTTGTCTTGCGTCTGCGATATATAGAACAATCGCAAATAGAATTGTCATTAAAGCAATAGAATTTATAGACCTCATGTACATAGAAACAAAATCCATAAACCCAAGTGCTACTATAGGTAGAGGAATAGATCCAATTATGATTAATCTTATATAATTTTTTCCCTCACCAGAAACTGATAAAATCTGACATACTTCCTTTCTATAATAAGTAAGAATAGCAAATAATGAACCGGAATGAAGTGCAATATCAAAACCTAAACCCCGATCTGGCATTCCCATCATATTAGACATGACGATTAAGTGTGATTGACTGGATATCGGTAAAAACTCGGTGATACCTTGTATTATGGCAAGAAGTATTATTTGCAAAGTTTCCATTTATAAAATTTCTTTCCTATTATACTCCCTAGTAGCTAATAATGAATTTGCATAATTCTTTGTAATTACGAGTGCCTTAAATACGTCACCCATGGCATTAGATAATATAAGATTTTTAATTTTATTCATCTCAATCAGTTTATCCTCTGCATTAAATGATTTTTCTTCAAATACGTCTAGTATACCTAAATTAATCAAAAACTTTGATTGCTCTAAATAACCTGATACATCTAATTTGAGATCCCTAAATGCACTAGCTAGATGTGAAAAATTAACAAATGTAGATATATCTTGCATGCCAATATTTTCTAGAGGGTTAAAATTAGCTGAATGATTATGAATACAAACCAGAGTCCCAGTATCACGATCTGGCAAAAAGTATTCTCTTGCGTTATAACCATAATCAACTATGAAAACTACACCTTTTTCCAAAATATTATTAATTTTATCAGCCCATAATTTATAATTTAGATTTACTTCACTCTCGTACTTTTCGTATTTTAATAAAATATTATGTATATTCAAATTTTTAAAAATATCTGTAAATCTACCTGTTTGATTTTTCCAATGGAGTTTAAACTTATCCTGATAATCAATAAAAAGCTGGAAGATTTTTCCATTATCAATTTTAAATCTCTCAGTAGGTAAAATATCGAAGAATTCATTACAAATTATAAGTCCATTAATCTTAACTACCTCATCATCACCCTCCCATCTCACAATGTTTTTTAATTCTGGTATTTTTTTGTTAATGTTTTCACTCTGCAAATCGATTAATTTTTTGGATGTCTCAATTATATAATATGTCTCAGGAAGAGCTTTCTTCATTGATAAATGCTCTAATATTGAAATGACTAGACTTCCGTCTCCAGCTCCAACTTCTAGTATTACCGGGTCAGTCATTGAGTCACGAAGTTTAATAAACTCGTTGGAGATAGAAGCTCCATAAAGATTAGATGTTATCGGAGATGTTATGAAATCGCCATTTCTCCCAAATACTTCTCTATTATTATAGTAACCATACTCATCATGAAAAAGGACTAACTCCATATACTCAGCAAAAGACATGATTCCAACTTTAGAAATTCTGTCTGATATAATTAATTCTATTTCAGATTTCATAATGATATGTTCTAATATAGTTTAGATTTAGGATTTAAGCTATCAATTATGACTAAGAGAATTAAAACTGTACTTATCACCGGGGGTGTAAAGAGGATTGGCCTATCAATTGCGAGGTTACTTCATACAAATAATTATAATATCATTATCACTTATAATAAATCATCTAAGCAAGCAAGAGAGATTCTTAATGAGTTGAATAAAAAATCAAAAGACTCATGTAAAATTATCAAAGTTGATTTCTCTAAAATCCAAAATTTCTCTGACTTTTCTGAGAATGTTTTAAAATATTATGGGAGATTAGATGTTTTAATTAATAATGCATCAAGGTTTTATCCTACAAAAATAAATCAAGTTAATCAAAAATCATGGTTAGATTTGATAGACACTAATTTGAAATCACCACTAATGCTAGCAAAAATATTCTATCCGGAATTAAAGAAAAAAAGAGGTAATATTATAAATATTATCGATATTCACATAGATCCACCACTTAAAGATCATATAATATATAATATTAGTAAGGCAGGGCTTTTAGCGTTAACAAAAACACTTGCAAAAGATTTAGCACCTCAAGTTAGAGTCAACGGTGTGTCACCTGGCGCTATAATGTGGCCTGAAGCTGATGAAAATAAAACTCAAAAGAAGAGAGAGATACTATCTAGAATTGCTCTAAAGAAAATCGGTGATCCGATAGACATAGCAAAAGCTGTAATGTTCCTGGTTGAGGATGGTAATTATATAACGGGACAGAATATAAATGTAGATGGTGGACGCAGATTAAACATGTAATTATTTATATATGTAATTTGGTATAATAAGAAATAAACACAAAACAATAGTAACTGGTATTCTGATATAACTAATATAGAATTTCGGTGTTACACCCCGCAGATAGATAATAAAATCAAAAAACAATTGTAATATTAGGGAAATTACTAGATATAATGAAATTTGAAAATAACTGAAATCCATAAGCACACCAATCACAATCAAGAAAGAGATAAGACTTGGAGTAGCACCATATAATGTCAATACTAACGAACCACTGTCAGATATTTTCCAATTTATGGCTCCAACAAATGTGAATATAATTAATGTATAATAAACCATGAAATCTAGAAGTATCTCTGTTTTTATATCTTGAAGGATAAGTAAGTCAAGTAAAGCATACAAAGGTGGTAGTAAACCTAGATATGCAATAATAGCTTGTGCTATAAGATTCATAATTGTTCTATTTTAATTTCACCAATAATTAACTTTTCTATCTGATGACTATCAAAAATTTCTTTATTACTCAAATTAAGTTTTGGATGAATAAAATCAGGTGCAATGTCTACAAGCGGTTTTAGGACAAAATCATAACGTATTATCTCTTCTCGAGGAATAGTTATTTTTTCAGACTCAAAAATTAAATTATCATAATAAAGTATATCTATATCTAGGGTTCGAGAGCTAAACTTTTCTTCACTAAATGTTCTTCCATGTGTTGTCTCAATTTCATTAAGTATTTTTTTCAAATCAGATAAATTTTCTTGTGCACTAAAACGACAAACTAAGTTGTAAAAGTTTGGTCCTGAAAATCCCATAGAATTAGTCTCGTAGACTGGTGATGTTATTAAATTCTTGAACTTTTTTCTAAGTACATTCATACAGGACAAGATATTCTTCTCTCTATCAACATTACTTCCAATTCCAATATACACCTCACTCATTTTTTTCGCTCAATCATTACTCCCACTTCTTTAGATCCAGTTACTGCGCCTGGTTTACTGAATCGTGCTTTGACATGTTTGACAGGAAACTCATCCATGATTAATTTGACAGATTCCTCAGCAAGTGCCTCGATTAGGAGAAATTTACTCTCACCTATAAACGACTTCAGTCTCTTAGAAACTGCTTTGTAATCGACTGTGTCATGAATATCATCTGATCCCGATGCAGAGGAAATATCGGTGCCTAATTCCAAGTCTATGCAGACTATTTGCTTTATCTTTCTCTCCCAATCATATATGCCTATTACTGTCTCAATACAAAGTTCTTTTATAAAAACAATATCCATTATTTTTCCTTACAAATTAATATATTCATATTGTATATGAATACCATTCTGATATCATTATTGAGTTTGGAGTAATAAATGTCTAAAATTTGTCAAATAACGAAGAAAAGAGTGATGTCGGGAAACAATGTATCCCACGCAAAAAACAGAAGGAAAAGAGTATTTGAGCCAAACCTTCATAACCATAGGCTCTGGTCTGAAAGTCAGAAGAAATGGATATCACTTAAACTTTCTAAGAAAGGCCTTAGGATTATTGATAAGATTGGTTTAGATAAAGCTATCGAAAAATATGATTTGAGGTAATTATGAGAGAGAAAATAAAATTAGTTTCATCGGCGAACACAGGACACTTTTATACTACGACGAAGAATAAAAAAACCATGCCAGACAAATTTGAAATTAGAAAATTTGATCCAGTGGTTAAGAAATACGTAATTTATAAAGAAGCCAAGATTAAGTAGTTATACTACTTTATAACCTTTCAAACTATCGGAAAATATTTCTAATTGATCAATGCCTTTACTTCTAGCTTCATCGCACCACTCATTTAAAGTTTGTAAAAAATTTTCTTGTTTAATATTTCTACTATAAAGGATATCGTGAAGTTGATTTTTTAGTTGATAGACTGTTTCTAGCATAGCACACTCTTCAAAAATTCTTTTTAAATGTGTAATATCATTACTTGAAATTCGATGTGGTTGTCTTGATAAAGTTGAACGATATTTTTTTAACATTTTTTTAACGTCATTACCTGCATTTTTCATTTCAAGCTTCATAATTGGTTTTAGGACTTCAGAAGTATAATTAGTTATAACAGTTAGTTTTGATTTAAGTAAATCATAACCTATTTCAGAGTTGAGACAATCACTCTGTGTGCTCACTATTGTTTTTACTGCTAATCTTTTTACCTTTATTTGTCCTAGTAAAGAAAATATTCTGATATACAACCAACCGATATCAAACTCCCAAGGTTTAAGAGAGAATTTTGCTGCTGTTGGGAATGCATGATGATTATTGTGTAGTTCCTCACCACCAATTATTATTCCAACTGGGCCTAAATTAGTAGAGTCATCACTAGTGTTGAAATTTCTGTATCCCCAGTAATGTCCAGCACCGTTAATACCACCTGCGGCGAATATTGGAGTCCACATCATCTGAATAGACCATATGATAATTCCTACAACTCCAAAAAGTGTGATATTGGTTATAAAAAGTAGAAGAATTCCAAGATTATTTCTTCCTGTATAAACGTGCTTTTCGACCCAGTCATTAGGGCAATTTTGTGAGTATTTTTCAATAGTTTCGGAATTACCTTTTTCTTTGTGGTAAAGGTCCGCACCCTTCAATAGGACATTCGTGATGCCATGATGTGCAGGGCTATGCGGATCATCAGCTGTCTCAACTTTAGCATGATGTTTTCTGTGAATAGCAACCCAATCTGCTGTTCTCATGGATGTTGTCAACCATAGCCAAAATCTAAAGAAATGAGCCAATAATGGCCTGATTTCGATTGCTGAATGGCAAACTCCCCTGTGTAAATATAGGGTAATGGCTACTATAGTTATGTGCGTGACTACGAGGGTGTAAATCACGTATTCTAACCATGAGAGCTGAATTAATCCATTTATCAATATTTCCATAATTTTGCTATAATTTAAGATTAAATAATATGACAATTTCATATAGTTGTCTAATAAATTATGCCTGAACTCCCAGAAGTCGAGACAATCTGTAATGCATTCAAGAAGAGTGTAACTAACCCAGTAATCAAAGAATTCAAAATTATTAACCCAAAGCTGAGATGGAAAATAAATAATAAAATACCATCGATACTTAAAGGGAAAAGAATTAATAATATTTCACGCAGAGCAAAATATATTATTATGGATTTTGATGATGGAAGTATTATTTTACATCTTGGTATGACGGGGATATTAAGAAAAACATCAACGTTCCCTGAGATTTTTAAGCATGACCACTTTATGCTTAAATTAGAAGATGATGCCACTTATATTTATAATGATGTGAGGAAATTTGGTTCTCTTCATTGGGTATATGATAAATCAAAACACTTCCTTATAAAAAATTTAGGTGTAGAACCATTGTCTAGGTTATTTAGTAAAAAATATCTTTATGAAAAACTAAAAAATAAAAAGACCCAGGTTAAAAATTTAATCATGAATCAAAATATTGTTGTGGGAATCGGCAATATTTATGCGTCTGAAGCTTTATATGACTCAAAAATTAGGCCTAATCGAATATCGAGTACAATAACAATTAGTGAATGTGAAAATTTAGTTAAATCTATCAAAAAGGTTTTGTCTAGGTCGATTAAATTTGGAGGGACAAGTATAAAAGATTACAAGACATTAGATGGGAAGAGTGGTTATTTTAAACAAAAGTTAATGGTATATGGATTAGAAAAATGTCAATGTGGTGAAGTTTTAATCATTGTAAAAATAAGTGGACGGTCATCATTTTACTGTGCCAAATGCCAAAAATGATTATTGGAGTTTTTCTTTGAGTGCTTTTGCAACATCCTGATGAACATATTTTTCTAGATTACCACCATGCCTTGCTATATCTTTAACAATACTAGAAGATAAGAAGCTAAATTCCTCAGCTGGGCTCATAAAAACACTCTCTATATTTGGCTCCATTGAGCGATTCATGCTTGCCAGCTGTACTTCATATTCAAAGTCAGATATTGCTCTTAAACCACGAAGAATAATTGTCGCAGAATGTGTTTTTGCAAAATTAACAACCAATTTATCTAAAACATGAACTTCTAATGATGGCTGATTAGTAATCATCGAATTAATTAAGGAGACTCTCTCATTAATTGAAAATAATGTTTTCTTTTGAGGGTTTAAGGCGACGGCAATTATTATTCGATCAAATAATTTCAATCCTCGTTTTACCAAATCAAAGTGACCATTTGTTATTGGATCAAAGGTTCCTGGATATACTGCTATTTTTTTCATTTTATTCTCTTCTTAGCGATTGTATAACTTACTTCGCCAATACTCAAATCTTTAACCATCTCATAATCCTCAATTAGAATTTCACTAATCGTAGAATCTTTATTTTTTTTATGTTGTTCAAAATAAATATATCTGTTTTCCTGAAAAATATTACTTGATTGCAGGCTTAACATGATATCTCTAAGATTATTATATTTGTACGGAGGATCAATAAAAATAATATCAAAATTTATTTCAGGATTCATTTGTACAAATTTTGTGACGTCCATATTGAACATTTCGTAGTTCTTTACATTTAACTTAGTAAATTCCGATGAAATCATTTTACAGACTTCTCTATTATTATCTACCAAGTAAGCTTTATTAACACCTCGGGAAATTGATTCTAACGATAAAATTCCACTTCCACAGAATAAATCTAAAGTGTTGAAATCAGAATGAATTTCGCACACATTAAATATGACTTCTCTTATATAGGTTTTAGTTGGTCTTATATTATCATCTTCTAAATAATTTATTTGTCTTGATTTAAGATATCCAGAAAGAATAGACAACTTACTCTTACTCATTTATTACCTAAAGTAAAAACCATAGAATTATCAAAATCTAACTTATTTTCTAATGCTGATTTTATAGAGGATAAATTTACATTATCTATTCCATAAATATAATTTTTAAAATAATCTTTCTCCAAATTATAGTCGTTAATAGCTGATAATGTATTGAGCATATTTTTATTGGTATCCAGTCTTGATATTAAATTGTTTTTTATGCTTGTCTTAGTTTTCTCTACTTTTTCGTTTGGAATATCAAAGTTTTTAAGTTGCATAATTTGTTGTTCAATGATATCTAATGCATCATTAACATTTTCATTTTTTGTTTGCATATATATCTTTAGCACGCCAAAATCCTCATACGGCAACATGTAACTATAAACTGAATAAGCAAGACCTCGTTTCTCCCTTATTTCTGTCATAAGCATGGAGCCAAACCCACTACCACCGAAAATGTGGTTTGCAACTAAAAGATTATAGAAATCACTGTCTGAACGTGTGATAGCAGGAATATATATGAGTATATGTGTTTGCGTACTGTCAAATGGTATATGAACAGATTTATTATTATTCTTTGGAGTGCTAGAACTGCTCTCGAAGATTTGACCTGAGCCGTCTATTTCACCAATTATGTTTGATATCATAAACGCTGACATGTTTTCTGAGATATTTCCAACTATACTGATAGACATAGTATTAGATGTAATAATTTCATTTATTTTTTCTCTAGCATCGCCAACATTAAATGATTTCACATATTCTTTGTAGCCAATTGAGGGGTGGGAATAAGTAGTATTAGAATAAAATATCTCGTTAGCTTTTTTCTGAACTAGACTGCTGGGATCAAGGTTTCTTCTATCAATTATACCAACAACCCTCTCAATATTATCTTGGACCATTTCATCGGATAGATGCTCTGCTTTAAGCATGATATTTAACATTTTTGAGATATATTTGATATTTTCCTCTGAAGATACGAACCTAACCATAAACTCGGTTTTCTCCTTAGTTACATTTGAATTATATTGCGCACCTATTTTTTCAAAATAATAAATAATTTTTTTGTTCTGATAAAGCTGCTGGTGGAGTAAATTAACAGCAAAACTTGTAATACCCTTTTTATTTTCATCATGTATACTTCCCATATCGAAAGATATCCGCACATCAACGATGGGGAGTGTATTCTCTTCAATTAATAAATAATCTTTATTTCCTTTCACCTCTAATATTTGAGGATACGAAAAGGTATTATCAAGTGGAAAAAAAATTAAAATTATAAAAACAAATTTTCTCATTGTGGATATATTGTTGATATCTGCGCCTTGTTATCTAATATAAATCTTTTAGCTGCCATTTTAATATCGCTCTCATTTATCTTATCAATATCATCAACATATTGATCTAATAATCTCCAACTTAATCCTTTTGCCTCAAGTCCCCCAATCGCCATTACTTGATTAAATACTGAGTCGAATTTAAATATATTTCTTGCTATGATTCTTGATTTGGTATCATTAAGCTCCTGGTTATCTAAACCATTCATTGCTATTAATTTAAACTCAGAAATTAGAGATTTTTGAATATCATCCAATAGAACATTTTTTCTTGGTGTACCCCCAATTGAGAAGATACTCTGTTCTTTTGAGTATAAGTCATGAGATATGAAGGTATTTAAAGCAATTTTTTTATCAATGATGTTATGAGTAAATCTTGAGGAAAAACCTCCATCCATAATTTCAAGGAGTATGTCTAGCGCGTAAGCATCTTTTTTTGATGAACTTTCAAAATTAGGTTTTATATAAGATATCACAAGTAGTGGATTCGGCAACTTCTCTTTAATAGATATATCTTTAAATGAAGGTGTTGATTTCAAAAAATTATTTTTCTCTCGAGTATTATTTTGCGGATTTTGGATTTCACCAAAAAACGCATCAATCTCATTTCTTATAGTTTTTTCATTAAAGTTTCCAGCAATAATAAGAATTGCATTTGAGGGTCGATAATATTTTTTATACCAAAGCTCAAGATCTTGAGTGCTTATTTTTTCAAGATCATTCATAGTACCGATTATAGGTATTCCATATTTTTGCATTCCTAGGATTTGTAAATTTATTTTTTCAAAAATTACAGATATCGGCCTATCTTCAGTTCGTAGTCGTCTCTCTTCTTTTACTACTTCTCGCTCACTTTTAAGATCAGTATCTTTAAAAATTAAATTTGTCATTCTATCTGATTCATATTTCAGACACATAGAGAGGTATTTGCTATTCACTTTTTGATAATAGCCAGTAAAATCTCTACTGGTGAATGCGTTTTCTGTGCCACCTACTTTTTTTATTTCCTCTGAGAATTCTCCATTTTTTGTTGTTGAGGTTGCTTTAAACATCATATGTTCTAGTAGGTGTGAAATACCTGTTATCCCATCTTTCTCATAACTTGAACCCACTTTATACCAAATACTCGATACAACATTACTGCTACGTCTGTCCTCTATCAAAATCACTTTTAGTCCATTTTTCAAATTATACTCCTCTATTCTGTCTTCAAACTTTATGACAGGAGTGTCAGACGCCTGTATGGGTAGTGCGGACAACATTAAAATCATTATTGTTGAAGAGAATATTTTCACAGTATTATTATATATGAAGTTGTGACTTCTTGAAATTTTCGCTGTATATTAGGTAAAACATTGATTTTTATATGGTAAATTTAATGAAATAATCTTGAAAGACCGCAAAATGATACTATAATACTTGTGTAAGAGATATTGATGACTACTGAAATTACAGAAAATTTACCTATTGAGGTCGCTGCAGGTCTAGACACAAAAGATGCCTTGGACATGTACTTATTAGAGCTCAGAAAAACACCTCTTCTGTCTAAAGATGAAGAAATTGCTCTTTTCAAACAATTGAATGAGTCTGACGATCTCGATGCGGCAAAAAAACTAGTCATGGCTCACCTCAGATTTGTCGTCCACGTTGCAAAAACTTATAAAGGTTACGGCCTTCCATTATTAGATATAATTCAAGAAGGTAATGTTGGACTAATGAAAGCTGTGAAAAAATTCGACTCGTCTAAAAATGTTAGATTACTATCATTTGCAATATACTGGATTAGAGCTGAGATCCATGAATTTATACTTAAAAACTGGAGAATTGTTAAAGTAGCTACAACAAAGGCACAACGCAAACTATTCTTTAAGCTCAGAAGCAAAAAACAAAGCACAACTTGGCTTACAGAGACAGAAAAGTCGCATATAGCAGAAGAGTTAAACGTGCAACCCGAAACAATTACGATTATGGAATCAAGATTATCAGGAGCAGATGTAAGTTTTGATCCGATTACAGAAGACGAAACATCCCCATCAGAATATTTGTCTGATAACACTAACCCATTACTTAAACTAGAGTATGAACAAGATGGCAAGACTGAGTCAGATAAATTAGCAGAAGCTATTCAAAAGCTAGATGATAGAAGTTTAGATATCATTAAAAATAGGTACTTATCCGAAAACAAAGTAACTCTAGAACACTTAGCGCATAAATATAATGTCTCTATTGAGAGAATCCGACAGATTGAACAAAAATCACTGGATACTTTAAAAACCAACTTAATGCTTGCATAAGTTTAGTTACTAAATATTCAATTTCCAGTAATGATCAATAATCAAAAGTGCAAATAAAATCGCAAGATATGTAATAGAGTATTTAAATAAATCCAATGCCCTCTTATCTGATTTTAGAACCATCAACAAATAAGCATCTACAACAAATTTCGTGCCAAACATAAATGCACCTATAAAATAAATTAATCCTGAGAAACCTAGCAAATAGGGAAATAATGTTATGCAAAAGAGTAGGATGGAATATAAAAAAATATGTAATCTAGTAAAATTCTTACCATGTGTAACAGGCAACATTGGTATATCCGCTTTTAAATAATCATCATACTTATATACTGCGAGCGCCCAGAAATGCGGTGGTGTCCATAAGAAAATGATTAAAAATAAAACCAGTGGGAAAGGGTCTATTTGATTAGTCACAGATGTCCATCCTAATAAAGGTGGCATAGCACCAGCTATGCCGCCAATCACAATATTTTGTGAATTTAAATTTTTCAAATAAACCGAGTAAATCAATGAATAAATTATTATAGATGCAAAAGTTAATACCATCGTTAATGTATTTACAAAAACATATAAAATAAACAGAGAAGAGGTAGATAAGAACAACGCGAAAATAATGGCATGTGAAGCCTTGATGTTTCCGCTAACAAGCGGTCTAGCTTTAGTTCTATCCATGATAGAATCAATTTTTTGATCAATTACTTGATTTATTATCGCCGCTGCTGATGCTGCCAAGCCAATACCAAGACTTGCTAAAAAAATAATCTCAAAATTCAACCTTCCATTGTGAGCTAATAACATTCCAACTATTGCGGTAAACATAATTAATAAATTGACACGTGGTTTAGTCAACATGATAAATTCTCTTGATATAGAAAAGAGTTTGGTTGTGGTATTAATTATTGATTGCTGCATTGCTTATATTAACACCTCTGTGCGTTGTATGTCGAATAAAAAAGCAAGATGAGCATACTCATTAAAAGTACACATGCATTGACTGTATGAAGTACAGCAACATTAAGTGGCAAGCTATAAACTACGTTAGAAATACCTAAAAATATCTGTAAGGTAAAAAATAATAGAACCACTAAACCTATTTTCTTGATTATTGGAGATTTTTGAAGGAAGAAAATATATAAAAAAAGACCCAAGAATAGAATGGTAAGTAACAAAGCGCCTACTCGATGGGTGAAGTGAACTGCAAGCTTAGCATAATACTCCATATGATTTATTTCGTAATTAACATTTGGTAGACCAAAAATCGTAAATCCTTTATCAAAGTCCATATCTGATGGCCACCACTCTTCTGTGCATTTAGGGAAATCTGGGCAGGCCAGAGAAGCATAATTAGTGCTGGTCCACCCGCCTAAAAGAATTTGTATTACAAGTGCAAAAATACATATTTTAATAAAAAATGTAAAATTGGATTTCTCATCTTCATTTTTTGTGTCTACTCTAAGTCCATTCCATAGTAATAAACATGCGGTTGTCATTCCAAAAATAAGATGAGTTGTTACAATTGTTGGTTTTACCAATTCTGTGACTGTGAACATTCCCATCAATGACTGAACTACTATCATTACACTTAAGGCAATTGGAAGAAATAGACCTACATGTTTAGCAAAACGATATGTGATATACGAAATAAAGAAAACATAGATTCCAAGAATACCAGCAATGTATCGGTGAAACATTTCTCTCCAAGCTTTGCCCTGATCTATTATGGCGTCTGGATATAATTCTCTAGCCTTTGCTAGCTCTTCGTCGGTTTCAGGTGTTCCAAGTATTCCATAACATCCAGGCCAATCTGGACAACCAAGTCCAGCATCAGTTAGTCTGACCCATGCGCCTGCAGATATCACTATAAGTGTAAAAAATGCACCAACAAAACTAAGTTTTTTTATAATATTTGAATTCATCATCAACCAATCTTTGACAATTTAAATAATTTTTTAATATCTTTAAGTAATTTTTTTCCTTTAAATTTTTTTTCGTAACCAAGTATAACATTACCTAAAGGATCTGATAGGAAAAGAACGAAATTATTATCTATTTTTTTAATCGTTTGAGGAAATGAGGAGTTATCTTTTTTAACTATAATTAATTTAGGGTATTCAGTGAGAATCTTTTGTAAACTAACTTGTTGAATGCTTTGTGGTATTAATAAAATTCTTTGAAGTCTGTTCATATCTTTACCAAGCGCAATATTGACTTGTCTTATTAGATGAATTTCCTCCATACAGTCAGAGTTACACTCCAGAGGCATATTATAAATAAGCGTCCATTTATCTTTTAGGTCGTTTATTAACCTTGTATTTCCATTATAATTTACAAACTCAGTATCGGAGATATTTAAAATTGGGTTTATAAATGACCCATAATTCGATGTCTCAATATCTCCACCAGCCCAGTAATCTTTAGACAAATAATACGATACAATGAATGGAAAAATGAATATGAAAACTATCAACAGGAATTTTACTCTTCCAGAATTCATTGTTTTGACCTCTTTAATAAAACAATAATTAAAATAGTGCCTATTGTGGCAAAGATAAACCATTGTCCTGCATACATATAATGTTTGAGCTTATCATTTTTTTTAAATATATTTCTTATCTGTAACGAGTTTTCCTGATTCTCACTCATAACGATTAAATAAGGTTCAACTTTTCTGTCTAAAATCGATGCAATTACATTTGTATCTAAAGTTTGTAAAAGTCTAGGCCATCCACTATCACTATTATCATCAGAAAGAGTATATGGTTTTTTATAATAATACACATAACCAATTACTTCAGAATATTCTGATGCCAATTCAATATTAGGAAGCTTGGTTCGGCTATTATTATCTACCCAACCTCTGTTTATTAGCACTGTTTTATCATCGACTTCTAGAGGTGTAATAACATCATAGCCAGCTTTTTTATCATGAACTTTATTATCTAATAAAAATTGGTTTGATGCTCTAAATCTGCCTCTAAGTATTACTTTAGTGAAGTCTACTGGCGTGAAATCAGAATCAGATATTTCAATGGGATCAGAACTAATGTTTTTCATGTAAGATTGAAAAATAATATCTTTCTCCTTGCCTCTGTCAATTTGCCAAAATGCTAAATAAATACACAATATTACTAAGGTTGATAGTAATGATATGCCAAGTCCTCTCATCAATATTTTTTTATTACGCATAAATGTGTTAAGTTTGTCTTTGTGTTGAAATATATAATAATAATTTTATTAGTGCTAATAATTTATAACCTTTCTATGGGTTTTTTCTATATTATAAAGGACAGGAAAGCTTCAAATCGAGGGTTTCACTCACTAAAAACAAGGATCATTCTATCAGTTTTATTATTTTTGCTTTTGATTTTTGGCTACTATTTTGACTTGTTACAACCGCATAATATTGTCTATCAAAGCCAGTAGACGAAAACAAATAAGCCTAGCCAGACAACATCAACAAAATGCCAATACCATGCAACAGCCTCAAATCCAAAATGGTTGTCTCCAGAAAAATGGCCTTTAGCACACCTAAATAATATTACTGTTAACATTATTGCTCCCAATGTTACATGAAAACCGTGAAAGCCTGTTAACATATAAAAAGTCGACCCATAAATTCCTGATGACATTGTTAAATTAAGGTCATTATAAGCATGAATATATTCATATGCTTGAAATCCTACAAAAGTGAAACCAAGAAGAACCGTTAGCACAAGACCAATAATAAGCTTACTCCTGTCTTGTTCTTTAAGCCCGTGATGTGCATAAGTTACGGTTAGACCACTGGTGAGCAAGAGTAGTGTGTTTATCGCTGGAATACCTCCAGCACCCATAACAATGAAGTCTCCTCCAGAATTCGCGGGGCCGTTCGAAGGCCAGACGTTCTCAAACTGAGGCCAAAGCACAATATTCGTTGTTATTTTATAACCATCACCACCTAACCATGGAAGTGAGAGCTCTCTGGCATAATATAAAGCGCCAAAAAACGCAGCAAAAAACATTACTTCAGAGAAAATAAACCAAACCATCCCCCAGCGAAAGGAGATATCTACTTGGTCATTATAAATTCCACCCTCACTCTCTGAAACCACTTCTGAAAACCAAACGTATGCCATAAGAAATATTAATGCAAGACCAATTAACATTATCGTCATACCAGACGCAGAACCATTCATATAATTAGCTGCGCCAATGAACATTATAACAATTGCTACTGTGGTTAAGAATGGTAACTTTGTTTCATGAGGGACGTAGTAACTATTCTGATCAGACATTATTCTTATTTAGCACCTAATTGATCGGTTGTATTAAACATAGTATAGGACAATATTAGTGTTTTAGTATTTAAAGGTAAGTCTTCATCAATTACAAATTGAAGCGGCAACTCTTTTGTCTCTTTGCCATTTATCTGTTGCTGAGTGAAACAAAAACACTCTATCTTTTTAAAATATTCAGCATCTCTTCCAGGAACAACGCTTGGGCTTGCAGTTATTTGTTTAAGCGAATTGGTGTTATTGGTTAGAATATACGAGGTGGTGTATATTTTGCCAACTTCTACAATCATCTCATTTTCCATAGGATTAAAATTAAACGGCTCAGAGCCAGCGACTGTGGAAGTAAATTTAACAGTGACAAAACGATCTGTATTTACTTCATTTATACCGACTATTTTCTCTTGATTTGTTTTACCATTTAATCCGGTTATTTCACAGAAAATGTCGTAAAGGGGTACAAGCATGTATGAGAATGAAAACATAAAGATTACTATTATGGATATTGATAAGTACGTTTTTTTAAGATTAGTCATTACTCTACTCTAGGTGCTTTTTCAAACGAATGATAAGGTGGGGGTGAGGATAATGTCCACTCTAGTCCTTCTGCTCCATCCCATACTTTATCATCTGCAGTTACATCTTTTTTCAAAGTATTATATAAAATATATACAAATAAAATTTGTGACAATCCAAATCCAAAAGCACCGACAGATGCTATGGCATTAAAGTCAGCAAATTGAACAGGATAATCTGGTATACGTCTTGGCATACCTGCAAGACCTACAAAATGCATCGGGAAAAAGGTAACATTAACAAAAACAGTTGTTAACCAAAAATGAAGTTTACCTAATGATTCGCTATACATTTTTCCAGTCCATTTAGGTAACCAGTAATATACTGCTGCTATGATTGCAAATACAGCGCCAGGAACAAGCACATAATGAAAATGTGCCACCACAAAATATGTATCATGATATTGAAAATCAGCAGGTGTCATAGCAAGCATTAATCCGGAAAAGCCACCTATTGTAAACAATATTATGAATGCTAGAGCAAACAACATTGGTGTTTCAAATGTCATAGAACCCTTCCACATCGTTGCTACCCAGTTAAAAACTTTCACTCCTGTCGGTACTGCAATTAACATTGTTGTTAGCATAAAGAATATTTCACCTGCAAGAGGCATACCTACTGTAAACATATGGTGTGCCCAAACTATAAAAGATAACAAAGCAATAGACGCAGTTGCATAAACCATTGAATCATATCCAAATAATTTCTTTCGTGAAAAAGCGGGTATGATTGTTGATACAATTCCGAAAGCAGGAAGTATTAATATGTATACTTCTGGATGCCCAAAAAACCAAAAAATATGCTGAAACATCACAGGATCTCCGCCACCTGATGCGGTAAAGAAGCTAGTTCCGAAAAATCTGTCTGTTAAAAGCATAGTGATAGCGCCAGCTAGAACGGGCATCGCAGCAATCAAAAGGAATGCAGTTATAAGCCATGTCCAGATGAATATTGGCATTTTCATTAGTGTCATGCCTGGAGCACGCATATTTAGTATTGTAGCAATGACATTAATAGCGCCTAAAATTGAAGATATTCCAAGCAAGTGAATAGACAAAATCACAAAAGGCATTGAGTTACCACCCTGTAATGACAATGGTGGATACAATGTCCAGCCTGCAGCGGGGCCTCCACTATCAAAGAAAAGGGTGCTCAATAACATAGTAAATGCGAAAGGCAATATCCAAAAACTCCAATTATTCAATCTTGGCAGGGCCATATCTGGAGCACCTATCATAATAGGTATTTGCCAATTTGCTAGGCCAACGAACGCTGGCATGACTGCTCCAAATATCATGATTAAAGCGTGCATTGTTGTCATTTGATTAAAGAAACCCGGGATGACCAACTGTAGTCCTGGTTCGAAAAGTTCAGCTCTTATGATAAGAGCCATAAAACCTCCGATAAAAAACATTACTAAACTAAACCATAAATACAAAGAACCGATATCTTTGTGATTGGTTGTAGTAATCCATCTCATTAACCCTGATGGTGTGTGATGATGTTGGTCGTGTATATCATGTATATTAGCACTCATCTTAATTTCCTTTAGTCTCTGCTACTCTATTATCTTTTTGTAATGTAACCCATTTTTCATATTCCATTTTTGGCACTGCACGCACAACTATCGGCATGAACCCATGATCTTTTCCACATAACTCTGCACAAGCTCCTCTGTAAACACCAGGTTTTTTGATATTTATCCATAATTCGTTTACGTACCCTGGAATTGCATCCTTTTTGCCACCTAATTCAGGTACCCACCAGGCGTGTATAACATCACTCGCCGTTAAAAGAACTCTCACTTTTGTGTCTGTTGGCAAAACTACGACGTTATCAACATTCCTGAGATAATTATCTACATTATTAACGTTTTGACCAGAGTTTAATCTTCTCGCTCTATTACTCTCGTTATCGATTTTACTAAAAAAATTTACTCCATCCTCTAAATACTCATACTCCCACATCCATTGATAACCTGTAACTTTAAGGGTGATGCCAGCGTCGCTAGTGTCTTCCATCATAATTAGTGCTTTGGTTGCTGGAACTGCACATACAACCAAAATTAAAAAAGGTATGACTGTCCAAATGATTTCCACTTTTGTACTCTCGTGGAATTTAGCAGGTTGATGACCAACCGATTTGCGATGATAAATGATTGAGTAAATCATAACACCAAAAACTAAAATTCCAATTACAACAGTAATCCAGAACATTAGCATATGAATATCGTAGGCAATTTCGCTGGTAGGAGTTACTCCTCTAGGCATATTGACTTCCCAATCTGCCATAATTTCAGCCGGTAATGCTAAAGCTAACATGTAAAGATAATTTTTCATAAATCGTCCATTATTAAATGAATTTTATGATAACACAGTATTAGAATATATAGAAATTCTGTGTGATAAAAATATTTTTTTATGGCGCTTTGATTGGTATAACATCCCTATTATTTATGGGGTTCATTGGAGGTTTTTTCCAAGAGACGCCGTAAAGTACCTCATAAGTCACAGGGTAATTAGACTCCTCATTTCTTCTGTAATTATGCTCAATAAGTTTGAAGTCTTTTCTCGTGAGATATCTGCTATTTTTGTCATCTAAAACATTTGCTCCAATATTTTTTATAGATTTCAAAACATCTTTAAATTCCTCATACTCTATAGTGATTTTTTCGTTATCTACGACTGGATCATTAAAACCTATTTCCAAGAGCGCATCTCCATAATGGTGCATATCAATAAAATGATTAACATGATCTTGATTATCAATTTTTTTCATTGCGTTGTTTAACTCAAATAGTGTATCAGGACCAATAGACGAGAAGATTAAATTACCATTGTTACTCAGAAGATTATAAGCTTGTTGAAATATCTTATAAATATCATCGCACCAATGGAAAGTTAAACTAGATATGATTAAATCAAATTTTGAAGGAGCAAGGGGAAGGTGATCAATATCAGCACATATCACCTTGCAATTTTTAAATTTATCTCTACAAATTTTCAGCATTGACTCCGAAAAATCTACAGAAATAATATCCGTATTTGGATAATTTTTTGATAATTCTTCGGTAAGAAAACCAGTACCACAGCCTAAATCAAGTATCTTTTTTGGTTGCGTTTTAATCATATTCAGCTTTTCCGACATGCGCCTAGATACCTCTTTTTGAAGAATTGCGTATTCATCATAGGAACTTGCTTTTCTATTAAATGAATTTTGAACTCTTTTTTTAAAATCTTTCAAGATTTTACTCCAATAAATTGTTTAATTTGATCTACAATTTCTGCTTGATAAGAAAAAAACGGAAAATGGCCCATGCCACTGATGATTTTATAATTTATTTTTTTATTGGTAATAATGTTTTTATCAATTGAAAAAAAATTATCGAATTCTCCATTTATTATTAGCGTATTTACATTCAAATTTTCAAGACTAATCAATTTTCCTCTTAAGTATCTTATATGATTTAAATTATCTTGAAGTATATTTTGTTCTGGAAAAATCCATGTCTTCATTAAAGCGTCTAGGCGCTTAAAGTCAGTAATCATTGATTTTGAATTCTTACAGCACTCAAAAGCAAAATTCCTAATTGATTTTCTTCTGTCAACTTTAAGGTTTTCTGATAGTTTAGTAATTGCACTATCGCTCATGAAAGTATCTTCATGACTAGAAATATTAAAATTTATTAATATCAATTTTGATACATGTTCATTTCTCATTGCATATTCTAGTGCCACCATACTCCCGTAAGACCAACCAACTAATATGTTTTCAACTGTTGAGTCTGTACAAATAAAATCAGATAAATTAAATTCTCTGTTTTTTGTAGCATCATTATATCCATTGAAATCTGGGGTTTTAACCAATATATCACTTTCAAACTTCTGCTGAATTGTAGACCAAATTTGACTGTTAAATAGCCAGCCGTGTAAAAAAATAATGTTTAATTTATCCATTTATACTTTTTCGGTTTTATGATTAACTAAGTAATAACAAATTATATCTATGATAAATAATCTAAGTGATAACTGAAATCGTCATTTTCATTTTTTTATACATTATTGGTTCAATTCCTTTCTCTGTATTAATCTCTAAAGCATTAAAACTACCCGATCCCAGAACATTTGGCTCAAAAAATCCAGGGGCAACTAATATGGCACGGTCAGGGAATATGACTGCTGCTGCACTTACTCTATCAGGGGATATGTTAAAGGGATTTTTACCCACTTACGTCTTATTAATACTAAATTTCCAAATTGAGTATGTTTACACCGTCTCATTTATCGTTTTATTTGGGCATATATTTTCTATTTTTCTCAAATTTAGAGGTGGGAAAGCTGTCGCAACATCTCTTGGTATAATCTTAGCTTTAGATTTATTTGTTGGTATTGCTCTAATCATTATTTGGCTGTCAATTTATACTTTTTCTCGGATATCTGCATTATCAGCACTAACAAGTTTCACTGTGCTACCTTTTCTATTTCATTTTCTTACGGGAAACATGAACCTTGTAGTGATAGCTTTTTTAAACACTTTGATTATCCTCATCACACACTCGAGAAATATAAGGTTCTTAATCTCAAAAAAGTGAGGAAGTTGGAGAGGGTTTAATTCTTAAATCTGCAGACTTTTTATTTTTTGACTTTAAGTAACCTAGATATGAAATCATAGCACCGTTGTCTGTACTAAACTCTAAACTTGGAAAAAACACCTCAATTTCACCGGACTCTTTTTTGAATCTATCTCTCAGTTTTTTGTTAGCACTTACTCCGCCAGATATGGCAATGGTGTCTTGAGTATAAAATCTTGCAGCTGCGATAGTTTTTTTGATTAGAATATCTATAACACATTCTTGAAAATCATAAGCAATATCAGAAATAACGTCCTCATTCAGATCTAGTTTGTTAATTTCTCTAACTACGTTTGTTTTGAGACCGCTAAAACTCATGTCGAAACTATTTGAATTAATCATAGGTCTCGTAAATTTGAAAGTTGATTTAGATATCTTATCTGCCATTCGAGAAATTTCAGGTCCACCAGGATATTTAAGTCCCATTTTTCTGGCTACTTTATCGAACACCTCACCCGCAGAATCATCAAGTGATTTACCCACAATTGTGCATCTTGATTGAGAATCAACATTTGATATTAGTGTATGTCCGCCTGAAACTAATAGAGAAATAAAAGGTGGCTTAAGATTCTTCTCTGACATCATTGCTGAAAATATGTGTGCTTCAAGATGATCGACCTCAACTGCATCAATGTTATTAATCCATGCTAAAGATTTCGCAAATGCGGCACCCGTTAACAGAGGTCCCAGTAATCCCGGGCCATTTGTAAATGAGATTAGATTTATATCTTGAATTTTAATTGCTAAATTACTCAATAATTTCTCGAACAATGGAACAAGTTTTCTTACGTGGTCACGAGAAGCTAATTCTGGTACTACGCCTCCATATTTGTCATGAATTTCAGTTTGTGAGCTAATTACATGACCTAATAACCCCCGCTCAGAGTCATAAAGCGCTAAACCCGTCTCATCACAGGATGATTCTACTCCTAAAATTATCATATCTTTCCTCAAATCCTTATTAAATCTATTGCTTTATTATAATAATCAAGTAACATAACGCCAGTATCAACTTAATATTAGTATTATATGCCAAGTGTACAAATTAGAGAAAATGAGCCTTTTGAAATCGCGCTAAGAAGATTTAAGCGAGGTTGCGAAAAAGCCGGTATTTTGACTGAAACCAGAAGAAGAGAATTCTACGAAAAGCCCACAGCAGTAAGAAAAAGAAAAATAGCTGCAGCAATCAAAAGATACAAAAGAAAAGTAAGTATGTCAGCAATACGAAAAAAGCCTCCATATAAAAAATATTAAATAAATTTCACTTCCAATGAAGAAAAAAATTCAAATGGATATTATCGAATTGATGAAATCCGGACAGAAAGAAGAGCTTGAGATAACTAGATACATATTCTCACTTATCCAAAAAGAAGAAAAAGATAAAAACATAGAACTCAAAGACTCAGAAGTCATTCAAGTATTAAAGAAAGCTATCAAACGTAATCAGGATTCATTAACTCAGTACAAACTGGCGGACAGACAAGACTTAGCGTCTCGCGAAGAAAGAGAAATAGAAATCATAAAAAAATACTTACCTGCAGAATTATCAGAGTCAGAAGTCAAAGAAATTATCAGAAAATCAATTCAAGAAACTGGGGCAGAATCAATTAAAGATTTAGGTAAAGTTCTCGGATTAGTTAAGAAGAATCATGGAGATGAAATTGATATGTCTGTTGCGAGTAAATTAGTTAAGGAGTCTTTGAGCTAATCTGACTTTTGCTGTACTTTCACTGAATTTAATGACTCTATAAGATTCTCTCTTTCGCTTTCATTCTCGGGATTAAAATAATTTTTTAACTGAGTGAATTTTAAAAAACCTATGTTACGAAGAAGATCTAATTGCTTCTTAGACAATCTACCTCTTGCCATGTCTCCGCGGGTTTTCAAATACCAAGTCACTAATGGGTTCTGAACACCATAGTTGGTCTGATTGTAGTCTGATGGCACGTAACAGTGTCCATAAGTACTTTTGTATTCAACTAATTTTTGATACATCTCATACCAATAAATATTGCGTTCTTCATCTTCATCATCCATAGGAATAGTATATGGTTGCAAGAATTTAATTAATTTCTTCGTTGGTCTTGGCCAATGATAAATACCCCTATTTATCCAGCTGGATGTTTTAAGAACGTTCGTATTTGTCTCCAAAAAATTATACAGATCGTCAATCGGAACACGATATGCAGTATCATTATATGAAAACTGTAGGTTCGTGGCAGTGCCAATAAGCTCTTTATATATAGTTAACCTTGATACTTTTTTTATATCCACCCTGATAAAATATACTATATATTGAAATATGTCAATATATAGTATATCGTAATTGTTTTTATTTTAGTATCTTATCGCTTTAAATCATGTATAATAATTTGCTATGGATAAAAATTTGCAATTTCTAGAGCTTAAGCGTATGGATCCAAAGATTCTTCACGCTTCAAAACGAGTAAAGCAGTATGGTGAAATTTATGATCACTATACAGTGAAACAAGCTATTGAACAATCTGGAAGATGTCTAGAATGTGGTAATCCATATTGTGAATGGAAATGTCCTGTACATAATTATATTCCTCAATGGTTAAAGTTAATATCTGAAGATAGGTTATTCGAAGCAGCTGATTTATCTCACCAGACCAATTCATTGCCTGAGATATGTGGACGTATTTGTCCTCAAGACAGACTGTGTGAGGGAGCATGTACGTTAAACGATGGATTTGGTGCTGTAACTATCGGTAGTATTGAAAAATATATCACAGATGAAGCTCTTAAACAGGGTTGGAAACCTGATCTATCTGATGTCGTAAAAACTGATTTTACTGTTGGTATCGTTGGAGCAGGACCAGCAGGACTGGCTTGCGCTGATGTGCTATCTCGCAACGGTATAAAAGCAAAAGTGTACGACAAGTATGAGGAGATAGGCGGGCTTCTGACTTTTGGAATACCTCCTTTTAAATTAGAAAAACATATTGTTAAACAGAGAAAAGAAATCTTAGAAGGTATGGGGGTAGAATTCATATTAAATACTGAAATTGGTAAGGATATACAATTTGATACATTTATTAACAAACATGACGCTGTGTTTCTAGGCATGGGAACTTATACATACATGAAAGGTGGCTTCAAAGGAGAAAATCTTGATGGGGTTTATGATGCACTACCCTACCTCAATTCAAATATTAGAAATATATTTGAAACACCAGGTAATCAATATATCGATATGAATGGTAAGAGAGTTATAGTGCTTGGTGGAGGAGATACCTCAATGGATTGTAATAGAACCGCCTTGAGGCAAGGTGCTAGTAAAGTTTATTGCGCATATCGAAGAAATGAGGAAAATATGCCTGGATCAAAAAGAGAAGTAAAAAATAGTAAAGAAGAAGGCGTAGATTTTTTATGGAATATGCAACCAGTCGAAATTGTTGGTGAAAATAAAGTTGAGGGAGTAAAATTTGTTAAAACTAAGCTAGAAAAATCTGATATACGAGGACGAGAAATCCCTACTATAGTTAAGGGTTCCGAGCAAATCATTAAAGCAGATAACGTTATTATCGCGTTTGGATTTAGGCCTAATCCAGCCAGCTGGTTTGAAGAACATGGGGTTAAAATTGATGAAATTGGTAGAGTAAAAGTAAATACTGAGTCAGATTATTCTTTTCAAACTCATAATCCAAAAATATTTTGTGGCGGGGATATGGTCCGTGGATCAGATTTAGTGGTTACCGCAGTTTTCGAAGGTAGGAGTGCAGCTAATGGAATAACTAAGTTTCTTACTAATAATCAAAGTAGAGATCTAGATGCCGCAAACTTGTGACCACTTGCTCTTAAGAGCAATAAGAAAAGAGAGAATTGAGAGGACTCCTGTTTGGATAATGCGACAAGCAGGCAGATATTTACCTGAATATATATCCCTAAAGAATAGAGCTGGTGGGTTTATTAAAATGGTGAAAAATCCTGACATAGCATGTGAAATTACGATGCAACCAATAAAGCGGTTCTCACTTGATTGTGCAATTGTATTCTCAGATATTCTTGTTATATCAGATATGTTTGGTATTGAATTAAGTTTTGAGGAAAATAAAGGACCTAGATTTGATAAAACAATAAGATCTGAAACCGACTTAAAAAAGATAAAACGAGATTACGATGTCGAAGATGTTAATTATGTTTTTGATGCAATTAGCAAAATAAAATCTGATTTGAATAACGAAAAACCTCTCATCGGTTTTATTGGTAGCCCTTGGACAGTTGCAACTTACTTTATAGAGGGTAATTCAACTAAAGTATTTGATATTGTGAAAAATATGATGCGTGAAAATAAAGTTTTATTACAAAATATCCTTGAAGAAATCACGTCGGCCAGTATCAAATATATAAACCAACAAATTATTGCTGGAATTGATGTTGTGATGATTTTCGATACTTGGGGAGGATTGCTTAATACAAATGATTTTTCAGACCTGTCTATAAAATATGTAAATAAAATCAGAGAATCTCTTGTTAACCCAGCCATTCCAGTAATTTACTATACTAGAGAACCACAAGATAAAATTGAAGTCCTTAGGAACCTAAATGTCGACGTCATCGGAATTGACTCCTCAGTGAAAATCGGAGAATTTCGAAAAGCCTTAAATGATAAATTCGCAATTCAAGGGAATCTAGATAAAGAAATATTAAAACTTAATGAAGATCAAATCTTTACGGCAGTGGATGGTGTATTGAACGAATATGGCTGTAACACAGGACATATCTTTAATCTCGGAACTGGTATCACTCCAGATATCCAGCCGGAAAAAGTGGAGTGTCTTCTTAATGCGGTCGAACAACTCAGTCCACAATACAATCAGAGATAAATCATGATCAAAAATAACATCTTCCTTGTTGGCTTAATGGGTTCTGGAAAAACCTCCATAGGAAAGGCTCTAGCAAAAAAACTTAATATGAATTTTATTGATTTAGATAGGGAGATAATTGAAGAAACAAATTCAACTATAAGTAAAATTTTTGACGATTTAGGTGAACACAAATTTAGAGAATTAGAGACACAAACACTCAATAAAATATCAACAGATGATAATACCGTCATTTCCACAGGAGGAGGTGTGATTTTAAAACCAGAAAATATAAAAACTATGAGAGAAAATGGTTTAATTATTCATCTTGATGTTGATGTAAAGAGCCAACTTCAGAGGGTAAAAAATACTGAGAATCGACCTCTATTAAATAAAGGTAATATCAAAGAAAAACTTGTCGAAATGAAACATCAACGAGATGGTACTTACAAGAGTATCTCTCTTGCAAGTGTAAATACCTCAAATATGAGAAGGAATGATATCGTTAATAGGATAGAGATGCTAATAAAATGAAAAAAATTACTCTGAAAACAAAAAATAATAACATACCTATTTTTGTAGGTAATAAAATTGTTTCAAAAAAAATGTTCTCAACGTTAATTAAGGGTAAAGATGTGTTGATTGTAACTAATAAGACTGTAGGAAAACTTTATCTAAATAAAATAAAAAAATTACTCCCAAGTTTTACAGTCAAGTCTATACAAATTTCTGATGGAGAAAAATACAAAAATATTTCAGTTTTTTCTAAAATCCAAGATTTCATGATTAAAAATAATTTTGATAGGGACGTTACAGTAATCGCGCTTGGTGGAGGTGTTATCGGAGATTTAGTGGGGTTTGTTGCAAGTACATTCATGAGAGGTGTTAAGCTTATCCATATTCCAACCACTTTACTTGCACAAGTAGACTCTTCCATTGGTGGCAAGACAGCCATAAATCATCCTAATGGTAAAAATTTGATTGGGAGCTTTTATCAACCAAATTGTGTGATTATTGATACCGAATTTTTAAAAACTTTACCAGAAAAAGAATTCACATCTGGACTGGCTGAAGTAATAAAGTATGGAGTTATCAAAAACCATAAGTTTCTGAGATGGTTAAATAATCATGCAAATGAAATTATTAATAAGAAAAAATCTATACTCCTAAAGATAGTTGAGATATCTGCAAAGGAAAAGGTAAATGTTGTAACAAAAGATGAGCATGAGTCGGATGTACGAGCATTCTTAAATTTTGGTCACACGTTAGGACACGCGATAGAAGCCTCCATGAAATATAAAAATATTCTTCATGGTGAGGCAATTAGTATTGGTATGCTTTATGCTTCTATGCTTTCGGTAGAGAAAAATAATCTAAGTATAGAAGATTTTAATTTAATTGAATCAACACTTAAAAAGTTAAAATTACCTACTAAAGTACCAACTAAGATTACAAATAAAAACTTAATCAAGCACATGTCATTTGATAAGAAGAAGAAGGGTGGAAAAAATAGATTTGTTCTGCTAGAAAGAATTGGTTTCTGTGTGATTAACACAACAATAAAAGAAAAGTATTTGGAGGAGATGTTAAAAGTATTTAGAGGCTAATCGTTATCTTTAGTCATAGATATTATGTTATCATCATGTGAAATGAAAAAGTATATGACATATAAAAATAATGGTCTTTATGACCCAAGGTTTGAAAAAGACAATTGTGGCTTTGGCTTAATTGCGCAGATTGATGACAAACCATCTCATTGGGTTGTTGAAACTAGTATTAACGCATTATCACGACTCACTCACAGAGGCGCTGTCTCTGATGATGGAAAGTCTAGTGATGGATGTGGACTTCTGATTAAAAAACCAGATGAGTTTTTAAGATCAATAGCAAGTGATTTAGGATTGTCGCTTGGAAGAAATTATGCATTCGGAGTTATTTTTCTTGATAAAAATAAATCAAAACAGAAATTAGCTAAAGAAACTCTTCTCTTTCAACTCAAACGTCAAGGACTAGATGTGCTCGGATGGAGAGATGTGCCTGTTAATGAATCTGTGTGCGGTGATGAAGCAATTAAAAATATACCTGATATAAAGCACATAATAATATCTGCTCCTGATGAGATTATCGAATCTGATTTTGAACGTAAATTGTATGTAGCAAGAATACAAACAGAAAAAATTCTCAGTAATGATGAAAGTTTTTACATCTCCAGTATGTCATCACGAGTTATATCGTATAAAGGTCTTATTTTATCTGAAAATATAAAAATATTTTATCCAGACCTTGCCGACAAAAGATTAAAGACTTCTCAATGTGTCTTCCATCAAAGGTTTTCAACAAACACTTTGCCCCAATGGAAATTAGCTCAACCATTTAGGTACCTCGCTCATAATGGTGAGATTAATACGATACAAGGTAATAGAAATTGGTACCTTGCAAGGAGAAATAAACTAGAAATAGAATTTTTGCCTGAATTAAATAAGTTACACCCACTTATCTCAAGAAGTGATTCAGATTCATATACCCTTGATAACATGTTAGAGCTCTTATTGATTGGGGACATGGGTATATTTAGAGCAATGAGAACACTAATACCGCCTGCTTGGCAAAACAACTCCAAAATAGACAACGGTCTCAAGGCTTGCTACGAATACCACTCCATGCATATGGAACCATGGGATGGGCCGGCAGGTGTAGTACTTACTGATGGTAGATTTGCTGCTTGTGCTTTGGATAGAAATGGTTTGAGACCTGCAAGATATGTAGTTACAAAAGACAGGCATATTACTCTCGCATCTGAGATAGGTGTATATGATTATACTGATGATGAAGTTATTGATAAAGGAAGACTCTCACCAGGCGAGATGATTGCGGTTGATACGCATAAGGGAGAAATCCTTTTATCTAATCAAATTGATCATATTCTAAAAGATCGTCATCCTTATCAATCATGGCTCAAAAAATATTCAAAAAAAATTCAATCTCCTGACTATGGGGATTTACAGCCTCACTCGTGGGGGAAAAATGAGCTACAAACATACAAAAAAACTTTTGGGATTTCATTTGAAGAAGAAAAAGAAATTATTGCGCCACTAGCAGAGATTGGGCAAGAGGCAACCGGCTCGATGGGCGATGATACGCCAATGTCTGTACTATCTGCACAAAATAGGTCAGTTTATGATTACTTCCGTCAACAATTTGCTCAAGTCACAAATCCGGCTATTGATTCACTCAGAGAATCAAGTGTAATGTCGCTTGAAGTTTGTCTTGGTCAAGAAAGGAATCTTTTCGAGGAGTCACCTAAACATGCAGATAGATTGATTCTAGAATCGCCAATTTTAGATAGGAGAACATTTGAAACAATTAAAGAATCAAAAATAAAAGAATTTAAATGTGAAAATATTGATTTAAACTATGACGTTAGTTTAGATTTAGAGGAAGCTATCAATACTATATGTGATAGAGTTGTTAGAAGTGTAAGAAAAGGTTGTCAAATTGTTATTCTATCTGACAAATTAATCAAAGAAGAAAATTTAGTTATTCCTGCACCTATGGCTCTTGGGGCAGTGCATCATAGACTTATTGATGAAGGAATTAGATGTGATGCTAACATTATAGTAGAGACAGGGTCAGCTAGAAATCCACATCATTTTGCGGTTCTTGTTGGTTACGGAGCTACAGCAATTTATCCATACTTAGCTTATGAGGTAATAAGTGAATTATCCAATAGAAAAAATACTTCAATTTCTGATTTTGGTTTATCAGTCTCAAATTATATTAAAGGGATTAATAAGGGGCTACTCAAAATTATGTCAAAAATGGGTATCTCATGTATTGCAAGTTATCGTGGTGCACAACTTTTTGAGCTTGTTGGTTTAGATCAAAATGTCGTTGATCTTTGTTTTAGAGACACAGTAAGTAGAATTTCTGGAACAGACTTTACAGATATTCAACTCGACTTAATTGAAAATAGAAAAAGCGCTTGGAATCTAGCTGAGCAAATTAGAGCGGGTGGATTACTAAAATATATTCATGGAGAGGAGTACCATGATTATAATCCTGATGTGGTTAAACTTTTGCAAGCATGTGTTAGCTCAGGTGACTATAAAGATTATGAAAAATTTAGCTCGTTAATCAATCAAAGAGAGCCAAGCTTCTTAAGAGATTTGCTTAAAGTCAATAAAGAACAGAAGAAAAATTCTATTGACGTAAAAAAGGTTGAGCCAATTGAAAATATTGTTAAAAGGTTTGATACTGCAGGCATGTCACTTGGTGCTCTATCACCCGAAGCTCACGAAGCACTAGCTATTGCAATGAATACAATTGGTGGGCGTTCAAACTCAGGGGAAGGTGGCGAGGATATTGCTAGATACAATACAAATAAGTCCTCAAAGATTAAACAGGTTGCCTCTGGTAGATTTGGTGTTACCCCTCATTATTTAGTAAACGCAGAAGTTATCCAAATAAAAATTGCTCAGGGTGCTAAGCCTGGTGAAGGTGGGCAATTACCAGGACATAAAGTTAACGAAATGATTGCAGAACTGAGATTTTCTGTACCTGGCGTTACCTTGATTTCTCCGCCACCCCATCATGATATATACTCTATAGAGGATTTAGCTCAATTAATTTTTGATCTCAAAGAAGTCAACAACAAAGCCCTAATATCAGTCAAATTAGTTTCTCAGGCGGGAGTTGGAACTATTGCTGCTGGTGTAGCCAAAGCATATGCAGATTTAATCACAATATCAGGTTATGATGGCGGTACTGGAGCAAGTCCGCTTACATCAGTCAAATATGCAGGAAGTCCATGGGAACTTGGTATTTCAGAAGCCCACCAAACTCTTATGATGAATAATTTACGGCATAAAGTTAGACTTCAAACAGATGGCGGATTAAAAACCGGTCTAGATGTTATCAAAGGTGCAATTCTAGGTGCAGAAAGCTTTGGTTTTGGAACATCTGTTATGGTAGCTCTAGGTTGTAAGTATCTTAGAATATGTCATTTAAATAATTGTGCTACTGGTGTAGCTACTCAGAATAAAATCCTCAGGATGAAACACTTTAGTGGGAGTCCGGAGAGAGTAATTAATTATCTAAAGTTTGTTGCAGAGGATGTGAGGCAGATACTTGCCAATCTTGGTTATAGTAAATTAGAAGATATCATAGGTAAAACTGAACTATTAAAACAAATAGAGGGAGTAAGTATTAGACATGGTAAAGTAAACTTAGAAAGACTAATGTTCAAACCAGATAAAACATCTAGCTATTTTTGCACTACAAAATCTAATAAACCATTTGATAAGGCCTTGTTAGCAAAAAAAATACTTAAAGATGCTTCAGAAGCTATAAAAAATAAAAGACGTAAAACTCTTAACTATCAAATTAAAAATAGCGATAGAAGTATTGGAGCATCGTTATCTGGAGAAATAGCTAAACTATATGGTAATTCTGGCATGAAAAAAAATCCAATCACGTTGAAACTTAAAGGCACCGCTGGACAGAGTCTAGGTGCATGGAATGCAGGTGGGCTTATTATCAAACTTACTGGTGACGCCAATGACTATGTTGGTAAAGGAATGGCTGGTGGAGAAATATCAATTATCACTCCTGAGAAACTTAAAGATAAAGCTGATAAAATGGTAATAATTGGCAACACTTGTTTGTACGGTGCAACTGGTGGTGAATTATTTGTAAATGGAATAGTTGGTGAAAGATTTGCAGTTAGAAACTCTGGGTGCACGGCAGTTATCGAAGGAGCAGGAGATCATGCATGCGAATATATGACAGGTGGTACGGTTGTTGTTCTAGGTGAAACAGGAAGTAACTTTGGCGCGGGTATGACTGGAGGATTAGCGTTCGTTTACGACGAATCACGCACATTTGAAAAAAACATTAATACGTCTTCTGTAGATTACAATAGATTAGATAAGAAGAGTTTAGTTAAACATAAGGATTATCTCAAGAGCCTCTTACAGAAATATTTAAAATCTACCGGTAGTCATAAATGTAAATACATTCTTGATAATTTTGACAACCACATTAAGAATTTTTCAATAATAAAATCAAAATCTTCAAATTTTGACGAGTTATTGTCAAGAATAACTTCCGCAGCCTAACATGTCTTCTTTAGATAGAGCTTTCATAGATGACTTACTGTCAAGGATTGATATAGTTGAAGTTATAGGAAAAAACGTTGAACTTAAAAAATTTGGTTCAAATTACAAAGGTTTATGTCCCTTTCACTCTGAAAATACTCCTTCTTTCAATGTATCTCAACAAAAACAGTTTTATCACTGTTTTGGGTGTGGGGCATCGGGTGATGCAATTAAATTCCTAAGAGAGAATGAAGGTCTTTCTTTTATGGACGCAATAGAAAAATTAGCCTCAATGGCTAATATTGAACTACCAAAATTATCAAACAAATTAAGTGATGACTCTAAATCACTTTACACAATAAATACAGAAGCCAAAAATTTCTTTATTAATTGTCTTAAAAATAATAAGAATGCAAAAAAATATCTTGTATCAAGAGGTATATCCTCAGAAATGATTGATTTATTTGAAATTGGGTTTGCTCCAGAATCATGGGATGGTCTTAAAAAGATTTTTGATGAAAAAAATTACGTTAAAGAAGCTATCGGCCTAGGTTTGTTAATAAATAATAAAAATAAAACTTACGATAGATTCAGGAATAGAATAATGTTCCCAATTAAAAACTCAGCAGGTAAAGTTATAGCTTTTGGCGGGAGAACAATTGACTCGAATGAGAAAGCGAAATATATAAATTCTCCTGAATCCAATTTATTTCACAAAAGTTACGAACTTTATGGACTACACGAGTCATCTAAGTATATAAGTAAAAAAAACAGAGTTATCTTAGTAGAAGGTTATACTGATGTCATTTCACTACATAAAAATGGTTTTGATAATGTAGTTGCCTCGCTAGGGACAGCGTTTACGAAACATCACATAAAAAAATTGAAAAGATACTCGAAAAAAATTACTTTTTGTTTTGACGGAGATATTGCAGGAAAAGCTGCGGCATGGAAAGCATTAGAGAATATTTTAGAGGAGTATACTGACGACATTACTGTCGATTTTTGTTTTTTGGATGAAGGGAAAGACCCAGATCAGCTAGCGAGGGATAACCCAGAAAGATTTGCTGAAATCCTATCATCGAGTATCAAACTTTCAGAATTCATGATAGGTAAGATTCGCGAAGAGCTCAATCTTGAAAATCTCGAAGATGCTACTCAATTTATTAATACCATAACTCCTTTAATAAAAAAAATACCTAACGGTATTTTTAAGAAATTAATATCAGATAAAATTGAAAAAATAGTAGATTTAGACAAAAAGTATTTTCTTAAAAGTAACGTTAAAAATCAAAAATTACAAATAGTCGACAAAAATACAGATAATGAGATTTCATCTAAAGATGATCTTATACTTACACTTTTATTGAATTTTCCAGATACGATAGATAATATTCACGATAAGATAAAAGATGCTATAAGTAGCAAGCTAGTAGTAGATATGCTTGATTTAGCTAAAAGCTTCAAAACCACATCTGGTTATAATCTTAACAGATTCCTTGAAACTGAAGAAAAGATGAAAAATTTATACTTAACTACTATCGAAAAAAAAACAATTGAATCAAACAGAGACGATGCGCTTAAAACCCTTGAAGATATCATTACTCAGCATGATTTTTTAAAAACTGAAAGAGAATATTATAAGATACTTGACAAATACACTCGAGGTGAATCACTCACAAAAACAGAAGAAGATATACTCAGAAACTATAAAAAATAAATAATTATTAAAAAATAATCAAAATTCTGTTATATTCTTTTAACTGTATTAAATATATGACTACTGAATATCTATTTACATCCGAAAGCGTCTCACCTGGGCATCCAGATAAACTGTGTGACCAGCTATCTGATTGTGTCTTAGATTATATGTTAGATGAGGATAAGAAATCCAAAGTAGCATGCGAAGTTCTTGCGAAAGGCACCTCTAACACACCTGGATCTATTATTGTTGCAGGTGAAATAACTTCAAGTCGCTCTCTAGATTTCGATGAAACACTAAGAAGTGTGATTTGCGACATTGGGTATAATTCTGATGAATTAGGATTCGATGGCGCTAAATGTGAAATCGTAAAGTTAATAAATAAACAATCAGCAGACATAAAAATGGGTGTAGATAGAGAAAATGAGGAAAACCAAGGAGCTGGAGATCAGGGTTTAATGTTTGGTTATGCGTCTAATGAGACTAAAGAGTTTATGCCTGCACCTATCTTCTATTCTCATAGGTTACTTGAAAAACACTTTGAGATACTAAAATCAAAAACATGTAAGTGGATGAGACCAGATGCGAAAAGCCAAATAACTTTTCGTTATGAAGACGATTTACCAAAAGATATTGATACCATAGTTATTTCGCTCCAACATGATGAAAGTATAACTCTAAAGCAAATTAAAGAATATGTAAGAGAAGAGATTATAGATAAGGTAATACCATCTAATCTAATGACAAACAAATGTAATATTCACGTCAATCCAACTGGTAATTTTGTAGTTGGTGGTCCATTGGGTGATTGTGGGCTTACCGGTAGGAAAATTATTGTTGATACTTATGGAGGGATGGCTAGGCATGGAGGCGGTGCATTTTCTGGAAAAGATCCTTCGAAAGTCGATAGGTCTGCAGCGTATATAGCTCGATATGTTGCTAAAAATATTGTTGCGGCCGAGCTAGCTAAAAAATGTGAGATTCAAATCTCATATGCAATCGGTGTTGAAAAGCCAACATCAGTCTCAGTAAACACATTTGGAACCGGTAAGGTAAAAGACGAAAAAATATCCAGTATTATAAATGAGGTTTTCGACCTGACGCCTAATGGTATTATAAAATCACTTAATTTGCTTAATATTAAATACCAACCAACATCTGCGTTTGGACATTTTGGTAGAACTGGATCAAATTTTACTTGGGAACAGCTAGACAAGGTTGATATACTTAAAAAGTTATAATCTATAGGAAAGGACATTATGAAAACAGATGAAATAAAAAAAATTGGAAATGATTATAAAGTGGCGGATTTAACGCTTGCTGATTTCGGAAAAAAAGAAATTAGAATCGCGGAATCAGAAATGCCAGGATTAATGGCTATTCGGGAGGAATATAAAGGCAAAAAACCACTAGAGGGCGCTAACATTATTGGTTGTCTTCATATGACCATTCAAACTGCAGTTCTTATTGAGACTTTGGTCGAGCTTGGAGCAAGTGTTCGTTGGTCATCATGTAATATCTTCTCAACTCAGGATCATGCTGCAGCTGCTATAGCCAATCAAGACATTCCTGTTTTTGCTTGGAAAGGAGAGACTGAAGAAGAGTACAAATGGTGTATAGATCAGACTATAAAAGGTGATCCAAACTGGAAGCCAAATATGTTACTAGATGATGGAGGCGATTTAACATCTATAATCCACACAGAATATCCAGAATTAGTAAATGATATTGTCGGAGTTTCTGAGGAAACTACAACTGGAGTTCATAGACTTTATGAAATGGAAAAAGATAACTCACTGAAGATGCCTGCTCTTAATGTAAATGACTCCGTGACAAAATCGAAATTTGATAATCTATATGGTTGCCGAGAATCCTTAGTAGACGGAATAAAAAGAGCTACAGATACAATGATTGCTGGCAAAGTTGCTATCGTATGTGGCTATGGCGATGTCGGCAAAGGATCAGCTGGCTCACTTAGAGGTTTAGGTGCAAATGTTCTAATAAGTGAAGTTGACCCGATTTGTGCTCTGCAAGCATCAATGGAAGGCTACAGAGTAGTTGATATAAATGACTTTGTTGAAGAGATTGATATCTTTGTTACCGCTACTGGTAATTTGAATGTAATAAATCACGATCATATGCAAAAAATGAAAAATGGTGCAATCGTCTGTAATATTGGACACTTTGATAACGAAATTGATGTGGCATCCCTCAAAGACTATAAATGGGAAAACATAAAACCACAAGTTGATCAAATATTTTTCCCAGACGGGAAGAGTATTATTCTGCTAGCTGAAGGAAGACTTATAAACTTAGGTTGTGCAACTGGCCACCCTAGCTTTGTGATGTCATGCTCATTTACCAATCAAGTGATGGCGCAAATTGAGCTATGGAAAAATCATAAATCCTACGAAAATAAAGTTTATGTGTTACCTAAACATTTAGATGAAAAAGTGGCAATGTTACATCTAGATAAATTAGGTGTAAAATTAACAAAACTTACTAAAGAACAAGCAGACTATATTTCCGTATCAGTCGATGGGCCATTTAAGAAAGACGAATACAGATACTAGCCACAATTAATTACTGTAGCTAGTTTATGAAAAAAAATAAAAAGAAAAAACTTGATGAGCTAGTAAGAAGAGACTTATCTTCCATTTGGCATCCATGTACTCAGATGAAGGACCATGAAAGTATCCCCATGATACCTATAAGAAGCGGGAAAGGTGTGTGGTTATATGATTATGAAGATAATAAATATATAGATGCAATCAGTTCATGGTGGGTTAACTTATTCGGTCACTCCAATAGTTATATCAATTCTCAAATTAAGAGGCAACTTGATAATCTTGAACATGTATTACTAGCTGGATTTTCACATGAACCAGCGATAAACCTTGCTGAAAGACTAATTAAATTATCTCCAAAAGATATCAAAAAATGTTTTTTCACTGATAATGGTTCATCAGCAATAGATGCTGCAATGAAAATGAGTTTTCATTTCTGGAAGAATGTTGGTTATAAAAAGAAGAGAAAGTTTATTGCACTTTCAAATAGTTATCATGGGGAAACACTTGGGTCACTATCAATAAGCAACATTGATCTTTATAAGAAAACTTATACTAAAATTCTCAAGGATACAATAATCGTCCCATCTCCTGATTGTTATAACAAATTAAATGATGGGGTTTCAGATAAAGATCACACTAGTAAGATGTTTAAACATATGGAAGAAATAGTTGAAAAAAAACATGAGGAAATCTGTGCAATTATTATCGAGCCACTAGTTCAATGTGCTGGTTACATGAGAATGTATCATCCTGTATATTTAAAACTTCTCAGAGAATTATGTGATAAATATAATGTCCATCTGATAGCTGACGAAATCGCTGTTGGTTTTGGAAGGACTGGAACTATGTTTGGCTATGAGCAAGCAAAAATAACTCCGGATATTATTTGCCTTTCTAAAGGAATTACTGGTGGATATCTAACTTTATCAACAATTCTGACCACAAACTTAATCTATGAAGCATTCTATGATGAATATATTAAACTTAACGCATTTCTTCATTCACATAGTTATTCAGGTAACGCACTTGCATGCTCAGCTGCAAATGCAACGTTGGATTTATTTGCAAAAAAAAATATTATCCAAAAAAATAAATCTACAGCAAAATATATTAATGAGAAATTTTCGAAGTTCAAGGAATTAGATTATGTTAGTGATGTCAGACAAACTGGTATGATTACTGCTGTAGAGCTAGCAAAAGACAAAAAGAGTAAAAAACCATATAATTGGAAAGAACGAAGAGGTATTAAAGCGTATAAGTTTGGACTGGAAAATAATGTAATTTTGCGGCCACTTGGTAATGTTATTTATTTCATGCCACCATATATTATTAATAAAAGTGAAATCAATCATGTGGTTGATGTTGTCGAGGGCGCCATAAAGTTTGCAACAAAATAAAATTCACAGAATATACTTTGATACGGAGTTAAAAGTATCTAAATTTATAAAATTAAACATAGAGACAAAAAAAAGACTCAAAAACATCCTCCGTCTCAAAGATGGTTCAGAGATTATAGTTTTTAATGGTGATGGCAATGAATATTTGAGTACGATTCATTATGAAAATGAGAGCAACATCCATATTATAAAATTATTAAGGTCTTCAAAATCAAAATCAACAAAAACTGTATTAGCACAATCTATTCCGAGCTATAAATATATGGATTTAGCGATTCAAAAATCTGTTGAATTTGGTGTGGATAAAATTGTTCCTCTAATTACAGATCGTAGCCATCCGGGTAATCATCAGAGAAAAAAGTCTCATTGGCAAAA
Organism: uncultured Gammaproteobacteria bacterium; assembly: GCA_902632305.1. GTDB lineage: Bacteria > Pseudomonadota > Gammaproteobacteria. Next base: position 198,533 of record CACPCG010000003.1, read on the forward strand.
AATAATCATACATGCGACAGAACAATCTAATGGATTATTCATTCCAACAATAGATGATCCTGAAGAATTTTCTAATTTTATAATGAGAAATAAATACGAAGACTTTAGTAAGAATTTATTTGATTCAAGTGGTAGAGAGATTAATGACAGTGATAAAAAAAATGTATCAAGAATAATCATTATAGGACCTGAAGGAGGTTTTTCTAAGAATGAAATTAAGTTGGCTGAAACTTTTAACTGGAATATTATATCTTTAGGAGATAGGATATTAAGAACTGAAACTGCTGCATTAGTTGCGCAAGTTATTCTAAGGGATGTATAATGGAAAAAATTCAATCGATAGCAAGCTATACAAAAGAAATATTTGATAAGAATTTACATTCTCAAATAGTCAATAAACATCTAGATGTAGAAGCATGGTTTAGGAAACAATGGATAAAATATCCTGCTCCATTTTACTCATCAATTGATTTGAGAAATTCTGGATATAAAATCGCACCAGTAGATACAAATCTTTTTCCTGCTGGCTTTAATAATCTAGATAGTGGATTAGATTCACTATATTTGTCAGCTATTCAACATGCCCTAGAAAAACAATCAATTGAAATAGAGCGTGTATTAATAATTTCTGAAAACCATACTAGGAATAAATTTTATAATGAAAGCATTAAAAAATTAGAGAGTTTAATTAATAGAGCTGGTTTTGAAACTCAAACTTGCATGCTAGGTGATGTAGAAAACGTCAACATAATAAACAAAAAATTATCGAATGATAAAAATGTATTATCTTACAAAAGTTTTGTGCCAGATATCATTATCCTCAATAATGATTTGTCCTCAGGAGTTCCAAAAATACTTAAAGGTATAAAACAATCAGTATTGCCTGATTTAAATCTAGGCTGGACAAATAGATCTAAAACAGTTCATTTTAAGTATTATAGCGATATTGTTTACAATTTCAGCAGAGTATTTGATTTAGATGCATGGTTACTAGAGCCATTATTTCGTAATTGTGGTGAGATAGATTTTAAAACAAAACAAGGTGAAGAATGCATTATCTACCATGCTTCTAAACTTTTTGAGCTTATACAAGAAAAATATGACAAATATGAGATTGAGGAGGAGCCTTATATTATGATAAAAGCTGATTCTGGGACATATGGAATGGGTATTATGAAGATATCTAATATAGACGATATTGTAAAAATCAACAGAAAGCAAAGAACTCGAATGGTTAAAACAAAAGGTGGGAATTTATTAGATAGTGTTATCCTTCAAGAAGGAATCTACTCAAATGAAAAATTAATGTTGCCAAATGATGTTGTAGAGCCAGTCATTTATGCTTTTGGTAGTAATTTAGTAGGAGGTTTCTACAGAATTCATCAAGATAAAAACAACTCCGAAAATTTAAATTCACCAGGAATGAGATTTAAACCCATACCATTTAGTGATGTTTGTATAAGTCCAGATAATAATCAACCAATATATGCAGATGTAAATAAATTTTATATTTATGGTGTAGTTGCAAGATTGGCTATTCTGGCAGCAGCAAAAGAACTATATAATGTAGAAATATAAAATGTATAAAATAGCTGTTCTTATGGATCCTATTGAAAATGTTAATCCTAGAAGCGACAGCACTATTATTATATTAGAAAAACTGCAAAAAAAAGCTGATATTTTCTATATTGAACCAGATAGTTTTGCACTTGTTAACTCAAACATTGAGG
>CACPCG010000004.1:0-110000 GCA_902632305.1 uncultured Gammaproteobacteria bacterium
CTGGTAATGAATCGATTGCGTAAAAGGTTCCTCCCAAATACGTTAGAGGATTGAGAACAAATGTTGGGACAATATTTATATCATCAAAACTTTTTGCATACGCGGCATTGATAAAACCCGCTGTCGAAAAGAGAAAAGCTGTTAAAAAAGTTATAAGGATTACAAACGGTAGATTGTTGATCGGAATATCAATAAAAAATATTGTGACTAAATAGACAGCAAAGCCAACAATTTTTAACACTCTCAACTCTGTAGAGGTGATTACATCAGAAATGATTAAAAACAATGGCTCTGTCTCACTAGAGAATATTTTAAATCAATCAAGCTCAATCAGTATCGGGAGTAATGGCGGTTTTGGGCAGACTAAATCTATATTTATGAGAGGAACAGAGAGTAATCATACGAAAGTTTTAGTGAACGGCAATGAACTTAATCCGGGGACTCTAGGTGTTCCCTCGATTCAACATATTTCAGTTGATTTGATTGAAAAAATTGAAATCTCTAAAGGAAGTATGTCAACACTCTACGGGAAGAATGCTATTGGTGGAGTTATAAATATAATTACCAAAAAGAATCAATTTGGTGAAGTTAAGTACAGATCTGGAAGATATTCGACTGAGAATATTACTTTCTCTGATGGAATTAATTATGAGAAACACAATTTTAATATAAACATGTCAAGATTTATAAGTGATTCATATAAAGCAAAAGTTACCTCATCACAAAATCACAGATATGATAATACCAATATTGACATGTCCTATAAATATGATATTGATAATCAGTATAATATTAATCTTGATTACTACAAAAACACTGGTAACACAGAGTACGATAGCTTTGGTAGTAACTTAAATCAAAACCACAGAGATAACCATTTTAAGGCCTCATTGAATTCAACTAAAGCTAGTTCTAGTTATGATATTTTTTACTTAAGAAAGGGAAATGAAATCAATCAAGCGGCTCCAGGTGCTACTGATTATACGCACACAAAATCAGACTCAATTGGATTAGAGTATTCAATAGATAACTCTAATAATGGAAATCTACTATTTGGTCTTAATTATACCGATGAATCGATGTATGAACTTTCTTTTGGTACGTCATTTAAACATACAAATATGATTAGAGAGTTATATATTGCAAAAACTGCAATTTATCAGAATAATTTAAGCGTAAATTTAGGAGCAAGATTTATAAATCACTCAGTATTCAACGATTATACGATTGGAAATCTTAATTTTGGATATATCATTAACCCGAATTTAATTTTCACTGCTGGTGTAGGTAAATCATTTAGGCCTCCTGACGCTACAGATTTGTTCGGTTTTAGTGGTAACTCAAATTTAAATCCAGAAAAATCAATGACTTCTGAGATTGGATTAAAGTATAAACATTCAAACGATACATCTGTATCAATATCAATATTTAATAATGAAATTAAAAACTTAATAGAATCAGATGGGTCAAAGATGCAGAATATAAACAAAGCTCGGATAACAGGATTAGAATTCAATTTTGATAAAACGTATAAAGACCTGGTTTATAAGCTAAATTATACTTACCAAGAGTCTGATGATTTAACAAATGACACACTGCTATCGCGGAGACCACGTAACAAAATTAGTGCAAACATTTTGAAAAAAATTAATAATCATGAATCATTCGACCTAATGTTAAGGGCTGAGTCAAAGAAGGATAATTCTATATATGATGCGCACCGCCTGGGAGGATATTTGGTTGTAGACGCAAATTATGTCACAAGATTTCATGGATATAATATCAGTTTAAAAGCTGTGAATCTCTTTGATAAAAAGTACAGATTGGCTCACAACTATAATACAGACGGAAAAGCATTTTTCTTAAGTGTGGGCAGTAGTTTTTGATTCGCTACTTGTGAGGTATTGGTTGGATAAATATTGTATCTGAAGGAACAACCATTAGAGGATCAATTGGCACAGGTCCTTTCTTGTACTTTTCATACAACTCATAAATTTCAGAGCTGTCGGCAAAACGTCTATCTGGATCATCTTTGAGAAATTTTTCAGGTATTTCTTTCTCTCCAGTAACATATTTCATGAAGTCGTCATGAAGTTCCATTGTTTTCTCCTTAGACATGCATGGATTTCGAAGTGTAGGCTCCTGTCTCATCGTAATTTTCCCTTTACTCATGCCTTTAAAACCTGGTTCTGTGTGAGCTGTTATTAAATTCATATCTAACGCAATGTTATGAATAACAGTTCCCATGTATGCGGCCATGAATGAAACATCAAAAGACGTAAGTTCTGGATCGAGTGCTCTTATTTGTTTGTTTAGTTTTATAGTTTCAAAGAAGTCTTCTTCATATTCACCTGGGACACCAAGTATATTATTTGCAGTAGACCTAATTTTATACTTTGCCATCAATGCAAATTTCTCCATGTAAAATTTATTATCCATTTTTCCTTTAAATAAAAGATTTCTTCTTACCCAATCACTTCCGGTTTCGAGACCAATCGCGATACCAACGCATCCACTCTCTTTGAGTAAAGGAAGATTATGTTCATTTACTGTTTCTATACAAGTATTGATCCAATATGGAATTTTAACTTCATTTTTCCAAAGCTCAAAAAATTCTTCAAGTTCTTTTGGTTGTCGACCAAGAAAATTGTCGTCAGTAAACATTACAAGAGTAAAATTTCTTTTTTTATGAATGTGTTTAACTTCATCAATACATCTTCTTGGTGATTTATTCCTTCTTACTTTACCAGCTTCTTCTTGGAATACTTGGAACGCGCGATTGATACAGTAATGACATCTGTGCATGCAACCTCTTGAGAATTCAAAAAAACCTGTTACATGTAACTCTCCATCATAAGGCTTTGTAAAATGTTTATCATCCCAGAAATCTAATTTCTGAAAAGGGACCTCGTCCATATCTAAGTATTTAACAAGACCAGTATTCTTGGTTAGATTGTCATGTTGATACCATAAATTAGGTACTTTTGAGACATCGCCTCCTTTTTCCAAAGCCGCAATTAACTCAACGAATGCAACTTCACCTTCACCTTCAACTAGATAATCAATATTTGGGTTCTCAATCATAACTCGAGGCACAACTGTTGGCATACTTCCTCCAACAACAACTGGAATATCCATAGTTTGTTTCGCCAAGCCCAATAATCTATGTGCATATGTGTAGGCATCTTCAACAATTGTGGTTGCAAGTAAGTCTGGTTTGAAATCTTTTATTAACTGAACCCACTCTTCTTCTATTTCGTTAGTGGATTTTTTACTGAAATAATTATCAAGAGTTACAGGTTTTACCAACCCAACTTCTTCACGCTTCTCATTATCTTGATTGGAATCAGAATTCATAAAAGTTGTGTCAAACAACTTCACTTCATGACCTGCGTTTTCTACACAAGTCATAATTAGAGTGAGGCCCACTGGACATCTAAAGTAACCCTCATGATTAGGGTATAAAAATAATACTTTCATATTAAATTCCTTTTATTGCTTACAAGAATAGCACTATATATTAGCTAATTAAACAGTATTTCTCACAAATACGAGGTTTTATGATAATATTATGTAGTCATACTTATGGAAAAAATAGACAAAAAAACTACTGAAATAAGATCATGGTTAATGTTAACTGGGATTTTTCTAGTATTACTGATTTTAAGTAGATTGCTTGTTGAAGTACCAAATTTCACTCCAACAATATCTTTGATTATATTCGCATCATTATTTATCAGAAATAATTATGCAATAATGCTTATTGTTGTATGCTCTCAGCTGATTAGTGACTATTTCTTAGGTTTCTACCAGAGCATGTTTTTTGTTTACATATCATACATACTTATCGGTGTTTACTCTTTATATTTTCTCAAAATAATTAGTTATTTACCAATATTGCTAATCTCCATCTCTGCTCCGATATTTTTCTATATCGTGACGAATTTTGGAGTATGGTTTACGATGGACTTGTATCCGCCGACTTCGAAAGGTCTTATCAATAGCTATGTTGCAGGAGTACCGTTCTTGAAGTCTTCTGTCCTATCAACAATTATTTATTCTTCAACAATATATGTTATTTGTAAATATTTTGTTCTAGTAGACTTCAAAAAATTTCAAACTACTGAAAAATAGATTAGTCGAACTTTAATTGACCACCAGTTTTATATTCAGTAACTCTTGTCTCAAAAAAGTTCTTTTCTTTCTTAAGATCCATTATTTCAGACATCCACTCGAATGGGTTAATTGCGCCAGGATACTGTTCTGGTAATCCTATTCTTACAAGTCTTCGGTTAGCAATAAATTTAACAAATTCTTCGTACTGACTTGGATTTATACCTAATATAGGTTTAGGCATAGTATCGTAAGCGTATTGAATCTCCAATTTGACACCAGTTTTAATTAACTCGACCATCTCCTCTTTAAATGATTCCGTCCACAACTCTGGATTTTCAATTACTATTTGATTTATCACATCCATACCAAAATTCATATGCATTGACTCATCTCTTAGAATATATTGAAATTGTTGAGCAACTCCTGTTAGTTTGTTTCGTCTACCCATAGATAATATTTGAGTAAAACCAACATAGAAAAATATACCCTCAAAAACAACATAAAAAGCAATTAAATCTCTCAAAAGCCGCTGGTTGCTCTCTTTTGATCCTGTTCTAAAGTTAGGATCGCCCAGACTCTGTGTGAATGGCAGTGCCCATTCTGCCTTTGTTGCAACAGCAGGTATCTCTCTATACATGTTAAATATTCTAGTTTCCTCTAAGCCTAAAGATTGAACACAGTATGTATATGCATGGGTGTGTATTGCCTCTTCAAAAGCTTGCCTCAACAAGTACTGCCGACATTCTGGATTTGTAATATGTCTGTACACGGCTAATACAAGGTTATTAGCAACAAGAGAATCTGCGGTTGAGAAGAAACCTAAATTAACTTCAACAATTTTTCTTTCATCCTCAGTTAACCCTTTTGGGTCATTCCACAATTTGATGTCATCATGCATTGCAATTTCTTCAGGCATCCAGTGATTAGCTGAACCATCAAGATATTTTTTCCAAGCCCACTCATATTTGAAAGGAACTAACTGATTAAGATCAGCTCTACAGTTAATTATTGCCTTATCGTCTACTCTGATTCTACCTGCACCCTTCTCAATATTCTCAATACCAGTGAGTCCCTCAAGATCACCAGTTGATGTGACATCTTGAGAAATACCATCTAAGTTTTCAACTACTGTGCTTTTATCTGATACTTTTGGATCAGGTTTACTCAATGCTTCATTAATTGGATCGTCCCAGTTGTACATAATGTTTTACCGCCTTTGTTTTATTGTTAATTGCTGCCATCCTTTCAGCGCAGACAAATTCTTTTTTGTAATTTCGAGTTCTTCTAATTCTCTTTTGATGTTTAGAATTGTATAAATTAATAACATGACTAAAATTACTACTGATGAAATCAAATATATCATTGACACGCCTCACACTCTGGATCATCTATCAAACACTGTTTATTCTCCGAATTATTAGTGACTGCGTTCAAGGCAGACGAGGAGTTATCTGTAGTACTTTTCTCAACATGCGTTGCGCCTAAGGATCTTAAATAATAAGTTGTTTTAAGACCTCTAATCCAAGCGAGCTTATATGCGCTGTCAAGTTTTTTTCCGTCCGTGTCGGGTATGTATAAATTTAATGACTGAGACTGGTCTAACCATTTTTGACGTCTCGCTGCAGCTTCTACCAACCATCTTGTATCGATTTCAAAACATGTCTGATATAAATTTTTTAGGTCTTCTGGGACTCTACTAATTGAACCTAGTTGCCCATCAAAATACTTCAAATCTTTAATCATAACCTCATCCCATATTTTTGCTTTCTTGAAGTCATCTATCAAATAAGGATTAATTACAGTAAATTCCCCTGACAAATTAGATTTAACATATAGATTTTGATAAGTCGGCTCTATAGATTGAGATACACCACAGATATTTGAGATCGTTGCTGTTGGAGCAATTGCTAATGTGTTTGAATTTCTCATGCCGTTTTGCTTAATTTGCTCTCTTAATTTGTTCCAATCCAATGATTCGCTCATATCTACATCTAAATATTTTCCACGAATTTTTTTCAAATTTCTCAGACTATCAATCGGTAGAATCCCCTTACTCCATAGCGAGCCTTCGAATGTTTCGTATGCGCCTCGTTCCTTTGCAAGTTCCATAGACGAGGAGATTGCAAAGTAGCTTATTACCTCCATGCTTGTATCAGCAAACTTCACAGCATCCTCAGACGCATAAGGTAATCTAAGCTTATAAAGTGAGTCTTGAAAACCCATGACTCCTAGGCCAACTGGTCGATGTTTGAAATTGGAATTTTTTGCTTTGTCAACACTGTAGTAGTTATAGTCAATAACGTTATCAAGCATTCTCATAGCTGTTTTTACCGTTTTGTGAAGCTTCTTTGTATCGAGTTTTTGGTTTTTATCGATATGCGCTGAGAGATTTACAGACCCAAGATTACATACTGCTATTTCATCTTTTGAGGTATTAAGCGTAATTTCAGTACATAAATTTGATGAATGAACAACACCAACATGTTGCTGTGGTGATCTCAAATTACATGGGTCTTTAAATGTTATCCATGGATGACCTGTTTCAAAGAGCATGCTTAAGATTTTTCTCCACAAATCAACAGCTTTAATTTTTTTATGATTTAGTATACTGCCTGCTGCAACCTTATCTTCGTATTCTTCGTATTTTTTCTCGAATTCTAGACCTGTGAGATCGTGAAGGTCTGCTGCATCATTAGGTGAAAATAATGTCCACTCTTCATCATTATGAACTCTTTTCATGAAAAGGTCCGGTATCCAGTTAGCAGTATTCATATCGTGCGTTCTTCTTCTATCGTCACCTGTATTTTTTCTCAACTCTAAAAATTGCTCTATATCTAGATGCCAAGTTTCTAAATAAGCACACATGGCTCCTTTGCGCTTGCCTCCCTGGTTGACTGCAACAGCTGTATCGTTGGCAACTTTTAAAAAAGGGATAACGCCCTGACTTTTACCATTTGTACCTTTAATGTATGATCCAAGTGCGCGTACTTGCGACCAATCGTTACCGAGTCCACCAGCGAATTTTGATAACATAGCATCATCACTTATTCCTTCAAATATTCCTTTGAGATCATCTGGAATGGTAGATAAATAACACGATGAAAGTTGTGGTCGTAGAGTACCTGAATTAAATAGAGTTGGTGTGCTACACATGAAATCAAATGAAGAAATTAAATTATAAAACTCAACTGCCTTCTCTTCTCTATTTTTCTCGTTAATTGCTAATCCCATTGCGACTCTCATAAAAAAAGCTTGCGGTAATTCAAATCTAGTTTCTTTAGAATGAATGAAATAACGATCGTATAGCGTTTGTAGACCCAAGTAAGTAAATAATTTATCTTTCTCGGCGTTTAAATTTTTTGATAAGAAATCTAAATCGTATGATAATAATTCTTTGTCGAGTAAATTTAACTCTACGGCCTTGGCAAGGTATGACTTAAAATAATCAGGATATAATCCCCGCATATCCTTAAGAGATGGTGAAACATCCTTATCATCTAAAAAGGTAAGAGCTTCCTCGTATATGCTATTTAAAAGAAGTCTAGCAACTACGTTTGAATAATTTGGATCTTTTTCTATAAGAGGTCTTACTGAAATTAGAATAGAGCTAGATAAGTCCTCTTTTTTTATTCCATCATATATATTTTTGTCTATGGTCTGATAAATTTCATCCTCAGATACATCATCAATGCCCTCGCAACTTTCTGCAATTGTGAGCTTGAGTTTTGCCAAATCAAGCTTTTGTGATGAACCATCGTCTAAGATAACTGACTTGTCTATTGGTGAATCATCAAAATCAGTTGATTGATTCGAACTTCTAGCCTTTGCTCTTTCTTCTCTGTAGAGCACATACGATCTCGCAACGTCCTGATAACCTGCACGCATGATTGCTAGTTCAACTTGATCCTGTATATCCTCAATGTGGACGACGCCTCCCTCGGGGAAGCGTCTTTTGATAGCAACATCTACTTTCTCGGCCAAAGACTCTACTTCATTATGTATTCTTGTAGATGCTGCGGCGCTACTTCCTTCAACACTGAGGAATGCTTTGGTCATAGCAACAGTTATCTTACTTAAATCATAAGATGTAACTTTTCCGTTGCGTCGCATTACTCTATACATCCCAGGTATAGGTGACATATTAACGTCACGACTTGCTAAATCTGATTCTGCCAATTCTGCGAAATCTTGGCCATCTTGTAATTCTTCTTTCATTGCACTTATCTATCCTTTAATTATTTTTCTATATGTCCCTAATTCAATGTTCGAGGCCTAATATTCGTCATTAGTGACTTTAACACCCTTAAATTATATCACTAAATATTGTGGTTGTAAGTATTATGAACACCAATATATTGTGTTTTTTTTGTGGTTAACTTGTGGAAAACCTGTAGACACTTGATTATAAGATTTTAGTAATATACTAATATTATGATTACATGAGTATTGTTGCGATACCAAGTAAAGAAATAAATCCAATTATATCTGTGATTGTAGTCAATATGACACCACCAGCAATTGCAGGATCGATATTTAATTTCCTCAGGATTAGTGGTAACGTAACACCACTGATAGCACCAATAATAAGATTAACAAGTAAAGCTACCGCAACTACAAAAGCTAAAAAAACACTCTCGAACCATAAATAAGTAACCGTCGCTACAACGGATGACCATAGTAACCCGTTTAAAAATCCAATTGAAGTCTCCTTCAGGATGAGTAATTTAGAATTCGAAGCACCTATTTGATTGGTTGCCTGTGTTCTTATTACAAGAGCGAGGCTTTGCATCCCTGCTATGCCACCCATACTCGCCACTATGGGCATAAGTATCGCAAGAGCAACAACTTTTTCAATTGTAGCCTCAAAAATACCAACAGCTGTAGCTGCAAGAATAGCAGTGATTAGATTTGCACCTAACCAAAGCGTTCTTCTCTTAGTACTTTGAAATATGGGGGCAAAAATATCATCTTCCTTATTCAAACCCGCCATATTAAGGACTGAATCATCAGCTTCATCCCTAATAACATCTACTACATCATCAATTGTTATCCTACCAAGAAGTATTCCATCAATGTCAACTACAGCTGCAGAGACTAAATCATGATCCTCGAATATCTTGGCTACTTCGTGTTCATGAGCGTCTGGTCTGATAATATTTTTATCCTCTGTCATAATGTCCGAAACGAGTGCAGAGGGTTTAGCTACTAAGAGTGTTTGAACTGACACATATCCGAAATATCTATTCATAATGTCGGTAACGAAAACATTATCAGTCTGTTCAGGCAATTCTCCAAGTTTTCTTAAGTATCTCAATAACACCTCAACTGTTACATTAGATCTGATATTGATAGTGTCAGTATTCATTAAACCACCTGCGGTATCATCTGGAAATGATAGTACTTTCTCTAATCTGTCTTGATTTTGCTTATCAAGACTATTAACTGCTTTTTGAATTAAATTTTTTGGAAGTGATTTTATGATATCTGCTAAATCATCTGTATCAAGATTTTCTGCAATCTTTGCTAAACCTTCAGTTCCACCCTCATCGATTAACTCATCTAGTAAGTTTCCTCTTATCTCCTCACTTAACTCTGCAAGCGTTTCACCTTTGTTTTCATTAGAAACCAATTTCCATATGAGGTCTCTTCTGTTTCTTGGCGAGCTTTCTATAACATCAGCAATCTCAGATGGATAAAGAGAGTTAAGCAAATTCCTTGCTTGAATAATTGCACCACTATCGAGTACCTCAGATAACTGGTCTAAGGTGAGTGCGTCTTGTTTTTGCTCTAATTTTGCTTCCATGAAACCATTATGCTCTTTAAACACTAGGTTTCAAATTTATTTGTTGGAAATTTTCTACTTATATGGTGTTTTCTATTTAACGTGGGTTTGAGCAATAAGGAGTTAAATAATGTCATCCAAACCTCACCTTATGGGAATGTTTCTATTCTAGAAGTCGTGCCTCAACCCTATCAATGTTGACTCGATATTATGATTTACACCATCGCCTGACCCAGCATCACTTTTAGAGTGACCTAAATAAACTCTTGATGTTTTTGATAATTTATAATACATGCCAATATTATATCCATCTCTATCATAAGTTGGACCTTGCTTTGCATCAGTCTCAGCATATGAATATTGAAATTCCATTGGGCCTGTCTTATATCGAATACCATACCAGTTAGCCGTACCATCGTTGCCGGAGCCTGTAAACATCTTGCTATCAACTCCAATGTCTTCATGCATATACCATATCTTAATCTTATCTCCACTTTGAAGTTTTAAATCTTTTGTTAAAGTAACTTTTTCATTATAGTCTTGTCCTGAGCTATGACTGTCATCTGTATTTCTGGCATAGACAATACTCAAACCCGGTAGAAAAAAATTTTTGTATTCGATGCCTATTCCAGTATCTTTGTTGGTTATTGATGTATTCGGATCTTCTCCAAGACCGTACAAAGCGGCGAATCTGAAGTTACCTGATTTTAACTCATACAACATAGACTCTCGCCAATAAGAACTATGTGCCATGGATCCCTGAGAAATCATTCTTGTATCACGAGCTTGAGAAATCGTATCGTGAAAAATATCATGCTTAGCCAGATATTTGTATGGGGATTCAAGTGATCCGAATTTGAATTGACCAAATGGCGTTAATAAACCAACCCAACCTTGTTTCAAAACAAATGTATTACATGGTGATTTACCATTTGCATCACTATTACAATTTGTGCTGTTTGATGTTGCCCAACCATCAGAAATATCAATTGCATATTCTACTTTGTAATTAAAAACATAACCATTACCTATAGTATTTTTACCTTTGACACCTACTCTTCCCATACCCTCGTCATCGCGAAGATTGGATATTTTTTTATTATTACTGGTTGAATTATCGGAATTATCGTATTGAACAAATAATCTCCCATAAAAAATTGCACTTGAGCCTTTTCCTGTGGCTGCATATGTGTTTTCAGATGTCATCAATCCACCAACAAAACTAAGTGCGGGTATTGCAACTATTGTTATAAGTAGATGTTTGTATATTTCTCTCATTGTATCTCTTCCTATTTAAATTATTGATCTAAGATATCAAAATCATAAATAGTATAAGGTTAATAGTAGTATGTTTTTATAAAAGTAATATGAAAGAATTAAGTATCAATTATTACAAAAATGTTACAAGGTAATATTAATTTTTGTCATCGAGTGAATAGCCAGATGATCGTATGGTTCGTATTACCTTGCATTCTTCATTAACGCTCAAGGCTTTTCGTAATCTTCTTATGTGTACATCTATAGTTCTATCTGTGATATAAACATTAGTGCCCCATACTGCATCAAGAAGTTGCTGTCTACTGTAAACCCTTCCTGGATTTTTCATTAAAAATTCTAAGATTCTATACTCCCTTGGTCCGAGCTTAGTTTCTTTGTCACAACAGTAAACTCTATGCATATCAGTATCCATAACTATATTTCCATATTTAAGTTTAGATGTAACGTTTGATTCATTGCTTCTTCGCAATAGAGCGTTTATTCGTGCCAGTAACTCTTTTGGGCTGAAAGGTTTAATAAGATAATCATCTGCACCATTGTCAAAGCCTTGAAGTAAATCCTCCTCTTCGCCTTTTGCTGTAAGCATTATTACTGGTATCCTTTGTATCTCTTTTTTAGATCTTATAAATTTACAGATTTCTGTGCCCTCGATGTCAGGCAACATTCTATCTAGCAATATTAGGTCAGGCTTCAACTCCTGAATTTTGAGCATACCGTCATATCCATTTAACGAAAAATCAAATTTATATCCAGCAGATTTAATATTGTATTCAAGTAAGGAGACCAATGATTCTTCATCTTCAATAGAGAAAATGGTTTTCACTGCTCTGATTCACCTTTTGGTCTTGGGGTTGTAAGAATTTCACCAGTGACAGTATAAAATATTTCTTCTGCAATGTTAGTTATATGATCACCCGCTCTCTCTATAGTTTTTATGGTGAAAAGTAATTTGGTATTCGCTAATGTCTTAATCTTATTCGGTTTACTTTTGATATCTTCTATTATTTGGTTATAAATCATCTGATAGTGCTGATCTATAGCTGCATCAGCATTTCTAACTTCTAAAGCTTTATCTTTGTTTTTTGTGACGTAAGCATCAATTACACGTTTGAGCTGACCCTGAACCATGACTGTCATTCTTAAGATTTCATTTTTTATTTCTGCTGGTGGAATTTCTTCCAGAGCCTGAATTCTCAGGGAAATATTTTTACAATAATCGCCTAATCTCTCTAAGTCTGTTGATATCTTAAGTGCGGTTAAACCCTCTCTGAGATCTATTGCCATAGGAGATCGCAAAGTTATAAAAGTTATAACCTGATCTCTAATCTTTCCATCAAATTCGTCTAGCTTCGGTTCATTTTCTAGGACATCCTCAACTGTGGATGCGGAACCTGTATCTATGATGTGATGAAGGAGTTTATATTGCTCCTCAACTAATGTAGCCATTTTAGTTACTGATCTTCTTATTGATGCAATATCATCATCAAATGATGAAACTATATGACCGCTCTGTTCACTCATATGACTTACCTCTCATTGAATTATATCAATAATCATTATTTTAACCAATTCTACCAGTTATATAATCTTGAGTTTTTGCATGTTCTGGATTAGAAAAAATATTCTTTGTGAGTCCAGTTTCCACAAGCTCACCCATGTGCATGTAAGCTGTTCTATTAGACACTCTTGCTGCTTGTTGCATTGAATGTGTAACTATAACAATTGTATATTTCTCTTTAAGCTCCTCAATCAATTCTTCAATTTTTGCAGTTGCAATCGGGTCAAGAGCTGAGCAAGGTTCATCCATTAAAATTATTTCAGGATTCACAGCAAGAGCTCTTGCAATACAGAGTCTTTGTTGCTGACCACCTGAAAGCCCAGTACCTGGTTCGAATAACCTATCTTTAACTTCGTTAAATAATCCTGCTTTTTGTAAACTCGATACAACAATTTCATCTAAATCATCTTTATTTTTATACATACCGTGAAGTTTAGGGCCATATGCAATATTGTCATAAACTGATTTTGGGAAAGGATTAGGTTTTTGGAATACCATCCCAACCCTTGTTCTTAAACTCACAGGGTCTGTAGATGTATCATTTATATTCTTCCCATCAATCAAGACTTCTCCATCGTATTTACAAATTTCTACTAAATCATTCATTCTATTAAAACACTTAATGAGAGTTGATTTACCGCAACCAGATGGTCCAATTAATGAAGTGACTTCATTCGAAAAGATATTTAAATTTATATCAAACAATGCCTGTTTTTTTCCATAGAAAACATTTAAATTTTTAACTGCTATTTTTAAAGACTCACTCATAAGTTCTTTATCACCATTTTTTTTCTAATTTCTTTCTTAAATACACTGCAGTAATATTTAATAAAAATAAAAATATCAGTAGTACTATTATAGCTGCAGATGTGCGTTCAACAAAAGCACGTTCAGGACTATCCTGCCATAAAAATATTTGTACCGGGAGCGCAGTAGATGCATCTAACGGTCCTTGAGGAATATCGACAATGAATGCCACCATCCCTATCATCAGTAGAGGTGCTGTTTCTCCAATTGCTCTAGCAATACCTATTATCGTCCCAGTCAATATACCTGGCATTGCAAGCGGTAAAGTAAAATTAAATATGGTTTGAACTTTACTTGACCCTAGGCCTATAGATGCCTCCTCAATTGACGGAGGAACTGACTTGATTGCAGATCTTGAGGCAATTACGATGGTTGGAAGCGTCATCAAACCTAGTGTAAGCCCTCCAACTAAAGACGCAGAACGGGGTAATTCAAAAAAGTTCAGAAAAATAGCTAACCCTAGTAAACCAAATACAATTGAAGGCACGGCAGCTAAATTATTAATATTAGTCTCGATTAAATCAGAGAAAGCGTTTTGTTTTGTTAACTTCTCTAGATAAATTGCAGTTAAGACACCTAGAGGAAAAGAAGTTACAAAAGCAATAAGGATGGCAAATAGTGATCCATAAATAGCTCCTAGGATACCAGCCATTTCAGGATTCCTGCTATCTGCTGAACCAAGAAGATATCTGTTAAATTGAAGTTCTATAAGATTCATTTTCACGAATTCGTCTACAAACTTCATCTGACTAGGTTTAATTCTACCTGCGCTGTTGCCTTGTCTAGTCACAGTGCCTTTAAAGTACATATCTAAATCATCAGATGCCAAAAAGTAATAATACCCATCAATCACATCACCATCATATGCTTTAAGCATTTCCTCAAATTCAATATAAGCTCCAGGGCTGAATAAAGAATAGAGATTTTTCTTATCAGACCTACTCTGAGCCTCAGGAAACATATTTCTTAGATTTTTTCGAAGAGTTGACCTTGCATCTAGCTCTGCTAAATTTTCACCTTTCTCAATTTGAATCTTGACTCCTAGATAGGTTTGATTAAATGCGCTAAAACCTGTGCTAAATATTTTAAATAACAGAATCAAGAGTAAAAAAATGGCAAGACCTACAGCCAGTAAACCGTAAAATTGGAATCTTTTTTCACTCTTATTTCTCTGTATGATATTACTCATATTGCTCTCTAAATTTCTTCACAATAGATAGTGAAATTATATTAAGTATCAAAGTAAGAAAGAATAAGACGAATGCAAGTGCGAATGCAGACATGGTTTTAGGACTATCAAATTCTTGATCACCAGTAAGGAGGCCGACAATTTGGACGGTAACTGTTGTCACTGCGTTAAAAGGGTTTGCAGTAAGATTTGCCGCGAAACCAGCTGCCATCACCACAATCATTGTCTCCCCTATTGCCCTTGAGAAAGCTAATAAAAAACTTCCTACTATTCCATGAAACGAAGCTGGAATAATTACTCTTGTTGTTGTCTCTGATAATGTAGCGCCCATTGCCAAAGAACCCTCTTTCAATGACCTAGGCACAGCCGATAATGAATCATCCGTCAACGATGCAATGAAAGGTATTATCATAATACCCAAAACTGATCCCGCTATTAAAGCACTCTCTGAACTAAAGCCATCAATATTAAAAAAAATACCTAAATCTCTAAAAAATGGACCCACGGTTATAACTGCAAAGAAGCCATAAACGACAGTCGGAATGCCTGCTAGTACTTCAATAATTGGTTTTGCATATGATCGAGCTCTATTGGAAGCATATTGAGATAGGTAGATTGCAGAAAATAAACCAATTGGCCCAGCAACTAACATAGCTATTAATGATATTAACAAAGTACCTGTAAATACCGGAACTGCTCCAAAGCTTCCTGATGACCCGACTTGACCTTCTCTAATTGACATCTGCGGACTCCAATGCGTTCCAAATAGAAATTCTGTGATTGCAACTGATTCAAAAAAACGAAGGGTTTCAAATAACAATGATAATACAATTCCAAGCGTAATAAAGATGGCAAATATTGATGCATATTTCATTGTTCTGATTACAATGTCTTCGACTAAATCACGTGCTTTAAATTTAGCGGTGACTAAATTTAGTGAATATCTGAATGCAATAAGAGTAATGATTACTATCACAATAGACTTCAATGCTAAACTCATTTTAGTAGAAGTCTCATAGTACTCGACTGCAGCAGAAAAATTAGAATGATTCATCAGGGTATCACTAGCACCAGCCACAAAACTTTTTACACCAGAAACGTAAAAGTTTATCTTATATGGATCAACAACATCAGAAAAGTATGACTCAAGGTTGCTTTTAAATATTGAATTCTCAAGCCAAGACCAAAGAAATAATAGAATAATTGCAGGTACAATTGTTAGTATTGCGGAAAAGAGACCATGGTAATGTGGCTGTGAATGAACATCTAGAGGGTTTATAACGTTCAAAGCCGATGCTTTTCTTTTGCTTAAGAAAAAACTGTAAGCAGTTAAGCCGAGTATTGTTAATATTAAAAATTCAATGGTCATATATATTTCATCATTAGAAATATATTATTCACTAATTGTTACAAATATATTAAATGTCTTAATTATCTGTAAATTGTTATACAATATCGCAAATATTGGTATATTAACGCTTCCTCTTCCTATCTAATACTGTATGTTAGCTAGGCTTTTACTGTCTTTTTGGAATTTAGCACGTATTGTTTTGGGCATTGGTATAAGACCATTATCTAACAAATAGCCCTCATCTCCAATCGCATTCTCACTCATGAATTCTGCCATATATTCTTCAATACCTGGAATAGACCCTATGTGATCCTTCTTCACGTAAAAAAATAATGAGCGTGAAACTTTGTATTCTCCAGAAGCTATTGTCTCAAAAGTCGGGTTTATGCCATCAACAACTGCTCCTTTAACCGAGTCTGTGTTTTGTTCTAAAAAACTAAACCCAAAAATACCAACGGCATTTGGGTTACTGACAAGTTTTTGAATTATAAGATTATCATTTTCCCCAGTTTCGATATATCTTCCATCTTCACGTATGGTGTAGCATAACTTCTTCCATGAAGATTTATCTTTCTTCTTAAAAGCTTTTATCCAAGGGATAGTGTTACATCCACCTCCAAGAGCTAATTCAACAAATGCATCTCGTGTTCCTGATGTTGGAGGAGGTCCGTAAACTTCGATTTTAATATCTGGTAAAGATGAATTTACGTCTCTCCATGTCACAGATTCGTTGACACATGTAACTTCATCTTTCATTCCGCATGGTACTTTTGCTGCTAGTGCTAGATATAAGTCCTTCCTAGAGATGTTAAAGGAAGGCCCATTATTAGAATTAGCTACAACAATACCGTCAAATCCAATTTTGTGTTCTATAATATCGCTGATTCCATTTTCCGCGCACAAACTAATTTCACTCTTTTTTATTCTTCTTGAAGCATTGGTTACATCAGGTGTAGAGGGGCCTTTACCTGAGCAGAATAACTTTAGTCCTCCCCCAGAACCAGTTGATTCAATAATTGGCGTCTTAAATCCATTATTTGCTCTTCCAAAAGTTTCTGCAACGACTGTGGCAAACGGATAAACGGTTGACGAACCTACAATCCTTATAGTGTCTCTAGCTTCAGCTGGTAATGTCATAACTAATAAAACTAGAAACAGTGAAATTTTATTCATTATTATCACTCCAAAAAAAATTAACTTCTATTATTACAAATAATTTAAATTAAACACAAATGAACCTTTTGTTACAGATTTGTTAACTCATATCATCTGAATACTTTGGGATACTTACCGAGAACTTACTGCCTTTTCCAACTTCGCTAGAAATCTCGAGTTTGCCCTCGTGACGATTTAAAATATGTTTTACAATTGCGAGACCTAGCCCGGAGCTATTGCGACGATAATCTACACTATTTTTAGCTCTAAAAAATCTCTCTGTCAATCTTACAATCTCATTGGTTGGTATCCCAATCCCATTATCAATAATAGAAATTTGCTCATACTCAGCTAATGATTCATATTCTATACTAATTTTACCCTCCTCATCACTATAAGTAATTGCGTTTTCAAGAAGATTTTCAAAAACTTCAATGATTTGATCAGTGTTACCTCGTACAAATATCGAATTTACTGGTTGAGATAATTGAATAAATATTTTTTTCTTGTTGGCAATTACATTCAGCGCATCCATTGCTGAGTGTATGCATGCACCTAAATCTACTTTCTCATTCGGCAACTGAAACTCTGATTCCTCGACTCTCGAAAGAGATAATAAATCATTCACTAACCTTTGCATTCTTTCTGCTTCATTTTTTATTGTTTGGAAGAATTCTTTCTTTTTTTTCTCATCATCTTTTGCTGGCCCCTCAATAGTTTCAATAAAACCAAGAATAGAAGATAATGGTGTGCGTAATTCATGACTTACATTAGAAACAAAATTAGTTTTAAGTTTATCGGCCGCTTTAAGATCAGAAATATCTGTAATAGACAACAAAACATATTTTTTATCATGATAAATAGTAAATAATTGTGCTAATAAGAATTTTTCAACAGATTGAAAAATGCTAAATTCAACACTTTTGAAAACATTTTGAGAATTAACACTCTCTATTGCAGTATCTATGTCTGGCGATCTTAAAGATATAGAAATAGGCTTACCATCTGGATTAGCTCCACAAAAATTTTTAAAAGCTTGATTTGATGATCTTATTATAAATGCATCATCTACGATTACCATGGGCTGTTCGTTATGTGTAAATACGGGTGACTTTTTAATGAGGGTATACTCGGTCTCTTTCTTTGAAGCATCGCTGCCTGAACGGATAATAATATCATTAGTCTCAAAGTTCTTATTTGCAACATAGAATGAAATTCCAAAAAATATTATCAAAACTAGGATATAAATTGCAGGACTTTCAAGCATAATGAGTAATGCGACCACCGGTAACAAAATAATTATAAAAAGTGTTTTCATTTGATATAAGGAATAATTGTTGTCAAGATATGCGCATGTTATTATCTCACTATTAATATAATATACTAATATGACAGATATTTTAATTCATAAATCATCAAAATACATCGACGAAGACAGGGAGTATTACTGCTCTGATATTCGTGATAAACACGGAATGATTAAACCTAGCGAGAATATGATTAGTTTATCTTGTGACTCAGATAAATTTCAATCAGATATAAGTGAGGCGGAATTGTGTTCAATATACTATCCTTTTGAAAAGAAGTCTTTCAATAGAATTTATCTAGGTATAAGTTTCCCTCTGTTCGCAAACAATTGGGGTGCAGCGTTTCTTAGATACCTTTTGTATTTAATCAAAGATGATGGAGCAGTAATATTGCCAGTGTACGCAGAGAGACAGGGCGTAGAGAAAAACTATTGGTCAAGAAGCTCTCTTGAGGTAATGTTTCAAAGTCGTCAAAAGTGGTGGGGGATGAGTAATATTTGGGCTGAAAATGATGGTGTTATGTCTATGAGAATTGGTAAAAAAGAACCTCCGCTAATAGATAGTACTTTAAATCATTTGTTTGATAATGAGTTTCAAAAAGCCAATGGATCTGTAGGTGAAGATTATTTAAAAACTGTGATGAGACATCACAATAATGCAACTACTAGCGCGATTATCGAACAAATTATTATAAATTATCATGGCAGAAAAAAGTCTGTCTCTTTACTTAATGTCCTAGGTGATTCATTATTACCATCAGAAATTCTCATGAGCGACTATGTAAATGTTACAGAGGCAACTCAACATTTCAACCAAAACTCTGAAGCAAATTACAAGAGTGGTTTTTTGCCAGAATCTTTCACTAAAAATCTAGGGATTATCATTAATGACCAAATCCCTCATGTAAGTGAAAAAAAATACGACATAATCACGATGATTGATTCTCTTTATGATAAATCAGAGAACGAAAAACTATCAATTATTGCTGACCTTAAAGGTTCACTCAATAATAACGGTATAGTTGTAATTAGGGATAGCGCATTTGATAAAAAAGAATTCTGTGAGAAAATAAAAAATAACCTAAACGTAAACGAGTTTGATCAATACTCCTCGATTGTAGCTGCCAAACATATCAAAGATAAAAAGATTGCACATTATTCTGATATTATTTACGATGAGCTCAACAAAGAAAATCAGAGCAGACATAGTGTATTTAATATTATCCGATTTTAATTATGGATATTTTTCTTAATCACCTCAGTAGTTTCCTTTGGGGTCCTTTTACGCTAGCATTTCTGTTGCTAGTTGGAGTGTATTTAATGTATGGGTTAAGTGCATATCCACTTACAAACGTAGGTTATGCTCTAAGGTCTTTATTTAAAAAAGAAGATAAAGAGTCAGGGGATATCTCTTCTTTTGAATCTCTCATGACTGCTCTATCTGCAACTGTTGGTACAGGAAATATTGCAGGTGTGGCAACTGCCATCTTTCTCGGTGGCCCAGGTGCTATTTTTTGGATGTGGATTACTGCGATATTTGGCATGGCTACAAAATATGCAGAGGCTTTTCTAGCTATTAAATACAGAGAGAAGAACCAAAATGATGAGTATGTTGGTGGCCCTATGTATTACATTAAAAATGGTTTGAGCCAAAAGTTTAGTTATCTAGCTTATTTTTTTGCCCTATTTGGAATGATTGCTGCTTTTGGTATTGGTAACGGTGTTCAGTCTAACTCTGTCGCTCAAGTTGTTACTAATGAATTTGAAATTAACAAATTAACAGTAGGCATAGTAATAGCATTCCTAGTTACACTAGTTATATTAGGGGGGGATAAAGAGTATTGGTAAAACTGCATCTAAATTAGTGCCTATTATGTCATTGATTTATATCATCGGAGGGCTTTATATTATCGTGATAAATTATAATCAAATACCTACGATATTTTTTATGATCATAGAGTCTGCATTCACTGGTACTGCTGCAAGTGGAGGTTTTGCTGGTGCGACTATTTGGATGGCAATAAGATTTGGTGTATCACGAGGTGTTTTCTCTAATGAAGCAGGGTTAGGTAGCTCGCCAATTGCACATGCTGCTGCTAGAACAAACAGTCCAATAAAACAAGGTTCTGTATCTATGCTTGAGCCACTTATTGATACAATAATTGTTTGTTCGATAACTGCTTTCGTAATTCTATTAAGTCAAAGTTGGTTATCTGGTGTGAATGGTGCAGCTCTCACATCTGATGCGTATGAACAAGGTCTACCCTTGTTTGGGAAATATATTGTAATTTTTGGATTAGTGCTCTTTGCATTTAGTACCATCATAGGCTGGAGTTATTATGGAGAAAAATGTGCAGAATTTATATTTGGAAATAGAATTATAATACCTTATAGAATATTTTGGATTATAATTATTCCTGTTGGAGCTGTTACTGAGTTAAACCTTGTATGGTTAATAGCTGATATAATGAATGCATTAATGGCATTACCAAATTTAATTGCTCTAGTACTACTAAGTCCTATAGTGTTTAAGGAAACCAGAGCATATTTGAAGAATGAATAAGAAGTTAAAAGATAAAATTAACAGTCATGTAAAATTATCTTTATTAGAAGATCAAATAAAAAAGGACTGCACTACAAAAAAAATAAAAAATCAAGATGTTAAAGCTTCATTATTTTTTAAAGAAGAGTCTGTGCTATTTGGCAAAGTGTGGTTTGAACAATCCTACAGACTTTTTGATAAAAGTATTAAATTTAAATGGGATTATAACGATGGAGATCTTATTAGAAAAAATAGAAAAGTATGCGAGGTGACTGGTAATGCAAAATCTATTCTATCATGCGAGAGAGTTTCATTGAATTTTCTACAAACACTCTCGGCAATTTCGAATAGCGCTTATCTTTATAATAAGAAAGTATCGAAAAAGAGAATACAAATATTATATACTCGTAAAACAATTCCTGGGTGGAGATATGCAATTGATTTAGCGTGTCAAAAGCATAATTGTCTACCACATAGACGAGATCTTCAACATCAGATATTAGTTAAGGAAAATCATTTAAACTGTATAAATGATTTTTCAGAATACATTAAACAATGCAAAAAACTCAAAAAAAGTATTATTGTTGAAGCAAAGAGTATAAATGAGGCTAAGAAATTCTCAAAAATAAAAGGAATAAAAAGAGTATTACTCGATAATTTCAAACCAGGTGACATCAAAAGATTTTTATTAGGTATTAATAATATAGAGGTAGAAATTTCTGGAAACATAAATTTAAAAAATATAAACAAATATCTAATAAATGGCGTTAATTACATTTCTATAGGTTCTATTACTAAAAACATCAAAGCCACAGATATGACATTACTAATCAAGTAATATGGTGTAAATGTGTATATGCAGTTATAATATGGTATGGCTGACATATCCAAAATCAACCTAAAGAGGAATTACCTTACAAAAGTATTCATGACAATTGTGATTTTGTGGCTAGTTCTGTCAAGTATGTTTTTGCCTTTGATGATATCACTTGGAATTCTATCCGCGCTAGTGACTACTTATATCTTATTTATCATGAACGTATTTAATTCAAAGGACGCTGCAGTAAGCATTAACTTAGTGAAGATGACAGCTTACATTTTCTGGTTATTCAAAGAAATTATAATATCAAATTTTAAAGTTTGCTGGCTCATCCTCAAGCCTCAATATAAAATAACACCAATAATAGGCGAGACAAAGTCTGAATTATCCACAGATTTCACAACCACAATATACGCCAACTCTATTACACTAACTCCTGGGACAATTACAATAGACATAAATGATAACGTGCTTACAGTTCATTCTTTAGATGAAAAATTTAAAACATCTTTAGATTCAAGAGTTATGTATGAAAAAGTAAAATCTACTGAGATATCAAAGGAGCTCAAATAGTGATAATTGATCCAATGTATCCAATTATATCTCTTGGTATTCTAATCTTTTTGTCTATGATCAGGTTCCTTAGTTGTCATGATATATTTACAAAAATTTTGACAGTAAATGTTGTTAGCACTAAAATTATTCTTATAATTTCGATGATAAGTATACTTGTTATACAAAGAGATTATCTTGATATCGTGCTAGTATACGGACTCATTAATTTTATAACTATGATTGTTGTAGCAAAATATTTCCTAGAGAAAAAGCAATCATGAGTATTTTTTCCTTTTTTATAGTAGCTTTTGGTGTTCTCATAATTTTTATTGGGACTTTAGGTCTTTTTAAATTTCAAGATTTTCTTACAAGAACTCATGCTGCATCTGTCATTGATACGCTAGGAACAACTCTTATTATACTTGGATTGATGATTGTAGAAGGTTTTACAATTACTTCATTTAAATTAATCTTGTTGCTAGTGCTACTATTAGTGTCCAATAGTACAATCTCGCATATACTTGCCCAAACATTCTTCAAGATAAATAACAAAAAAGGAGAAGTGTCATAGATAATATCCTAATAGAAATCTTTCTTATTATTCTTATTGCGCTATCAGTATTTATAATATTTACAAGAAGCCTATTATCCTCAATTTTTGCAGTATCCTTTTACAGTATGGTTTGTGCTACGATATTTTTCATATCTGATGCAGTTGATGTTGCTCTTACGGAAGCTGCGGTAGGCGCAGGTATTTCAACTTTATTATTCATCAAAGTCCTTCATAATATTGATGACACCCTACCTAAGAATGCAGCTCGTGATCTCTCTAGTTTTATTCTGTTTTTTTTGCTTTCTATAATTTTAATATCATTCTCGCTCAATTTCCCAGAATTCGGATTATCATCAATCACTAGTAATGCACCAAGCACTCAGTATTATCTTAACCAGTCACAAGTTGATATAGGGATACCAAATGTCGTGACATCTATACTTGCTGGTTATAGAGCATTTGATACTCTTGGTGAGGTTTTAGTCATCTTTATAGCTGGTATTTCAGTATTAGGTATACTTAGAGAGGAGAAAGATAATGGGTGATAATGTTGTGATTAAAATCATTAGCACACTGATGATTCCACTTATTCTTATCTTCGGCTTATATGTTCAGTTCCATGGTGAATATTCTGCTGGCGGTGGTTTTCAAGCTGGGGTAATACTAGCAGCAAGCTTTATTTTATATGACCTTGTATTTAGCAACGAGAATTTTGGTTTCAAATTGAACACGGACATAATTCTAAATTTCATAGCTACTGGGGTCGCCCTATACGTATTAGTAGGTATTTTTGGACTCCTTTATGGTGGTAATTTTCTCGACTACAGCTCTCTTTCGTTATCAAATGATACGAGCTCAGGACAAAAAATTGGAATATTTTTAGTTGAAATAGGTGTGGGATTAACAGTCAGTGGTGTAATGGTCCTCATATACAAAATGTTTAACAATAGTAAAGCTTAGTAATGATTTATGCTCTGAATATGATTCTTTTTACTCTTGGATTAGTGATAATGATTCGAGAGTCAAATCTAGTCAAAAAAGTTATTGGTTTGAATATTTTTCAGAGCTCTATATTTATTTTTTTTATTTTATTGAGTAAATTAAATGATAGTCTCCCGCCGATATTAGAAGACTATAATTATAATTATTCTAATCCTCTTCCTCATGTCCTGATATTGACGGCTATAGTTGTAAGTATTTCAACAACAAGTCTTGCATTAGCGTTAATATTAAAAATCAAAAAACAATTTAATACAATCGATGAAGATGAAATAAGTAAGGAAGATTAATGAGCCAGATACCAGTATTAATACTAATTTTGCCATTATTATTCGTGCCAATAATAATTTTAATGAGGATGTTTAAGGTATCTTACCTAATTGTAATTGTAAGCACAGTGTTAAATTTTCTTCTAATAACAATACTGACTATAAATGTCTTCACAAATGGAGCTGTTTTTTACGAATTGGGTGGCTGGCCACCACCAGTAGGGATTAGATTAAATGCAGATACGTTGTCTTGTTTGTTTCTAATGTTAATTGGATTTATGAATTTAGTATGCATTATTTCTTGTAAAGAGATTGTTGAAAAAACTGTCTCTTCAAGTAAGGTTTATTTATTCTATATAGCATGGTTATTATGTAATACCGGTTTCACTGGCATAATCTTAACAGATGACATATTTAATATGTTTGTATTTCTCGAGATATCCTCATTATCTAGTTATTATTTAATTTCACAAGGCAATCAGAAAAAATCTACATTTGCAGCTTTGCAATATTTATTTATTGGAAGCATAGGTGCAATTTTCGTCCTTTTTGCAATAGGGCTTTTGTACATGATTACTGGTACACTCAATATGCAAGATTTAACTAAACAGCTTGCTGTTGTTGAAGAAAAGCAAATAATACTTTTCGCAATTGTATTTCTACTTGTAGGAGTTGGAGTCAAATCTGCATTGTTCCCACTCCATGGTTGGCTTATTAAAACTTATGCCTATTCGCCATCAATAGTTACAACGTACTTTTCAGGTACTTCAACTAAGATTGGAATTTATATTTTCTTTCGTGTTTTTCTTGATATTCTTAATAATATTGGCCCATTAACATTATTTTCACTATCCGATATTCTAATCGCACTATCGTCAATTGGTGTAGTTTTAATTACCTATTATGCAATTAAGCAGACTGATATTAAAAAGATGTTAGCATACTCGAGTGTAGGGCAACTAAGTTATATCTTTATCGCAATGATACTATATATCCCTGATGGTATTACAGCCTCTCTTGTACATGTTATTAATCACTCAATAATTAAAACATCTCTTTTTTTAACACTGACGCTTTTATTTGTTTCTAAAAAAGAGGTGTTACTAACAGATCTGGCTGGATTATCAACTAAACAACCAATTATTACAAGTTGCTTTCTCGTCATGTCATTAGCTCTTGTAGGATTACCACTTACAGCGGGTTTTATAAGTAAATGGTACTTGATTCTTTCGCTTATTCAATCAAAGTATTGGATGTTCACTAGTATTGTAGTACTAACATCATTTATGACACTATTTTATGTTTGGAAGATGATTGATTCAGTTTATTTCAAAGAAAATTCTAATGAGGAGATGTTTGAGCTAAAGAAACATCAGCTTATCCCGATAGTATTTCTAACGCTTCTAATTATATACTTGGGTGTTGAAACAAGTTTAACAGTTGGAGTATCACAAAGTATTGCTTACGATATCATATATGGAGTAATTTAGAATGACGCTTTATCTAACACATCTTATTTTTCTCACTTTGTCTCTAGTGATACTCTATGTTCTAAGACATGAATCTAATATTAGTAGATATCATAATTTCATCAGCTTCTTTTCGTTTGTTATTTCTTTAAGCATTTTTCTTAAAAGAGATTTTTTATTAGGTACAAAAGTACAACTCATAGAAGTGTTTGATAAAGTATCAATTACTTTTTATCTAGATGAGATTGGTATTATATTTCTTTTGGTTTCAAATTTTTTATGGTTTCTGACATCTTTATACGCCTCTAGGTATCTTGTCTTAAATGATTACAAAAATCAGAATATTTTCTACATATTTTTCTTGTTTGCTATGCTTGCGACAAATGGAATCATTTACTCAGAGAATTTATTTACAATTTTTA
This sequence comes from uncultured Gammaproteobacteria bacterium, assembly GCA_902632305.1. Lineage (GTDB taxonomy): Bacteria > Pseudomonadota > Gammaproteobacteria. The sequence goes on from CACPCG010000004.1 coordinate 26,172, forward strand.
TTTTTTATGAAATCCTCACACTATCAACATACCCTCTTGTAACTTTAAAGAAAAATGAAGACACGTTAAAGTCGGGTAAAAAATATTTATTTATACTTCTTGGTACTTCAGTGATTTTTCTTCTTCCTGCAATTATAGTTACTTATTCTGTTACAGGGTCTATATCGTTTAGTGAGCCTATACCATTTTCTGGAGTAAGCGAAATAATCTTAATTACAACCATGCTACTATTTATATTCGGTACAGCTAAAAGTGCTATAATGCCGTTTCATAAATGGCTACCATCGGCTATGGTTGCACCAACTCCTGTGAGTGCTCTGCTACATGCAGTAGCAGTCGTGAAGTCCGGAGTTTATATACTCACAAAAATTTTCTTACTTATCTATGGAGCTAGTATTTCTTCTATGACGAATATGCAAGTTTTCGTAGTTGTAATTTGCTTTACAATAGTAGCATCGTCAGTTATTGCGTTTAGACAAGATAGTATAAAGCTCAGACTTGCCTATTCAACAATAGGTCAATTATCTTATATCCTACTGGGTGTAATTATACTAGCACCCCTATCAATACTTGCTGCTTTATTACATTTTATTTTTCATGCATTTGGGAAAATAGTTCTATTTTTAAGCGCAGGTATCTTTGCAACAAATTTCAAAGTTAAAAATGTTTCTGAAATGGGTGGGCTTGCTACGATTGCGCCCCTCACTTGCTTTTCAATGACTGTGGGTGCTTTAATGATGATAGGATTGCCTCCGACAGTAGGTTTCATTAGTAAATGGTATCTTCTTTTAGGTTTATCAAGTTCAGAAGAATATTTAGCGATAAGCGTGATAATTATAAGCACCCTACTTAATGCAGGATATTATCTACCAATGATATACAAAGTGTATTTTAATGACGCTACTACTGCTAACTCCAAAGTAAGAGAAGACATATTTCTAGTAACTCCTGTTTTTCTTGTTACACTTATTGGTATTATGATGTTCTTTTTCTCTACACCGATAGTGTCTTTCGTACAACAGATAGGTTACATGCAATGAAAACAAGAAAAAACATCATATTCTGGATATTCATTGTAATAAGTTTTACGCCATACTTATATCTTTTCTATGATTTTAAAAAGGTAAAATTCTCTGTGGATAATTTAGTAGGTTTTTATCCTATTTATGGATTTCTTGCATGTGTTGGATTAATAATATTTGCTAAATTACTTGGTTTAGTACTCAAGAAAGACGAGGATTTTTATGATTGACTTTATATCATATCCAGTCAGCTATTTAGTACTCGGTGCTATAGTAATATTTCTGAGACCATATTTTGCTAATACAATTGGAGTACTATCTATAGTCTCGTCAATGCTTTGCTTATTTGTAGTATCTGACAGTCAAATATTAAATTATAAAATAATGTCGTTTGATAATATATTTTATGAAATTAGTGATTTGTCATTTTTATTTTGCGTTGTGTTTTTAATAATTGGATTATTTGGAAAAATCTTTTCGTTTTATAGGGAAAATAGTAATGAAAAGGGATATGTGCTTCTCTATATTGCTTCTGCACTAGGTGTGGTACTCTCTGGAGACTTTCTAACGCTCTATGTATTTTGGGAGGCAATGGCCATAACATCGACATTTGTTATTTGGTCAACCAGAAATCAACTTTCTTTAGATAGCGGTAATAGATATATTATTCTTCATCTAATAGGTGGACTAATTCTCTTAATTGGGCTTATCGGCCTGTATAGTCAAACTTATGATCTAACGATTCGTGAGATTTCTCTCAATACTTGGTACAGCTGGTTCATATTAATTGGTTTATTACTCAATGCAGGCGCCCCTCCATTCTCACAATGGATACCAGATGCCTATCCAGAGGGAAGTTATTCATCATCAGTTTTCTTATCTGCGTATACTACTAAAACGTCTGTATACGTTCTTATTGTTACATTCGCTGGTAACAGTATTCTAATTTACGTTGGTATTTATATGATACTTTATGGCATCGTTTATGCTCTATTAGAAAATGATATCAGGAGGATTTTGTCCTATAGTATTGTGAATCAAGTAGGATTTATGATTGTGGGTATTGGAATTGGAACAGAGCTTGCAATAAATGGAACATCTGCACATGCATTCTCGCATATTATCTACAAAGGTCTTCTGTTGATGTCAGCAGGCAGCGTTCTTTATGTAACTGGCAAAAGAAAATGTAGTGATGTTGGTGGTTTATATAAAACCATGCCAATTACAGCTGCTTGTGGGATAATTGGAGCTTTTGCAATTTCGGCTTTCCCTTTTACATCAGGATTTATCTCAAAATCAATGATTGTAGAGTCAAGTTATATAGAAGGATTAGAGATTATTTGGTATTTTCTCTTGATTGGCTCAGCCGGTGTTTTCTTGCATGCAGGAATCAAGTTTCCGTGGTTCGTATTTTTTCACAGAGATAAAAAACTAGAGGCTACTGACCCACCGATTTTAATGACGATACCTATGGTTTCATTATCATTTATATGCATCATACTTGGGATATTCCCAAATCTGCTTTATGTGTTACTACCATATAGTGTTGATTATGTCCCATACACAGGAAATCATGTAGTATCACAGCTACATCTGTTATTATTCTCTGGATTAGCTTTCTTTATGGCATTAAAGTATTTAGAGAGGACTCTTACCATAACATTGGATATAGATTACCTTTATCGTAGAAACTATACTTTGTTAAGATTGATACTATCAAGGATAGTTAGTTATTTACCATCTCCTCGAGAAATTTTTAGATATACTAAGATAGATAAAAAATTATACCTTATAGAGAATACATTACTGAACCAGTCATCAATATCGATAATGTTGTCTATAATCACTGTTGTGATAGTATTAGTTTTCTTATTAAATATATAATCTAAGTGCCACCAATAGTCACATTATCAACTAGAATTGAACCAGTCCTTATATTCCCACGAAAATCCACATCAGAACCTATCTCGAGGATATTGTTAAACATTTGAGTTAGATTGGAGGCAACAGTAATACCAGTGACTGGATATTTTATTTCACCATCTTTAAAATAGAATCCAAATGCACCTCTTGAATAATCTCCTGTTAAAAGATTTGCGCCGCTACCCATCATTTCTGTAATTATTATCCCCTCATCCACCATCTTAATTAAATTTGCGTTCTTATTTTTCTTTGACTCAACGGTAATATTAGTTATGACGCCATTACCAGTGCATTTTTCATTTAGTTTTCGTGCTGAATATGTGTCAAGAAGAAATGTCATGAGACGACCTTTTTCAATTATATTCTTCTTTTGAGTCAGGACCCCGTCATCATCGAAAGGTCTTGAGCCCATAGCATTCGGAATATTTGGATTCTCAGTTATACAAACAAACTCAGGAAAAATATCTTTACCAAGACTATCAATTAAAAAACTGGATTTTTTATAAATCGAGTGCCCATTTATACCTGATAATAAATTGCCAATTAATGATGTAGCTACCTCTGGTGGGAAAATGACTGGACAAACTCTTGATGATATGGGTTTAGCATTTAATCTAGATGAAGCTCTCGATGCAGCTCTTTGACCAACCTCTCTAGCATGTTCGAGTTTATTAAATTCTCTTGTTGATGAATACCAATAATCTCTTTCCATTGAATCACCCTCATTAGCTAAAACTATGCATGATAGTGAATAATGGGTTGATTTATAATACCCAAATAATCCCTCAGAGTTGAGTAACATGGTCTCGTTTTCCGATTTTGTAAATGAACTCCCTTCAGAATTTTTGATTCTATCATCTTTTTCGAATGCAGCAGCTTCACAAGATTTTGTTAATTCTATTATTTCATCCATTTTTATATCTACGGGAAAATATATACCTAGATTCCCTGACTCTTCTTTTATGTATGATTCTGACGGCAAACCTTGGCAGGAATCTGCTTGAGTATGTTTTGCAATGTTGGATGCTTTAGATAATGTTTTTTCGATACTATCAAGTGATAAATCATTAGTTGAAGCAGTACCTTTTCGATTATTATAAAATACCTCGATACTTAATCCTGTATCGTTCTGATTTTCTATATTTTCCAGCTCACCTGATCTACAGTTTACAGTTAAGCCGTTGGAAATATTCAAATGGAACGAAGCCTGAATATCTTTGCTAGTTTTACTAAGGATTTTTAATATTTGGTTTTTATAAGTACTCGCTTTCCCTGATAAGCTACTCATACTTTAGTTCCACCTACAGTAATCTCATCAATTTTAAGTGTAGGCTGTCCGACGCCCACAGGAACGCTTTGACCATCTTTACCACAGGTGCCAACGCCATCATCTAATTTCAAATCATTACCAATCATTGAGACTTTTTTTAATATTTCAGGCCCATTTCCAATCAATGTCATTCCTTTGATTGGTGAAGTAATTTTCCTATTCTCAATTAAATAAGCCTCTGATGCGGTAAAGACAAATTGTCCATTAGTAATGTCTACTTGTCCGCCAGAAAAATTAACCGCGTAGATACCATTTTTTACGCTTGAAATTATTTCTTCGGGGTCATCAGGCCCTGCCATCATAAATGTGTTAGTCATTCTAGGCATTGGTAGATGAGCGTAACTCTCTCTTCTGCCATTCCCAGTAGATTTTGTTTTCATAAGTTTTGCATTAAGTTTATCTTGCATATACCCCTTCAAAATACCATTTTCTATTAATACTGTCTCTTCTGTTGGAGAACCTTCATCATCAACAGACAGTGAGCCTCGACGACTTGATATTGTTCCATCATCAACAATTGTACAATTAGATGATGCAACTTTTTGTCCAATCAGATTCGAGTAAGCAGATGTCTTTTTTCTATTAAAGTCACCCTCTAGACCATGGCCTATTGCTTCATGAAGAAGTACGCCTGGCCAGCCAGGTCCAAGAACAACTGTGGTCATACCTGCTTTGGCCTCAACGGCATCTAGATTTACTCTTGCTTGCCTGATGGCCTCATCTGCAAATTTATTACTAAATTCATCTGCAAAAATTTCATCATAGTGGAATCTCCCACCACCACCAGCTGATCCTCTCTCTCTTCTCTTGCCCTTCTTAAGGATAACCATAACATTGAATCTAACTAATGGTCGATCATCTTGAGCTCTCATTCCGTCACTGTTAACTACTAACATCGATGTATGAGATGCAGCAAGATTCACAATTACTTGATCGACTAAATTATCTTTTTTTCTTATGTATGAATCAATCTTTTTAAGAAATTCGACTTTAACCGTATCAGATACTTTTTCTAGCGGTGAACTTGATGAGTAGAGTTTTTTGAAATTGACTTTATCTCTGATTGAAAAAGGCTCCTCTTTTCCGAATGAAGCAATTGATCTAGACATTTTGGCAGCACTCAGTAGATTATCTAGTCCGAAAGTATTGCTGTAGGCAAAACCAGTTTTTTCCCCTGAAATTGACCTTATTCCAACTCCACTATCAATGATAGAGGTTCCATTTTTTACAATACCATCTTCAATGGACCAACTCTCAGAAGAAGAATACTCAAAATAAACATCTGAGTAATCAATCCCTTTTGGGCATGAACATGATAGTATTTGCGAAATTTTACTTTCAGAAATTTCATTGTGAGCTAATATTGTTTCTATTATACTTTTCATTTATTTATTAACCTTATGTGTTTTAATACAGGAAATTTTTCCCTTATTGATTGTAGTTGCTTTCTATTGATTTCACATTCAATAAAACCATTCCCAGACTCTAATCTTTTTAGAATCTGTCCCCACGGATTTACAATAATAGTATTTCCATGCGTCTGACGACCGCTAATATGATATCCATCCTGGCAAGCTGCAACAAAATAACATAAATTCTCAATTGCTCTTGCTTTGACCAAGGTTTCCCAATGCACTCTTCCTGTTTGTTCTGTGAAAGCTGCTGGTAAGATAAATGTCTCAACACCCTCTTTATGCTGAAGCCTAAAAAGCTCGGGGAATCGTAAATCATAACAACATGCAATGCCTGTCATACCGATGGGGGTCTCAATTACCTTTATGCCAGTCCCATGATTGAATATTTCAGTTTCATTATAAGACTCACCTGAATCAGGAAGCTTTACATCAAAAAGATGGATTTTATCATACTTATAGACCGTCTCGCCATTATCGTTAAAAACATAAGTAGTCGCATTTACCTTATTTGCATTTGATGTTTTAGTTGGTATAGTTCCAGCCACAACCCACAAGTTATATTTATCAGCTAAATCTCTTATGTAGTCTTGAACAGGGCCACTGCCATCCGTTTCAGCACAATTTAAATACTCTTTATCAGACTCAGGCATCAATGAAAAGTTTTCTGGCAAAACTACAATCTTGGCGCGAGTTTTGGAGATTCTCTCAAAAATCTCCGAAACCACTAAAAGATTTGCTTGTGTATTAGGTCCAGAATTAAGTTGAACTGTTGCTATATTTGACATATATCTCTCCAAGTATAGTTAGAATATATCAATTCTCTATTTGTTTAAATGGCTCAATTAATTTTATTTTTGGGTTATTCCATGATCCAGTTATGGAATATTCAACAGCCGCTAGTTCGTTTGTGTCTATGCCTATTTGTTTCAATACCTTGTCATAAAAAATTGATGCCACAGCTCCAATTGGTCCACCTAATAATGTCCCAGAGATAAGACTCATTGACGATAGATCAGGTATATATGTCAATCTATGATTATGGGTTTCTTTGATAATATCTGATTCTCCATTTATCATCATTTCTCCAAAAGTGCCTTTCAAATTCAGCATACGAACATTTGTTTTAGAATTATCAAACACAAATTCACCTGTCATTTCATCAAAAGACAGACCTGATGAAAAAAAGTCACTAAAATCCAGAGATAATCTCTTTTGTAATGAAGCGATACTGAACAAACCTAATAATTGACCAATTACTTTTGTTTCATTGGTGACTTGAAGGAAATCACCCTCTCTCAAATTTAATATAATTTTACCATCGAAGTTTCGTAGGGTAAATTTTTCTGGGGAGTCCGACCATTGTCCAATCATTTGTGCACTCAAAACACCCTTATTAATTAAATCACGATATCCTAGTCTCTCAAGAGACTTCCCAAAATTATCACTATTAAAATTTCCATCAAAAAATGTAGCTTGACCATTTTCAGTTTTCACCCACTTGCCTTGACCATTCATAGTAAGGTTCTGATTTGCAAAAGATATATTTTTGATTATCATGCCATCATCATGGTATGAAGTTACGATATTAAAATTATCATAAGTACTACTGTCAATTTTCACTCTCTTTATTTTGAGGACCATAGGTGGGTAAAATTTTGGATCTGATGAACCATTAAATTGACTAATGTCAAGATATTGCAATCTAGCTTCTAATGGATTGAGTTCATTAATTTTATTTGGTATCTTAATATTTCCATTCAGAGATGGTGAAGAGACATTCATATTCAAATAATCTGTCTTTTGTGAGAATCTCATAATATAGGTTTCATATTTTATATCATAAATTTTTTGAGGATTAAGAAAGTTGTAATTCAAATGAAATTTTTTTTCTTCAGATTTATTTTTTATAAATGGATCAATAAAATCTAAATTAATTCCAATTAAATCTGATTTAATATCAATATATAAGTATGGTTTGGATGCTTTAGGTTTATAACTTAATGTGATTTTAGATTTTGATTTACCATCGATAGATTCTAATATTTTAGGGCTCAAAACACTCTCTAAACTCTCTATCGATAATAATCCACTGGCAGTTAAATTATATGTATGTGAAGTTTGACTGTATGAGCTGTCAATCTGAAAATCAAAAACATCGTTATTTATATAAACTTTTCCTAAATCTGAAAGATAGTAGTTATCAAGAAATAATACTTTAAAGTTATCGAAAGCGATAAATAAATTATTGTCAATATCTTTGATTGATGGGTTTAATAACTCAATTAAACCATAGGATTTTTTCTTTTTTCCATCTCTCATAAATATATAATCAATCATGAAATCTGCTTTGATATCAACTTTTGTATCGACGAATTCATTTGGGATAAAATTTGCTTTTTTTAAATAAGAGACGTCACCATGAAGGCTTAAATTTATTTTTGACTTTTTCTTAGAGAAATACCCGCTTACTAAAACTTTCTGAGATTCGTCAATCATAATATCATCAGAGAAAAATTTTATGCTTTTTGGTCTCACTTTGTAACCAATATTTCCTTTTATTGATCCAAATTTATATTTATGATTATCTTTATCACTTACTTTGATATCATCAGAGATAAAATTAACTTGTCCTTTAAATGGATTCCCCATTATGCTTCCAGTTATTCCAGAGATAACTTGATCTGTTTCATTTAATGAGAACTCAATATTATTAAAAATCATACTAAATCTCAGGTTAGGCAAAGAATTAATATTATTTATTTCTACCTTGCTCAGCTGACCTTTATAAATTGTTGGCAGTGATTTTACTATTTGTGAATAGTTATGATTTAGAGATGTGTATAATTTTTTTGCAGTTTTAAAATCGATGTTATCAATCTTAAATGTTGAAAGATTCGTTTTGTCAAATGATACAAGCACATTATTATCCTTGTACAAAATTCCGTCAATCTCTACATTATCTATCTTGAATTTAAAAGAATCACTAGAGTTAATAGAATTGTAATCAAATTCTGCATTTAAATTATTTAATTTTATACCTCCATTATTAGATCTTTTTAGAGCATTCGCCTTATTAAATGAGAGCTTTCCATTACTTTGGCTGATTGTGCTATCTTCAATAGTAGTCCACATTGTGAAATCTAAATTTGAAAAATCAGTATTAATATTAAATAGATCAGACTTTTCGTGATTATAATTAATATTTTTTCCTTTAATATAAGCTTCTCCGTTAATAGCTGATTTCTCAGATACACTGAATTTAGATGCTAAGTGCATAATTTGATTACTCTTATCATAGTTGAAAGTTGTGAATAACTTAAAATGCTTTTTTTCTTTGAAAATAACTGCATTTATATTTTCTAAGGAATATTTTTTCCCAGAATCCTTCAAATCAAGTTGAATAGAAGATTTTGACACTCGGAATTTAATTGGATTAAAATTATTATTTTGACCTGTATTCATTCCTTCGGTAAGATTAAAATTATTTAAAAAGAAACGCTTATTTTTCACATCAAGGTTCAAATTAGATTCAACAATGTCTATTTCTCTTATTGCAACATAAGAATCATTGGATGGAAAAATAATCGAAAATTTAATTATAAGTAATTTACTTGAAAGCGATATTTTTTCATCAGACTTATCCTCTATAGCAACATTATTAAATATTAACGATGGACTTATGCCTTCCCAGCTTACTGATACAAAATCGAAATCAAAATTGAAATTTGATTTTTTTTCGAAACTCTCTTCTAACTCTTTGGCATAGTAATTATTAACTACTGATGTATTTTCTGTTATAACAATTACTGAAAATAAAATTACTAATAAAATACCCAGTATTTCAAATAAAAATGACAATAATTTTTTCATAGTCTAATAAGAGGTGACCTCGGTATCAATACTCTCATCCCAAAGTTTTTCAAGAGAGAAAAATTCCCTAGTTGTTGGATGCATCACATGAATTAATATGTCACCATAGTCAATAAGTACCCATTCAGACTTGTTGTAACCCTCAATCCCGATTGGTTTTATTTTACTCTCCTTCAATTTCTTAATTAGATTGTCTGCAATTGCTTGAATATGACGTGTGGATCGACCAGATGCTATCAACATATAATCAGTAACAGAAGACTTGTTCTTAACATCAAGAATAGAAATGTTTTCCGCTTTATTCGCTTCAAGAATTAAATGTACGTTTTTAAGTAATTCCATTATTGATAAATTCTATTCTGTTTTAACCAATTCTCAAGTTTTTTGTCTACTAATCCCTCTATTGGCTCACCACGTCTTAATTTTTCTCTTATATCTGTTGATGTGATATTTATACTCGTTGTCTGTTCTATTATTATATTACCATTTGACTGTTTGTTAAACACGGATTGATCAGAACATATTCGGTTTTTGAGGATTTCTAAATACTCGTGACTCTGTTTCGTGTCGTTGGAGGTTTGTCTGTTCATTACTATGATGTTACATAGACTTAATACTTTCTCGAAATCTTTCCATTCTGGGAGTGATACTAAATTATCTTGTCCAATAATAACTATAAGCTTGTAATCAGGGAAATCTTGTGTGATAGAATTTAGGGTATCAATAGTATAAGATATATTTTTATTATCAATTTCCCTCCTATCAATTTCACACTCCCTATTTTGGAGTGATATTTCAAGCATCTCCAGTCTTTGTTCTGGGGTGGCTTCAATATTTTTTTTTGAATTGGAAATAAAAGTAGGAATATAGATTACTTTATCTAGAGAATATCTAGCGCGTAATTCCATAATGGGAATGATATGACCTAAGTGAATTGGGTCGAAAGCACCCCCAAAAATTCCAATGGATTTTGAAATTTTCATCTATTTTTTTATCTTTCCACTACTTGTCACTATATACTTAAGATTAGTCAAACCCAAAAGTCCAACTGGGCCTCTTGCATGAAGCTTATCAGTGCTTATACCAATTTCAGCACCAAGTCCATATTCAAAACCATCTGCAAAACGCGTGGAAGTATTCACCATCACAGAGCTAGAGTCAACTTGTTTACAGAATTTCTCAATCGATTTTTTATTCTTTGATATTATAGCATCTGTATGCATCGACCCGAACTTACTGATATGAGCAATTGCCTCATCTACATCTTTTACAATCTTTACAGCAAGAATAGGTCCTAAATATTCTTCAAACCAGTCTGACTCAGATGCTTTTATACACATTGGAAATATCTTTTTTGTGTTTTTACAGCCCCTAATCTCTATCCCTGAATCGTCTAAGTCTCTCAAAATTCTTAATGCTTTCATAGATGGATAATTCTTATGTATCAATAAGGTCTCAATAGCATTACAAACTCCTAGTCTTTGAGTTTTTGAATTCATTGCAACACTGTGTGCAATTTTATCATCCGCACCCTTATCGATAAAAACATGACAATTTCCATCTAAATGCTTAATCATAGGAACTGATGACTCACGCATAATCATCTCAATTAAATTTTTTCCCCCTCTAGGTATAACAACATCGATATGATTTGATTTTTTCAAGAGTACTCTCGTGGCAGATCTATCTGTACTATCAATCAACTGAACGAGATTTTTATTCATTCCAGATTTTTCGAGTGCTGTTTTTATTAGTTTTACCAAATATTTATTTGTAGATAATGTGTCTGATCCTCCTTTAAGAATTACACTATTTCCTGATTTCAAACATAAACAGGCTGCATCGATGGTTACATTCGGTCTTGATTCATAAATCATTGCTATTGTCCCGAGCGGCACTCTCATCTGAGAAAGGTATATTCCGTTAGATTGCTTGATTCTCTTACTGGTCTTATAGAGCGGATCACTTATTTTAATAATTTGCCTAATACCCTTAAGCATATCATCTACGCGTCTCTCGTTTAGAGTCATCCGATCCAGAAAACTACCAGAAATATTTTTCTTTAATGCCCTATTAACATCAAGCTGATTGTTCTTTAAAATTGACGATTTGTTTTTCTTAATAAGATCATGAATATATTTTAGAGCTTTATTTTTAATTACACTATCATAAAGGCCTGAGTCTAATCTCGAGCCTGTTGCGTTATCACATATTTTGTCTATAAAATTAACTATATTCATGTAAAACAAGATCCTTTGATAATATACTCTGACAATTACTCGATGATAGTAAATTAATTACTTTTTTTAGGGAATTCCATATATAATTTTTCTCTGTGCTTGATTTTATTTTAGAATCTATGGCAGAGCATACGCTCAGGATTTTATAGAAATAATCAATATCATTGATTTCTGATAGAGCATGATACTTATTAATCTTGAATGATGGGATATAAGGCTCCGGAGAAATATCTACTTTGCAGCTTATAATTTTCCTAACTTCTAACTGCAGTATTTGAAGTAAATACACTTCAGAGAAATTTGATTGTTGTAAATATTTAAAAATTTTCAGAGATTTTTTATTATTATTGTCTAACATAGAATCAATTAAATCTAGCTCTGAGAATTTTGAAGATTTATGTGTATTCTCTAGATATGAATCTAAGTCATTATTACCAATAATCGATATTTTATAAATCTCTTGTGCAATAGCGCTACTATCTCCATCATGAGCCTCTTTCATCAAATCAAGTGATTTAGTGGTGAATTTTATCGAGTGTTTCCTAAACCTACTTATAATCCACTCATTCAAAAATTTACCAACAAGTGGTTTAACTTCTATTGCCATATGCTTTTTTTCAACAAAACTAAAAAATTTCGTTTTTTTAAAAGAAAAATTAGTGTTATTTATTTTCAAAATTATTTTAACGTCATCAGGAATATTAATTTCCTGAATATAGGATGCTAATTTTTTTGGAATAGAGCTAGTGAGCACGTTCAAAACTACATTAGTCTTATCCGAAAATAATGTCTTGGATTCAATATCTTGCCGTATATCATCTGGAGTAAAGTCTGAGTCGATATAGTGTATTAGAGTATTTTTTTCATTTGTAGATTTAGGGAAAATGACGTTTTGAATATCATTTAGAAGGTGGTATGGATCACCATGTATCAGATATAACTGAGATTTTGGGATATTTTTGCCACTCAATATTTGGTTGTATGTTATTTTCATGTTAAATACTAATTAGATTCTATACAATATATCATGGAAAAGAAATCAACGCATTGCGAAATAGGCTTTATAGGTTTGGGTGTAATGGGTAAACCTATGGCATGTAATTTAATCCATAATGGATACAAAGTGAATTTTTTTGCTCGTAAAAAGAACGTTATAAATTTTATATCTAGAAAAGGTGGTAATTTTGTTAACTCTATTGGTGAACTTGCAAAGAAAAATAAAATTATCTTTCTAAATCTCACTGACGACAATGCTATTAATGATGTGATTCTCTCGACTAACAATGTAGCAGATAATCTTAACCAAGGTAGCATAATAGTCGATTTTAGTACAATCTCGCCCTCAAAAGCTGTTGCTGTTTCGAAAATTTTAAAAAAGAAAAAATCCTACTTTCTGGATTGTCCTGTCTCTGGTGGTGAGATTGGTGCCATTAAGGGTAACCTTTCTATTATGGTCGGAGGTGAATTGAGAATATACAAAAAAATATTACATTTACTAAAATGTATAGGTGAAAATATTACATATATTGGTGAAAGTGGTTCAGGTCAGGTTGCAAAGGTTTGTAATCAAATTGTTGTCGCGCAAACTATAAGCGCCATAAGTGAAATATTTGTGTTAGCAAAAAAGACTAAAACAAGTCAAAAAAAAATCAGGGAAGCATTATTAGGTGGATTTGCATTTAGCAAAATATTAGAAATCCATGGGGAAAAGATTATCAAACAAAACTTTAAGCCTGGGTTTAAAACTCATCTTCATCTCAAGGATTTAAAAATAGCAGTAAACTTAGCCAAAAGGTATGGTTTATCACTTCGAGGTGCAGAATACTCAAAAAAATTACTTCAAAAAGCAGTTAGAAGCAATTTACAAGATGAAGACTCTGCATCGATGAGCAAAATTGTTGAAAAAATGTCAAAATAAAGTTTAAAAAAATAATACAATGTCTATAATTGAGTTATGGATAACATAGAGACATTTTTACGTGAGAATAATATTTCGCCAACAAAGCAAAGACTGGAGCTTGCAGAGATAATTTTTTCAAAGAACCAACATTTTACGGCAGCTGATTTAATTAATATGGCCATAAATTCGGACCTAAATATATCTCAAGCAACGGTTTATAACACGTTATGTCTCTTTGAAAAAAGAGGTATCCTAAAAACTATTAATTTACAAAATGATTGTAAATTTTATGACACAAATTTGTCACTTCATCATCATATATATAATACCTCATCGAATTTACTTACTGATGTAGATAATTGTGAGATTATCTTTTCAAAACTACCAAATATATCAAAAGATTTAGAACTGGAACAAACCGAAGTTTTGATAAAAGTAAGAAATAAAAGTTAATCTAAATCTTCTCTTAAAGATTTTAATGTTCTGTTATCGATGATTATCGACATATCATAACTCAAATGATTAGACCCAATGCGTAGTTTTCCATCATTTTTGATTGCATAGAGACATTCTGGATTTAACTGGAATCTCAAAAAGTGTACTGCGGATGTCTTTTTATCATTAGCCCTCTCAAGATCTTCATCAGAATTTGCAAATAATCTCTTTCCGCCATCTGTGCTTATCCAAATTTCGTTTTCTATGCCATTCAATTTTTCTAACATTATCCTTCTTTGTGATACATCAGGATACATAATTAACATGGTAGCTTTAAGATTGTCACCATCAGGTATTAGTGGCGTGTAAGCTTTTAATTCTTCAAGAATATCTGACTTTTTTTCAATTTTTTCAATTCTTAACATTTCTTGTACTTGATATCTTATCGTATGATAGTCCTCAAATAATAATAATATATGATCACCTATCATAACTGAGCGATGTTTCTTATGCTCAATAATCTTATATTTAATTGAATCTCGTCTTGTCTCATAATCATCTAGCGATAATATGTCTCTATATTGTAATTTTTTCATTTATACTCACTATTTTTTATCCCATATGCATTTTTGATTAGAGTTATGGGATGAGTTGCGTCTACTTTACTATCAGATAAATTAGAAATATGATTCCCAGCTAATGAGCAATCGCTTGTAAAAATTGGGTATGATTGTTTTTGTAACTCACTTACAATTGGCTTAGCAATTTTTACTGCAATTTCATGTGTTTCTTTCTTCACTCCATATGTCCCATCATGACCCGAACACCTCTCAATTGTTTTCACATCTGTTTTTGGAACTAGCTCCAAAATTTTTTTTGTTAAAAGTCCAATATTTTGAACTCTTTGATGACAGGCTACCTGATAAAGAATAGAACCCAAGTAATTTTTAAAATCTGTTTTCAACTCACCTTGTTTGTGAAGCATAAATAAGTATTCAAATGGGTCATAGATATTTTCAGATATTTTCTTTAAAATAATATTATCTGGGAAAAGTAGTGGAAGTTCCTGCTTATACATGAGAACACAAGATGGTACTGGCGCAATTATCTTATAACCATCGATAACGTATCTGTTAAGAATCGTAGCATTTATTTTCATCGCATTCTGAACGCTAATCAAATCACCAAGCTCTAATTTTGGCATACCACAACATACTTCATTCTTTATTATTCTAACCGTTATATTATTGTGTTTCAGTACGGAGGATAGGTCGTTAATTATCTTTGGTTCATTATAATTATGATAACATGTAGTAAATATTGCTACTTTGTTAACGCTTGAAGAATTATACTCCAAATTTTTTGCCTCAGATTTTGCTGTAAGATTTGTATATTTTGGTAATTTAGCTTTAATATGAATCGACATTATAAACGAAAGAAAATATCTAAATAATTTATGAGAATTGAGATAATTAATTATTGGAGATAATATTTTATTTGATACTAACTTTCCAACTAAATCAGTTGATGTTAACACTTTATCTCTCATCGAGGTCTTATTTTTTTTAAACCTAATGACTTTTGCTCTTAGCATCAAATGCGGAAAATCTATCTCCCAATCATGTGGGGGTACATAAGGACACTTTGTTAGAAAGCATAAATCACACAAATAACAGTGATCTACCACTTTTTCAAATTGATTATAATTTACCCCATCTACTTCAAAAGTTTCAGATTCATCTATCAAATCAAATAATGTAGGGAAAGAGTTACATAAACTTACGCATCTTCTACAACCATGACAGGCATCTGCTACTCTTCTCAGCTCTTTCTCAAAAAGTTCCTCATTATAATAATCAGAGTTTTGCCAATCAATAGTGTGACGTATAGGTCGCCTCAAACCACCTTCCATTATCTCCCCCTAAAGTTTTACTTAAGTAAGTAAAATTTATACAAATCAAGCCATTGATTCTAAAGCTTTAGTGAATCGATTAGCGTGAGATCTCTCTGCTTTAGCAAGCGTCTCAAACCAATCCGCTATCTCATCAAAACCCTCATCTCTTGCAGTCTTAGCCATGCCGGGATACATATCTGTATATTCATGTGTTTCACCTGCAATAGCAGCTTTTAGATTTGAGGTACTGTCCCCGATGGGTTCACCAGTTGCCGGATCCCCGCACTCTTTTTCTAAATATTCAAGGTGGCCATGTGCATGTCCTGTCTCACCCTCGGCTGTTGATCTGAAGACAGCAGCTACGTCATTTTGACCTTCTACGTCTGCTTTAGCTGCAAAATAAAGATATCTTCTGTTTGCTTGAGATTCCCCCGCAAAAGCGTCTTTAAGGTTTTGTTCAGTTTTTGAACCCTTTAAACTCATAATTCTCTCCCAAAAACTACTTTGTTTTTATAATCTATTTAGAATGATTCTAATTTTATTTATAATTCATGTCAACCGAAATATGTTAGACTATAAGCAGTATTGATTCTCATTATCAACATTTATTTGGGAGGAAGAGATTTTATTTAATTTTTTTAGAAAAATTATTTTCACTTTACCCCCTGAATTATCTCACAAATTGAGTTTAAGTGCTGCTGAGATACTATATAGCTCTTATTTAAAAAAATTTATTTCAAAAAATAATACTTCACTTAATAAAAAATATATGAATATTACTTTTCCGAGTGTGTTAGGTTTAGCTGCTGGGTTTGATAAAAATGGCGATTATCTAAATTTTATCAATAACATAGGATTAGGTTTTGCTGAACTTGGAACAATTACACCAAAAGCTCAAACCGGCAATAAAAAACCAAGAGTATTTAGAATACCAGATGAATTTGCAATAATTAATCATCTTGGTTTTAATAACAAAGGGGTCAATTATCTCAAAAAACAATTGACTGGCTTCGAGAAGAAAATCCCAATTGGGGTTAATATAGGAAAAAATGCTGATACTCCAATACATGATGCTTTTACGGATTATCAATATTGTATGAGAGAGATTTATGAGTTGTGTGATTATATTACATTAAATATTTCATCTCCTAATACTAACAAATTAAGAGATTTGCATAAAAGTGAGTATCTTGAAGATTTTCTATATAACATTAAAAAAACACATGATGGACTTATAAGAAAACACTCGAAAAGGACTCCTATTGTCCTAAAAATTTCTCCGGATATTAATCATGATAATATATATTCACTATGTAAAATAATAAATGATTATGAGATTGATGGTATTATTTTAACTAATACTACTCTTGATAAATCACTTCTTAACTCCGAAAAATACTATAATTATGACGGTGGTGTAAGTGGTTTACCGATACATAAAAAATCTAATAATCTCATAAGTGATTTCAAGACATCTCTTTCTAGAGAGACAGTTATAATAGGATGTGGCGGCATCATGTCTAAGTCATCAGCACAAGAAAAAATTTTATCGGGCGCACACTTACTTCAAATTTACACAGGCTTAGTTTATAAAGGTCTTGGGCTAATAAAAGAGATAAACGGTTAGTTGTCAGGCTTCCAGACTCCAAAAGCGTCTTGTGATTTATCAACAGGTGGTGTTGAACCTTTTGATTGTTGATCATAAACATATTTTGTGAAATCTAATATTTGTTTGAGCATTTCATCTTGTTGATCCGGTGGATGATTTGATGTTGCCACTATGGAGCCTACTATAGCAGAAAGGTATTGAGCAGCTAATATTGGGTCTTGATTAGCTGGCTCATAATCTGTAAGAACTTTTTGAATACCTTTGATTAATTCTGGTTTTAGTATTATTTCTGTCATAATATATTATAACACAAAAATTATTTAATCTCACAACATGAGTAATCACAAAAAAGAATATTTAATCGAAACATTTGAGAGCGGTCCTATGGATAATATGATTTATCTTATCGTTGACGTAGAAACAAAAAATTGTGCCATCGTGGATCCAGCATGGGATTTGAATGAAATTTATAAATATATAGAGAAATATAATCTTAAACTCACGAAGATACTCCTAACTCATAGTCATAATGATCACGTCAATGCATTAGATGAAATATTGAAAAATTATGATTTACCAATCCATATAAACACACATGAAAAAAAATTTTGGGGTAAGAAGTATAATAATTATGAGATAAATTATGGAGGGGACACCATATCTCTTGGTAAAAGTGAATTAAAATCAATACATAGCCCAGGTCATACTCCAGGGTCAACTTGCTATCTTATTGACAATAAACTAATAGCTGGCGATACATTATTTGTTTTTGGATGCGGCAGGTGCGATCTTCATGGTGGTAATCCTGAAGATATGTTTAAAACTCTTAATCACATGAAGTTTGATTTAGGGGAAGACACATTAATTCTTCCAGGTCATAATTATTCAATCAGGAAGACATCTACTATGAAAGATGAAATACTATATAATCCCTTTTTTCACTTCAAGAAATTAGAAGATTTTGTAAAATATCGTATGATTACCCATGATAAAACAAGATCATCTCCATATGGACCTATGCCAAAGAGTTAACTATTTTGTATTACTTATCTTAGCAATAAACTTATTATAAATCAGTGAGGAAGCGGTTGATACCATCTCTTTTCTAATTTGCTCTTCCCGATCAGTGTTCCCCATGATGTTGTCCTCATCGAAAGAGTAATCCCTATATAATATAATTTCTTCATTGGAGGATTTGGAATTTGGTGTGCTTATCTGAAACACCACTTTATAAATCAGTTCATATTCATTGACCCTACCAGATATATTTATTGATAACTGACGTCGGTTAAATGTCTCTGATACAACTATTATCCTGTTTAAATCTTTATCAGCATTACTAACAATCATTATATCTTCATTTTGAAAAGACATGTTTAATGTCTCTACCAGATTACTATATTCATTAGAGGACACTGATATTTTTTTTATATCTGATGGAAAATCAAAATTACCACGTAGAGTGAATCCACAAGAGTTCAATGATAATAATCCTCCGAGTAAAACTGTCAAGAATATATTTCTTTTATATGACATAATTTATTATTTTATCTCTAATAAATATAATTTTTTTAATATCGTTGCTCAGATATTTTTTTAACTTTTCATCTTCGTGAACTTTTCTATTCACCTCTGCTTCGTCAGAACCTGTATCGACTTGAATTCGTCCTCTTAACTTACCATTTACCTGCACAACAATCTCTTTGATATCCTCTATTAAAGCATCTTTGTCTGATTTCGGCCATCTTTCATCCATCAAAATTCTATCATCAAAGCATTTCCACCAAATTTCCTGTGTAATATGCGGTGCAAATGGTGAGAGTATTTTAAGTATCGTTTCTAGAGCTATAAAACATAGTTTGTTATCCCTCTTGTTATAGTCTGCATATTTTGTCAACTCATTTAATAATTCCATAATAGTAGCAATGGCAGTATTAAAATTTTTTCTCACAAACATATCATTGGTGACCTTTTCTATCGATTTGTTGATTTTTGTATTTATCTGACGAAATCTCTCGTCGTCTATTTCATCAGTGCTCTCTGCGTTTTTAATCTGATAAGCAAATGACCAGAGTCTCTTTAGGAATTTATAAGAACCCTCAATAGCAGTATCAGACCATTCAAGATTATTGTCCGGTGGAGCAGCAAACATTATAAAAACTCTGAGAGTGTCAGCGCCATATTTATTTATTATATCATCAGGATCTACAGTATTTCCCTTTGACTTTGACATTTTTGAGCCATCTTTGAGAACCATTCCCTGCGATAAAAGTGAAGTAAAAGGCTCAGAACTTGATAATAAATCAAAGTCTCTCATTAGTTTATGAAAAAATCTTGCATACAATAGATGAAGAATAGCATGCTCAACACCTCCTATATATTGATCAACTGGTAACCATGCGTCTACATTATCATCAAATATTCTCTCACTATTGTTAGAGGATAAAAAGCGAAGATAGTACCATGAAGATTCGAAAAAAGTGTCAAATGTATCAGTCTCTCTAATAGCATCTTTTCCTGTATAGGGACATTTAATATATTTCCATGTAGGGTGAGAATCTAGAGGGTTACCATCAACATTTAGATTGATATCATTGGGAAGCTCTACAGGCAGATCTGCTTCTGGAACAGGGAACATTGTTCCATCCAAATGATAAAAGACTGGTATCGGGCAGCCCCAATATCTTTGTCGAGAAATTCCCCAATCTCTAAGTCTAAAATTTATTTTCTTTTTACCAAGTTTTTTTGTCTGCAAAAAATGGATAATGTCATCTCTTGCATCTGAGGATTTTTTAGAATTGTATTGCCCTGAATTTATCAATATTCCCTCACCGGTGTAAGCATTTTGATCAGAGCTATGATTGCTTTTGATAACTTTTTTAAATGGTATATTATATTTAGTAGCAAACTCAAAATCTCTCTCATCATGAGCAGGCACTGACATAACACAACCAGTTCCGTAATCAGAGAGAACATAATTCGCTAGCCATACTTTCACTTTCTCACCTGATACTGGATTTACTGCCTCGAAGTCAGTTTTAACTCCCTCCTTTTCAATTTGACCTATAGTCTCTTCAGATACTTTAATTGATGAACATCTATCGATAAATTCCAAAACTTCCATGGATAAGTCATCCCTAGATTTTAAAAATGGATGACTCGGAGATATGGCTAGGAAAGCAACTCCAAAAATTGTATCTACCCTAGTTGTGTAAACATCTAGCGTCATATCAGAATCACATATTTGAAATTGAACTATTGCTCCTTCAGATTTTCCTATCCAATTTCTTTGCATAGTCAATACCGAAGATGGCCACTGCTTGAGATTTTCTAAATCCCGTAAGAGCTCATCAGCATAATTTGATATTTTAAGAAACCATTGAGGTATTTCTTTTCTCTCTATTTCTGCGCCTGATCTCCAACCTTTGCCATCAATTACTTGTTCATTTGCCAGAACAGTCTTGTCAATAGGATCCCAATTAACTTCTGATTTTTTTCTATAAACTAAATCTTTATCTAGTAATTTCAAGAAGAACCATTGCTCCCATCGATAGTACTTTGAGTCTGAAGTGGTAATTTCATATTCCCAGTCATAAGAAAAACCTAACTTCATCAATTGATTTTTCATGTGTTCAATATTTTTCCTAGTCCACACCTCTGGATGAACTTTATTTTGTATGGCCGCATTTTCAGCAGGTAAACCAAAGGAATCCCAACCCATAGGCTGAAAGACTGTCTTGCCGGTCATTCGCATAGCTCTAGAGATGACGTCACCAATTGTGTAATTTCTGACATGTCCTATATGGAGCTTACCACTTGGATAAGGGAACATCGATAAACAGTAAAAATTATCTTTTCTATCAGAATTTAGTGACGTTGAAAAAGATTTATTTAACTCCCAAAATTCCTGAACATTATCTTCAATTATTTTTGGGTTATACTCTTTATCCATCTGCTTTTCGTTTTATAAAGTAAAAAATTATACTTATAAATATTAACATCAAAATAGGATAATCGCCAAAACGGCTATAGAGACTTTTGCCAGTATATGTCTTAATGTGCGATTGCAGAAGATCTCGAGTATTTAAGTTCAATTGCTCTAGAATATGACCATCTTTGTCAATAATTGCAGAAATACCAGTATTTGCCGCTCTGATTAAGTACCTCTTAAATTCTAAAGCTCGGACCTGTGAGATTTGAAGATGCTGATATGGTGCTAATGAATCTCCAAACCAAGAATCATTACTAACATTTAGAATTACACTATGGTTCATACCGTTCATGTCTACCAACTCCGGATAAGCAGACTCGTAACATATTAATGGAATAAAGTTAATATTATCTACAACTAGGTTCTTTTGCTTTTTTTGCCCTGAGGAAAGGTTGGACATCGGTATACTGAGTAATCTAGATATAGGATATAGTATTGATTTCATTGGTGTATACTCTCCAAATGGAACCAAGTGTCTCTTGTCATAATATTGAACATTGTCATTAATTAATACTAAGCTATTAAAAACTTTTTCATTGTTCTGTCGAAAAATACCAGAAATCACATTAGTAGCACTATTTTTAAGAAGCTCCTTATAGAATTTATCATCTTCACGGAAAATTAGTGGCATCACAGTTTCAGGTAAAATAAGAAAATCATTATTAGTATTATTTGATAAACTTAATAATGTCCTCCTAATATCTATAATACCCTCTTTTTTGAATTTAAAATCTTGTTCAATGTTTGGTTGCATTATTCCAACTGAAATTTTATCACTCGATTCTTTTGTCCATTTGAAATCATAATTTGAGAATATATTTAAAATTAAAAAAGTGCTTAGAACCACTATTAAAAAAGATTTTTTATTTTTTTGAATAAAAAAGAGTGATAGATTGGTCGAAAGGAATACCATAATAAAACCAATTGACAGTGTTCCAAAAATAGGAAAAATATTATCATAAATTGTGTGAATTTGACTTACTCCAACAAGTAGCCATGGAAATCCAGTGAGTAAATTTGATCTCGCAAATTCCATCAGAACCCATAAGCTAGCTGGGAAAAGAAAGATAATCACTCTATTTTGATTTAATAAGTTCAGATTTACAAAATAAGTGTATAGTAAAAAATAACTTGATTGAATGAGAATAAATATAATAGTAATGAGAGATGAGATAAATAAGTCCTTACCTCCAAAATTATAGATACTTATAAATATCCAAGAAGCTCCTAATGAGAATATTACTAGTCCATACAAATAACCATATTTCATTGCATCTTTTCTATCACTGCCAAAGAATACAATATGAGATAATACGATAGAAAAATACATTAATATCTTATAATCAAATGGTGAAAACGCAAGCACATAAAGCGCACCAGAAGTAATAATAGATATTATAGATATAATATTCAAAATATTTTTATTAAGGATATATTACTAACCAAGAGATTTAATTACTTGAATTCTTGTTATTTTCTTTGAATCTGCAGATAGAATTTTAAATGACAGCGTTTTTGTATGAAGAACTTCAGAAACATTCGGTACTTTTTCAAATTTATTAGTCAGATACCCACCAATTGTCTCAACATCATCATCCTTAAAATCAGATGAAAAATATTCATTAAACTCCTCTAGTGGTGTGAGTGCATCAATAATATACTCATTATTTCCCTTATCAATAATCTGAGAGTCAGATCGAGCATCATGCTCGTCGTCAATCTCACCAACAATTTCCTCTAGGACATCTTCAATTGTGATCAGGCCAGATACTCCACCATGTTCATCAATAACAATTGCAATGTGATTACGATTTTCTTTGAATTCATTTAATAAAATATTTAATCTCTTACTCTCTGGAACAAAAACAGCAGATCTTAGTAATTCATGTAAATCAAAATCTTCATTTTTTTCATCATAAAACTTCTTTAGTAAATCTTTCGCAAGTAGAACACCAATAATTTCATCTTTATTATCATCTATAACTGGAAATCTAGAGTGGCCAGACTGCGTAACTTTTTTGATAACATCATCTGTATTGTCAGAGATATCAATTACTTTCATGTGAGGTCTTGGAACCATAATTTCTCGGACTTGCATCTCAGACACTTTAAAGACTCCCTCTATCATTGTCATAGATTCAGCATCTAATAATTCATTTATAACCGAGTTTCTTACTAGCTCAAGAATATCCTCTTTCTTCTTTGGAGTATTTTTGAAGATTTTCAGGATGTCTGATAATATTTTATTTTTTTTGCTATTCATATTAGATATGGGTTTGAAAATCCAAGTTTTTTCATTAAAAGGATTTCTTTCCTCTCCATTTTCAATTTAGCATCTTTTACTTTGTGATTGAAACCCTGCAAATGTAACATTGAATGTATAATCATGTGACACCATCTCTTGTCCAAAGATATTTTATATTTAGAAGACTCTTCATTAATAACATCAGCGCAAACTATAATTTCTCCCAATTTATTCTCTCGTGGAATAGATGTATTTTGAAATGATAATGCATTACATACATTTTTCCTCTTTAAATATCTTTTGCTAAGATTTCTCATCTCCATTTTCGTAGCCACTTTAATATTCACACTATTTTTTTGCTTTTTCAGGTAAGCAAACCTAGCCCATTTTTTTAATTTGTAACTACTTGGTATATTACAATTGACATCATAATCAATTAAATTAATTTTCAAATTATTATTTTCGTTTATCATATCCTTTTATAATTTCTCTAACTATTTTATGTCTAATAACATTTTCAGATTTAAATCTAGTGATTGATACTCCCTCTATTTTTCCAATAAATTCTAAGCAATCAACTAATCCTGATTTTATCTCTTTAGGGAGATCAATTTGACTTGTATCACCTGTAACAACTGTTTTCGATCTAAATCCAATTCTTGTCAAAAACATTTTCATTTGCGCTATAGTTGTATTTTGTGCTTCATCTAGAATAATAAATGCATCATTTAATGTTCTCCCTCTCATGTAAGCCAGAGGTGCAATTTCAATAATTTTTTTCTCTAGGAGTTTATTAACTTGTACAACACCAAGAATCTCATTGAGCGCATCATATATTGGTTGTAAGTATGGGTTGACTTTTTCTGCTAAATCTCCGGGTAAGAATCCCAATTTTTCTCCTGCCTCTATCGCGGGTCTGGCTAGGAATATTTTTTTTACTAAACCTTGTTCAAGAGCGTATACTGCTGAGGCAACAGCCAAAAATGTTTTACCGGTTCCAGCGGAGCCTACACCAAATATTAAATCAGACTTCATGATTGATTCTATATATAGTTTTTGCAATTTATTTGTCGCTTTGATTAATTTCTTTTTACATTTAAGTTCATATTCATCGGTAGAATCTTCGTCACAATCTTCCATATTTTTATCGTTATCATTTAAGTAAATATGAAGTTGCTTTGGGGTAAGCAACTCGTGTTCAGAAATAGAATACAATCTCTTTATTAAGTCTGATGTTTTAGGTACATTTTTTTCATCACCTTTGATAAAGAAACTATTCCCACGATTAGATATTTCGACATCCATAAATAACTCTATCTGACGTAAATTTTCATCAAGTGTCCCACATAGATTAGCGAGCCTGTCGTTATCTTGGGGTTTAAGCGTAATATTTGTTTTGGTAGATTTATTGGGCAATTGTTACTCTTGATCCATTTAATTGACTATTGATATCATTATTAATTGTTTCACCATAAAGCGTGTTTCTCTTAACTTCAGTTATAATTACCTCCACAAGACTGCCAACTTTCTTATTCTTTGATTGGAAGTTTACTACTTTGTTATTATCGGTTCGTCCATAAAGCTCTTTAGCTCTTTTAGCAGAGTTGCCCTCAATGAGGACACTTTGCTTAGTTCCCAACATTTTTTCTGAAAAATTTAATGATTGTTGTCTGAGTAGATCTTGGAGTTCAGATAATCTTCTTTTTTTGTCGAATTCTAAAACATCATCTTTTTCAATAGACGCAGGGGTGCCTGGTCTTGGGCTATAGATAAAACTATATGCGTCACTAAAATTTACGTCGCTAATAAATTCCATAGTTTCCTGAAATTCTGACTCGGTCTCTCCGGGGTATCCAACAATGAAATCTGATGTGAGATTTATGTTAGGCCTAATTTTTCTGATTTTCCTGATAATACTTTTGTACTCCAAAGTCGTATGCTTCCTTTTCATTTTAGATAATATAGCATCAGATCCGGACTGTACTGGTAGGTGAAGATTATTCGCCATTTTTGGATTTTTATACTCATTTATAAGTTCATCGTTGAAGTCTATAGGATGAGAGGTTGTATGACGAATCCTGTATACTCCATCAATATGAGATATATAACGAATTAGATGTGACAATCCCACATTTTGCCCATGATAATCTACTGATTTATAAGCGTTAACATTCTGACCCAGTAGTATAATTTCTTTTGCGCCAAACTTTGCAAGATTATTAGCTTCATATAAAATATCGTCAAATCTTCTATTAACCTCTTCTCCTCTTGTGTATGGCACAACACAAAAAGTACAGTACTTACTACATCCCTCCATAATTGATAGATATGCGCTTGGTGATTTTTTGTTTGAACTTGGTAGATAATCGAATTTTTCTATTTCAGGAAATGAAATATCAATTTCTACAGAATTAGATTTTTCTATAGCACCCTTAATCATTTCAGGAAGCCTATGAATTGTTTGAGGGCCAAATATTATATCTACTTGTGGCGACCTATTTTTAATTTTCTTTCCCTCTTGAGTAGCAACACATCCTCCAACTGCTATTAAAATATCAGGATTCTGTAATTTGAACTTCCTCCAGCGCCCTAATTGATGAAAAACTTTCTCTTGTGCTTTCTCTCTAATAGAACATGTATTCAGAAATAGCAAATCAGCATCTTCTGCTCTCATGGTTCTTTGCATCTTAAGATTCTGTCTCAGTACATCGTTAAGCTTCTCAGAATCATATTCATTCATCTGGCAGCCATGTGTTTGTATGTAGAACTTTTTATTTTCCAGCATTTGACCTAGAATGGAATGTCGTCGTCATTTGGCACTGGTGAACTTTGATCAAAATTTTCTTTGGGGCTTTGTTGAGACGAAGTGTCAAAGTTTTGTGTATCAGATTTGGAACCAATAAATGTAAAATTATCAGAGATTATATCCGTAGAGTATTTTTCTATACCGTCTTTGTCTTGCCATTTTCTTGTCTGTAATCTACCCTCTACGTAAAGCTGTTGACCCTTCTTTACATACTGACCAATAGTCTCTGCTGGTTTATTGAAAAATACAACACGATGCCACTCGGTCTTATCGTCATATGATCCAGTATCTTGATTTTTGAATTTACGGTTTGTGGCAATTGATAAATTTACAACGGCGTTACCACTCGGCATATATTTAACCTCAGGATCAGCCCCGACGCGACCTAATAGAATTACTTTATTTACTGACATTTATACTCGATTACATTCATCAAAGAATAACTATAACTTAAATCTTATCTTACGGATAGCAAAAATTCCACTTAAACTAGGCTAATTATTGATTATAAAGCAGGTAATCTAAGCAAAGATTTTGTTAAAAACCCTCAAAAAAAAGGGTATCAATGTAATGAAATAAATTTATTATAACAATCTTTTTTTATTGTCATTTGATGCTATTATTTCCCTACCATGAAGAAGAATATATTTGTTAAGGGAGCAAGGACTCATAATCTAAAAAATATCAACTTAGAAATTCCGCGCGATAAGTTAATAACAATAACAGGACTGTCAGGGTCTGGAAAATCCTCTCTGGCATTTGACACAATCTTTGCTGAAGGGCAGCGCAGATATATGGAATCGCTATCTTCTTATGCAAGACAATTCTTGTCAATGATGGATAAACCGGATGTAGATATAATTGAGGGTCTTTCCCCTGCAATTTCTATCGAGCAAAAATCATCATCTCACAATCCCAGGTCTACTGTAGGAACCGTAACAGAAATTTACGACTATTTAAGACTACTTTTTGCTAGAGTAGGTTCACCAAAATGTCCTGATCATAACATTGAACTTAAAGCCATGTCTTATAGTGATATATCAAAGAAAATTCTATCGGATTATGCAAATAAAAAGATTATGATTATCTCGCCTGTTGTTAAGCAACAAAAAGGTGAACATACGAAACTTATAGAATCGTTTTCACGACAAGGTCACAAGAGGATAAGGGTAAATGATGAAATCATAAACATAAGTGACATGTCTAAACATATGTTGAACCACCTCATAAACCCAAAGAAAAAAAATAACATTGAGTTTGTAATAGATAGATTTAGCTCAATATCAAAGGAAGATAAATTAAGACTCGTAGAGTCGTTAGAACTTTGCTCAGACTTATCAGGCGGTATCGTTTACATTCTAGAAACTGACAAAAATTTGATATGCGATATTTTTTCTACTAAATACGCCTGTCCACATTGCGGCTATTCTATTCCTGAATTAGAACCAAAACTTTTTTCATTTAATAGTCCAGCTGGGGCTTGTCCCACTTGTGATGGTTTAGGTGTAGATGAATTCTTTGATATAGATAAAATAATTGTAAACCCTGAACTCAGTCTCAGAAAAGGTGCAATTTACGGATGGGATGACAAAAGTGCATACTACTCCCTCTTATTAGAAAGTTTAGCAAACCATTTTAAAATAGATTTAGACCTTCCATACCACAAACTCTCAAAGAGTTTTAAAGAAATACTTTTCAATGGTAGTAAGGGAGAAATAATTAAAATGAAGTATGTGAGAGGATATAGAAGTAAAAACATGGATGATTTTGTTGTACGAGATGAAGAATGGGAGGGAATAATTGAAAAGTTTGAGAGGCAATATGAAACGGGGTCGTATTCGAAAAAAGAACGTCTATCAAAGTACCTATCTATTGACAAGTGTAGTGAATGTGACGGTACAAGATTAAATAATAGAAGTAGGAATATATTCATTTTTAATAAATCAATAAGTGAAATCACATCCATGACTATCGGAGATTCACTAAAATTCTTTAATGAAATTAACTTTAAAGGGATGAATAAAGAAGTATCAAATAAAATCATCCTTGAAATTGTAAGTCGACTGAACTTCTTAAACAACGTTGGTTTAAACTATTTAACTCTCGATAGAAGTGCGGAGACGCTTTCCGGTGGTGAAGCACAAAGAATTAGGCTTGCTAGTCAAATTGGTTCAGGTTTAGTAGGTGTAATGTATATTTTAGACGAACCATCTATCGGTCTTCATCAGAGAGATAATGATAAATTGTTGGATACTCTTAAGAACCTTAGAGATCTTGGTAACACAGTGATTGTGGTTGAGCATGATGAGGATACAATATTAACTTCCGATTGTGTTGTCGATATCGGCCCGGGTGCTGGTGAATCTGGCGGAGAGGTCGTTTATGTCGGTAATCCAAATGATATAAAAAAAGTGGATAACTCCTACACTGGTCAATATCTATCAAAATCTAAAAGAATAGAGGTTCCTGCTGTAAGAAAAAAAATTAATCAGAAGAAAATTTTAAAAATTACAAAAGCTCATGCAAATAATCTTAAAAATATTGATATAAAAATTCCACTTGGACTTCTAACATGTATTACAGGTGTATCAGGGTCCGGAAAATCAACACTAGTTAATGATGTGCTTTACGAATATATATACAATGATTTCTCGGAGAAAGATAATTCTCAAACAGGATGTCAAAAAATTACTGGGCTAGAAAATCTTGATAAGATAATAGAGATAGATCAGAGTCCTATTGGCAGAACTCCAAGGTCGAACCCCGTTACCTACACAGGAGTGTTTACACACATTAGAGATCTTTTTTCACTAAATAAAGAAGCGAGATCGAGAGGTTATTCACCAGGTAGATTTAGCTTTAATGTTAGAGGTGGGAGGTGTAACGCATGTGAGGGTGATGGCGTAATTAGAGTAGAAATGCATTTTTTATCTGATGTATACGTAAAATGTGATAAATGTAATGGCAAAAGGTACAATGATGAAACTTTGCAGATTGAACTCAAAGGTAAAAATATATTTGATGTTCTTGATATGCGAGTCTCAGAAGCAATAAAGTTTTTTTCTAATTACCCATTAATTAAGAGAAAATTAGATGTGATAGATGAAGTTGGTCTTTCGTACATTCGTCTTGGTCAAAACGCAACTACTCTCTCGGGCGGTGAGGCTCAAAGAATAAAGCTTGCCAAAGAACTGATCAAAAGAGACACAGGAAAAACAATTTATGTATTAGATGAACCAACGACTGGTCTTCATTTTCATGATGTAGCGAAATTATTAAAAGTACTCAATAAGCTTAAAGAGAGGGGTAATACTCTTGTGATAATTGAGCATAATCTTGAGGTAATTAAAACCGCTGACTGGATAATTGATTTAGGGCCTGAGGGTGGATTAGGTGGTGGAAGATGCGTAGTATCTGGAACACCAGAGGATGTGTCCAGAGAGAAGAATTCATTTACTGGAAAGTTTCTAAAAAATAAACTTAAGTGAAGTCCGTTAAGAATTATCTACTAATTTGACAAGCGCCTTTGGTGAGGAGTCACCTATTTTGAAACCATTTTTTAATATTCTAAGATAGCCACCATTTCTTTCTTTGAATCTTGGCCCGAGGTTTTCAAATAACTTTTTTACTACCTCTTTATCTCTAATTTTAGAGTAAGCGATGCGTCTTCTCATTAAGCTATCCTCTTTTGCAAGTGTAATTAATGGTTCTGCTACTTTTCTTAATTCTTTCGCTTTAGGAAGAGATGTTTCAATTTTCTCATGCTTTAATAAAGATAAAGTGAGATTCTTCATCAAAGATTTTCGATGCGAAGAATTTCTGTTTAATTGTCTGCCACTCTTTTTATGCCTCATAATCTTTTCTCAATACCTTTTGGTGGCCAATCTTCAAGTTTCAGCCCTAACGATAAACTATGAGTCGCCAATACATCTTTAATTTCTGTGAGTGATTTTTTACCTAAATTAGGTGTTTTCAATAACTCATTCTCACTTCTCTGAACTAAATCACCGATATAGTAAATATTTTCTGCTTTTAAGCAATTTGCGGATCTTACGGTTAATTCCAAATCATCAACAGGTCTCAAAAGTACCGGATCAATTTGTGGGACGTCAGAATCTTCCTCTGTATCTTCCTGGACTTCTAAGTAAGTGAACACATCTAATTGATTTCTTAGTATCTGACCTGCTTTTCTTATTGCGTCTTCTGGCTCTATTGTTGCATTAGTTTTTAAATCTATAACTAATTTATCTAAATCTGTTCTTTGTTTAACTCTAGCGGTATCAACGTTATATGTCACTTGCACGACAGGACTAAATGATGCATCAAGTTGCATTTTACCAATTCCTAAGTCTTCCTGTTCATTGAATTTTCTTTTTTGAGCTTGCAGATATCCACGTCCACGGGTGACAGTCATATTAATGACCAACTCTGTCTTGTCATTAGTTATGTTCGCAATACAAAAATCAGGATTTTTAATTTCTAGATCAGAGCTTTGATTTATATC
The DNA here is from genome assembly GCA_902632305.1 of uncultured Gammaproteobacteria bacterium. Lineage (GTDB taxonomy): Bacteria > Pseudomonadota > Gammaproteobacteria. The sequence goes on from CACPCG010000004.1 coordinate 57,356, forward strand.
TGATGCTAGGACAGGACCTTTGCCTTTCTTTCTCAAAGTAACATCCAAAGATTCCTTCTCGTGTAATATCAGTGCGAGTTTTTTTATATTCAATAAGATTTCTAATACATCCTCTTGCACACCCTCTATAGTGCTGTATTCATGTAAAATATTTTCAATTGTTACTTCAGTAACAGCGCTACCGGGTAAAGAAGATAAAAGAACCCTTCTTAAAGCATTTCCAAGAGTGTGTCCGAATCCCCTCTCCAAAGGCTCAATGCTAATCTTTGCATGGGTTGACGAGGTAGCTTCTATATCTACTAGTTTTGGTTTTAGAAAGTCATTTTTATTCATATTTCACCTATTTTGAGTACAATTCTACAATTAGAGATTCATTTATTTCTGCCGGTAGTTCTTTTCTTTCAGGATTTCTAATGAATATTCCTGATAAATTTTTTGTATCAACCTCAATCCAATCATTCGAGCCTCTTACCTCTGCTAAACTCATCGATAATTTGACTCTTATCTGCTCTTTTTTTGAATCTCTAAGTGATATTTTATCTTTTGGACAAACTTGATATGATGGTATATTTACGACTTCTCCGTTTACTTCAATATTTTTGTGATTAACGAGTTGTCGTGATTCAGCTCTAGTGGAGCCTAAACCAATTCGATATACTACATTATCTAATCGTGTCTCCAGCATGTTTAATAAATTCTCTCCTGTTGAACCTTTTCTACTTGCAGATTTTTTATAATAGTTCCTAAATTGTTTTTCTAGAATACCATAAATCCTTTTTACTTTTTGTTTCTCTCTTAATTGAATAGAGTAGTCAGACATCTTACCTCTACGTGCATCACCTGGCTGACCTGGTTTCTTCTCAAGATTGCACTTTGTGTCCAAGGCTCTAGAACCAGATTTAAGATACAAATCTGTTCCCTCTCTTCTCATTAACTTGCATTTTGATCCGGTATATTTGGCCATTTATACTCTCCTCTTTTTAGGAGGCCTACATCCATTATGTGGTAATGGTGTTATATCAGTAATGTTTGTTATCTTATAACCAGCACTATTGATCGCTCGTACAGCAGAATCACGACCAGGTCCAGGTCCTTTTACAAGAACTTCGAGAGTTTTTAAACCATAATCTGCTGCTTTATTACAAGCCTTTTCTGCAGCGACTTGTGCAGCAAATGGAGTGCTTTTTCTAGAGCCTCTAAATCCTGATCCGCCAGAAGTTGCCCATGAGAGGGTATTGCCTTGTTTATCCGTAATAGTAATTATTGTATTATTAAAAGATGCGTAGATATGTGCTACACCCTCATTAACTATTTTCTTTTCTTTCTTTTTTTTAGTTTTATTTACTGCCATTATTTAGCCTTTAATATTTTTCTTGGACCTTTGCGTGTCCTACTGTTGTTCTTTGTTCTTTGTCCTCTTAGAGGTAGGCCTTTTCTATGCCTGATACCTCTGAAAGAACCTATATCCATAAGGCGTTTGATATTAATTGAATTTTCTCTCCTTAAGTCGCCTTCTAATTGATACTTCTCTACAAAATTCCTTAAAACCTCCAGGTCTTGCTCGCTAAGGTCCTTAACTTTTTTAGTTCTCTCTACTCCTGAATCCGAACATATCTTGTTTGCGCGTGTAACTCCAATCCCATAGATTGATGTTAGTGCAATCCATATATGCTTATCATTAGGTAAATTTATTCCTGCTATTCTTGCCATAAATTAACTCTCGGACATTTTATATTTCATTTGCCTTTATTACAACCTATTTAACCTTGTCTTTGCTTATGTCTAGCATCTTTATTGCAGATTATTCGTACAACTCTATTACGTCTAATCACCCTACAATGTCTACATAACTTTTTGACAGATGCTCTTACTTTCATTATCTTAATCCTCCACCGATGCCTTTAAGATTAGCTTTTTTCATCATCCCTTCATATTGATGAGACAGTAGATGAGCTTGTATTTGTGCCATTAAATCCATGACAACTATTACTACAATTAGTAATGATGTTCCCCCAAAGTAGAAAGGTACATTAAAATACAGAATTAAAAATTCCGGCAATAAACACACTGCAGTTATATACATTGCTCCCACAGTGGTCAGTCTTGTGGTAATATCATCAATATAACTTGCTGTTTGTTCCCCTGGTCTAATACCAGGAATAAACGCACCTGATTTCTTTAAATTATCTGCTGTTTCGTTCGAATTAAATACTAATGCTGTATAGAAAAAGCAGAAAAATATTATAGCAAACGCATATAACATGATGTATAAGGGTTGCCCAGGAGTTAGAGAAAGTGCGATATTTTGAACAAGACTATCCTGATCGCTTGAACTACTCCAACTCGCAATTGTTGCAGGGAAAAGAATAATTGCGGATGCAAAAATAGGTGGTATGACTCCTGCCATATTTATTTTCAATGGTAAATGAGAGCTCTGTGCCGCATACATTTTTCTTCCTTGCATTTTTCTAGCATAATTTATAGGGATTCTTCTTTGTCCACGTTCTATATAAATTACAAAAGCAGTGATAATCAACACAAGTAAGAATATTAATATAACAGTAAATCCTTGTAATTCACCATTTCTTGCTAAATCAATTGTATTTCCAATAGCGGATGGCAGTCCTGCAACTATTCCTGCAAAAATTATAATTGAAATACCATTCCCAATACCTCTTTCGGTAATCTGCTCGCCAAGCCAAACTAAAAACATCGTGCCAGTCACAAGCGTAATTACAGCTATTATAAAAAAGTTTAAACCTGGGTCTAATACAAGTGTAGTAGAGGAAGTATTTTGATTTTGAAGTGCATTTGCGACACCAGCTGACTGAAGAAACGCAAGCAGAACAGTAAAATATCTTGTATAACGTGTTATTTTTTTCCTACCTCGTTCTCCTTCTTTACGAAGTTGTATAAGTGGCGCATAAACATGACTCATCATCTGTATAATGATGGATGCAGAAATATACGGCATAACACCCAAAGCAAATATTGACATTCTAGATAAAGCTCCACCTGAGAACATATTAAACATATCAAGAATACTTCCACGTTGTTGCTCAAAAATGAATTGCATTACAGATGGATCTATTCCTGGCAAAGTAATAAAACTTCCTAGACGAAAAATTACAAGAGCAAATATCACAAAAAATACTCTCTGTCTCAACTCATTTGATTTAGTTAAGCCACCAATACTTGTTCCTGAATTGCTACCTAATCTCGACATATTATTTACCAATAAACTCCATTACAGATTTTGTGCAAGCAATGCCTTGGAATGTTTTTTTCTCTTTAATCGTACACGGTCCAATAACTTTCACTTTATTGATTTTCTTATTAATCAATTTATATTTTTTTAGTATATCCAGCGTGACTTCTTTCTCTGTAATTTTTGACAAATAATCATATTTAATTTCAGCAAACAAAATATTGACTCTTGATTTAAAACCAACCTTTGGCAACCTTCTTTGGAGTGGCATTTGTCCGCCCTCAAAACCAACCTGAACTTTACCGCCAGATCTTGACTTTTGACCTTTGTGTCCTCTACCTGATGTCTTACCTGTCCCGGAACCTATCCCTCTACCAAGCCTTTTACTGTCGGATTTACTACTACTTTTTGGTCTAATTGTATTCAACAAATTACTCATACTTTATCCTTCTACTATTACCATATGTTTTACAACATTTATCATTCCTCTCGATTCGGGTGTATCTTTTACGTTCACAGAATGATGGATTCTCCTCAAGCCAAGGCCTCTGATGCACGCTTTCTGTTTTTGTGTGCATCCAATTAAACTTCTCTTTTGTGTAATTTTAATTTCTTTGTTAGCCATTATAGTTCACTCGTTTTTTTTCCTCGTTTAGCAGCGATGTAAGCCGGATAAAACATTGACTCTAAACCTTTCACAGTTGCTTTCACAACATTAATTGGGTTTGTTGAACCAATACTTTTTGCTAATACATTGTGAATTCCAGTAGCCTCAAAGACTGCTCGCATTGCGCCACCAGCTATAACACCCGTACCTTCTCCTGCAGGCTGCATGTAAACTTTTGCCGACCCATGGGAATGAGTTACTGCATGATATAAAGTTCCTTTTTTAAGAGCTACAGTAATCATATTTTTCTTTGCTTTTTCCATTGCTTTCTGAATAGCAATTGGGACTTCTTTTGCTTTACCATAACCATAACCTACTCTACCATTTCCATCACCAACAACAGTTAGTGCTGTGAAGCCAAATTGTCTACCGCCTTTGACAACTTTTGCAGTTCTATTTACCGCTACTAGTTTTTCTATGTAATCTGATTTTCTCTCTTCTATTGCCACTATATCTTCACTCCATTTTCTCGGATTGATTCTGCTATTGCTTTAATTTTTCCATGATATTTATAACCTGATCTATCAAAAGCAATCTTTGTAATTTTTTCTTTTTTTATAAATTCAGCAACTAACTTGCCAATAATTTTTGAATTTTCTATATTGTTAGATTTTGTTTTTGTATTTTTTTGGTTTGTAGATATTGTAGTAATTACCTTGTCACCGTTAGGTGTTAGGACTTGAACATATATGTGATTTATTGATTTGTAAACACTAAGCCTGTGTGAACCAGATTCACAAATTAAATCTCTTGTTTTTTTAGCACGTCTTAGTCTAGCAGCTTTTTTACTAATAGATTTACCTATCATTTTTTCTTTGCCTCTTTCTTTACTATTATCTCATCGTCATAACGTATTCCTTTACCTTTATAAGGCTCAGGTGGCCTGACTGATCGAATTTCTGATGCAACTTGACCTACTTTTTGTTTATCAACCCCTACGATAGAGATTTCTGTTTGAGATGGGGTTTCAATTTTCAGACCTTCTGGTATCGGGAATTGCACTGGATGAGAATAGCCAACAGTCAGTTCCAGTGTATCACCTTGAGATTTGGCTCTGTAACCAACGCCTACTAATTTTAATGTTTTTTTCCATCCGTGGGTAACGCCATGAATCATATTAAATAGTAATGCACGTGTTGTTCCAGACAATGCTATTAAATGCTCCTTTTTACTCTCAATACGAACGACATTATCCTCTTGGATGATATCGATACCCTCATTTTTCATGAACTGCATTTTCCCGAGAGGACCTTCCACATTAATTTCATCTCTATTTACAGTAACTTTAGTTGCCTCTGGTAGACTTATAGGCTTTCTAGCTATTTTAGACATTGATAACTAAGAGACAATACATAAAATCTCTCCTCCGCAATTTTTTTCTCTAGCTTGTTTATCTGTCATAACACCTTTAGATGTTGAAACAATACAAACCCCTAATCCGTTATTAACACTTGGTATATCTTTCGCTGATTTAAAGATTCTTAGGCCAGGTTTACTCACCCTCTTTAATAATTCAATTACAGGCTTCCCCTCGTAGTATTTTAATTTAACAATAATATCTTTTTTAACTTCGCCCTCAACATTTACCTCGTTGATATAACCCTCGCTTAATAGAACATCACAAATCGAGAGCTTAGTTTTTGAGAATGGTATCGCAACACTTGTTTTATTAGCATTTTGAGCATTTCTTATTCTTGTTAGTAAATCAGCAATTGTGTCATTCATACTCATATCTTTTACCAACTTGCCTTTGTTAATCCAGGGATATCTCCCCTCATTGCTGCTTTTCTTAACTTAGATCTACCTAAAGAGAATTTTCTGTAAACACCACGAGGTCGACCGGTCAAGGAACATCTTTTTCTCTGACGTGTTGGCATAGAGTTTAGTGGCAGTTTTTGAAGTTTCTTTCTAAGCAATGAAGCCTCTTCGTATGTCAAGTTTTCATCTCTAAGTTTGTTTTTAATCGAGCTTCTTTTAGCAGTAAATTTTGCAACTAAATCTGCTCTTTTCTTTTCTCTTTGTATGATTGATGATTTTGCCATTTTATTTAAAAGGAAAATTAAATTGTTTTAATAATTCCATCGCCTCCTCATTATTTTTTGCACTCGTTGTGATACAAATATCTAAACCTTTAATTTTATCTATTCTATCGAAATCAATTTCAGGGAATATTATATGCTCTTTAATGCCTAATGTATAATTTCCTCTTCCATCGAATGAGCCTGTGCTAAGTCCTCTAAAATCACGTGTTCTAGGTAAAGATATTTTTATTAGCTTTTCAAAAAAGTCGTACATTTTTTCTTTTCTCAAGGTCACTTTACATCCAATTGGCATACCCTCTCGGAGTTTGAAATTTGCTATAGATTTTTTAGCATAAGTTAGTACTGCTTTCTGGCCTGTAATATCTGTAAGTTCCCTCTGTGCTGACTCTAATACTTTTTTATCAGATGTAGATGACCCTAACCCCATATTTAGAGTGATTTTAATCAACTTAGGAACCTCCATAGGACTTTTTAGTTTAAATTGCTCCATCAGTGCAGGCACAATATTTTCTCTATAAAATTCTTGATAAGTGTTCATGTTAAATATCAATAACCTCTTTATTCGATTTATAAATTCTCACTTTTTTACCATTTTCAAGTACCTTGCATCCAACTTTGTCCCCTTTTTTTGTAATTGGATTAAAAATCATAATATTAGAGATATCTAGTGGCATCTCTCTTTCTATAATTCCGCCTGTTTCTTCTTTATTTGGATTAGGTTTAGTGTGCTTCTTTACTAAATTCACATTTGAGACTACAAGTTTTGAATCATTTACAACTCTTAGTATCTCACCTTTTTTTCCTTTATCTTTGCCGGCAATAACAATTACAGAATCACCTTTCTTAAATTTCCTCATATCTTCCTCACAGAACCTCAGGGGCTAACGAAACAATCTTCATGAAGGTTAACGCCCTCAGCTCTCTTGTAACAGGACCAAAAATTCTTGTTCCAAGTGGTTCTAATTTATTATCGAGTAAAACAACTGCATTACTGTCAAACCTGATTGCAGATCCATCTGAACGTCTAATGCCTTTTTTTGTTCTTACTATTACCGCATTATAAACCTCTCCTTTTTTTACTTTCCCCTTAGGTATTGCATCTTTGACTGTGACTTTTATAACATCACCTATTGTGGCAAATTGTCTGTGTGATCCACCAAGGACTTTGATACACATTAATTTTTTAGCCCCACTATTGTCTGCAGATTGGAGTGTAGTTTGCATCTGTATCATTACTTATCTCCCTCTACTAATATCCATGACTTTGTTTTTGATAGTGGTCTTGTTTGTCGTATCAACACAGTCTGACCTACTTCGCATAAATTATTCTCATCGTGGATGTGAAATTTACTAGAGCGTTTTATAAATTTGCCATTAACAGGGTGCTTAACTTGTCTCTCAACAAGCACAGTAGCAGATTTATCCATCTTATTACTTACAACTCTTGCTAATATCGTTTTGATTTTTTTCTCAGCCATTCTTCTTAATCCCATTTAAAATTGTTTTTACCCTTGCAATACTTACTTTGTTAACACGAAACAAGTGAGGTTTAGGGTTCAAACCTGAACCTCTCTGCATTCTCAATTCAAACCTCTCTTTTAGAAGTTTCTCAAGCTCGCTTTTCAATTCGACATCTGTTTTTTTCTTATAATCTTCAAATTTCATTACATTATTGCCCTATTCACAAATGCTGTTAATATTGGTAATTTAGCTGCAGCTAGTCTAAAAGCCTCTCTGGCTACGTCCTCAGAAACGCCCTCCATCTCATAGAGTACTTTGCCTGGTTGAATTTTTGCGACCCAATATTCTACATTCCCCTTGCCTTTACCCATTCTTACTTCCACAGGTTTTTTCGTAATAGGAACATCAGGAAATATTCTTATCCATACTTTTCCACCACGTTTAATGTGTCTTGTCATTGCTCTTCTAGCAGCCTCTATCTGTCTAGCAGTTATTCTGCCTCTTGTAATTGCTTTTAAACCATATTCTCCAAAACTTACACGTGCACCAGATGTTGCAAAACCTCTTAGTTTACCCTTTTGTTGTTTTCTATATTTTGTTTTCTTGGGCTGTAACATAATTTATCCTATTTTTGTTCAGTAGTTTTATTTATTAAAGTTTTTCCTTCTTTTTCTTCTGGTGCATCTTCATGATAAATCCAAACTTTTATGCCTATAATTCCATAAGTTGTGAGTGCCTCTGCAAAGCCAAAATCAATATTTGCTTTGAGGGTGTGGAGTGGTACCCTACCTTCTCTGTACCATTCACTTCTTGCTATTTCAGCACCATTTAGTCTTCCGGCCACATTAACCTTTATTCCTAATGCACCTAGTCTCATTGTGTTAGTTACTGCGCGTTTCATCGCACGTCTATACATTATTCTTCGCTCTAATTGTTGAGCTATTCCTTCCGCAACTAGCTGAGCGTCTAACTCAGGCTTCTTAATTTCATTAACATTTACTTTAATTGTTGATTTAGGAATTCCTATAATCTTTGATATCCTATCTCTATACTTTTCAATATCCTCACCTTTTTTACCAATTACTATACCTGGCCTAGATGAGAAGACGGTTATTACACATTCTTTTGTAGGTCGCTCGATTAAAATTCTACTTACCTGAGCTTGTTTAAGCTCTCTCTTTAGGTAATCTCTAATTTTGATATCTTCTAGGAGGAACTTAGAATACTCTTTTGATGGAGCATACCATTTAGAATTCCAATCTGTCGAAATCCCGAGTCTTATTCCAGTTGGGTGTACTTTCTGTCCCATAATTACAACTCCTTACCATCAGAAACAATCACAGTGATGTGACTACTTCTCTTTAAAATTTGATTTACTCTACCTCTAGCTCTCGGTATATGTCTCTTTGCTGTTGGACCCTCATCAACAAGAACATTTTTTACTGTCAATTCATCAATATCTTGAGAATTATTATTTTCTGCATTGGCTACTGCAGACTCTAACACTTTCAAAATCATTTTAGATGCCTTTTTATTATTAAATTCCAAGAACTCCACAGCTTTGTCTACTTTTAGACCCCTAACAGAGTTGGCTACTAATCTGCATTTTTGAGCAGAAATTCTTTGATATTTCAAAATTGCTTTTGTGTCCATCTATTTAGCCTTTGCTTTTCTGTCACCGGAGTGACCTTTAAATACTCGAGTAGGTGAAAACTCGCCCAATTTATGACCAACCATATTCTCGCTAACATACACAGGGATGTGCTGTTTGCCGTTGTGCACGGATATTGTGAGACCAACCATGTCAGGTGAGATTACTGATCGCCTAGACCATGTTTTTATAGGTCTTTTGTCGTTAGTCTCCATAGCTTTTTCAATTTTACTTTGAAGATGATAATCAATAAATGGCCCTTTTTTAAGTGAACGTGTCATAATCAATTCCTCCTCTTAGATGCTCGTCTTCTAACAATCATTGAGTTTGTTCGTTTATTTGAACGTGTTTTGTATCCTTTTGTAGGAGTGCCCCAAGGTGACACTGGGTCGCGCCCTCCAGAGGTCTTTCCTTCACCGCCACCGTGAGGGTGATCAATAGGGTTCATCGCAACACCTCTTACTGTTGGTCTTACACCAAGCCATCTTTTGGCGCCTGCCTTACCGTGAGATTGGAGATTATGCTCGCTATTACCAACCTCGCCAATAGTAGCTCTACATTCGATATTTATTTTTCTCATTTCACCTGATTTCAACTTCAAGGTTGCGTATTGCCCCTCTATTGCAGCTATTTGCGCAACAGTTCCTGCGCTTCTGGCTAGTTGAGCACCTTTACCTGGTTTCATCTCGATACAATGTACTTGCGTTCCAACAGGTATATTTCTTAACGGCAGAGTATTACCAACACTAATAGCAGAATCTTTTCCAGAAATAACAGAGTCACCGGCCTTAAGGTTTTTTGGTGCGATAATGTATCTTCTTTCTCCATCTGAATATAAAAGAAGTGCAATATTTGCATTTCTATTCGGGTCATATTCAAGTCTTTCGACCTTAGCCATAACATTATCTTTGTTTCTTTTAAAATCTATAATTCTATATTTTCTTTTATGCCCACCACCTATATGTCTAGTGGTTATTCTTCCCTGATTGTTACGACCACCACTTTTTTTAGACTTCTGGGTAAGACCAGGAAAAGGCTTTCCTTTATAGAGTTCCTCATTTTTAATTTTTACTCTAAATCTTCTTCCTGGAGAAGTTGGTTTTGATTTTATTAAACTCATTGCTTAGCCTCTGGTTCACCATAAGAGATATCGAAACCCTCTTTAAGTTTTACATATGCTTTTTTCCAGTCTTTAGTTTTACCAAATACTCTCCCTAAACGTTTATGTTTACCATTCATATTAAGTAATCTTACTTGTTCTACTTCTACGTTGAACATCTTCTCAACAGCTTTTTTAACTTCTAATTTTTTTGCATCTTTTACTACAGAGAAAACATGTTGACGCTCAGTATCTGCTTTTACAGATGCCTTTTCTGAAACCCTTGGTGATAAAATTATTTTCATTAACCTCTCTGTGTTCATGATGCAATTACCTCAAGCTTATCAATCACGGAAGAATCAACGACGACATCACTGTGTTTCATAAGATTATAAGGATTAATACCAAGAGGGCTTACTATCTCTACATGTTTAAGATTTCGGCCTGCTAGAAAAACATTTATTTTTTCTTCATGTACTATAAAGAGTGAATCCTCGATTTTTAACTTTTTTAGCTGAGTGAGAAAATCTTTAGTTTTTGGTTCATTTACATTAAAGTCATCTACAAAATGTAGTTTTTTATTTCGTAAAAGTTCAGAAAATATACAATTAAGAGCAGCGCGGTACATTTTTTTATTAATTTTTTTCTTGTAATCTTTTGTTTTTGCTGCAAATGTTACTCCTCCGCTTCTCCATATAGGCGATCTTGTTGTTCCTGCTCTGGCTCTTCCCGAACCTTTTTGAGGTCTAGGTTTAGCTCCACCACCACTGACTGCTGATCGATTTTTTTGTCCTTTAGTTCCAGACCTATGATTTGTCATATAGTCAACAAACACCTGATGAACCAGTGGCTCATTGAATTCTTTATTAAATATTTTTTTTAAATCTTTTGATGCCATCTTGTTTTACTTATTCTGTTTTATCTTTTTTTTCTACATCCGAATCTGACTTGGTTGTCTCGGAATTCTTTTCGTTATTGTTTTCTTTTGGTGATGTATCTTTTTTGGGAGGTTCTTGTAGTTGAGTTTGGTTTTCTTCTGATTTTGTCTCTGGTTCGTCTGTAATCAATTTTTTCAAAGTATACTTTTTTCTCGTGTGCTTTATAACGATATCTGAGCCGTCATGACCTGGGACCGAACCTTTCACCAATATCACATTATCATCCTCAAGAATTTTAACAATAACAAGATTTTGTATGGTGTTTTTGACATTTCCTAATTGTCCTGGCATTTTTTTTCCTTTAAAAACTCTGCCAGGATCTTGACACTGTCCAGTAGAGCCAAGAGCTCTATGAGAGAGCGAGTTACCATGTGTTGCATCTTGTGTTTTGAAGTGATGTCTTTTAACACCACCCTGAAATCCTTTGCCTAAGGTCGTTCCAGTAATATCAACATGTTCTCCTTCTTTAAAAATATCATGGGAAATTTTCTGTCCAACTTTGAAATCACCTATCTCTTTTTGATTTAATCTAAACTCAACTAATCTTCTTCCAAGTTGGATTGAGCCCTTCTTATAATGCCCTTGAAGTGCTTTAGATGTTTTTGATTCTTTCTTAGAACCACATGAGACTTGGATAGCTTGATAGCCATCATTTTCAAGAGTTTTGATTTGCGTAATGGTGTTTGGTGAGAGTGAAATAGCTGTTACAGGTATAGATACACCTGAATTATCAAAAATTCGCGTCATACCAGCTTTTTGCCCTATCATGCCTAGACTCATTTTATTATCCTCAAAATGAAAAAGTTAATCTTCTAGTTTTTCTCAAAATGTGCTGAATTTTAACATAAAATCAGCTGTTTATGTACGTTTTTTATTGGAAAAAATTAATTTAATTCGATTTGGACATCAACGCCGGCCGCTAGGTCAAGCTTCATAAGAGCATCAACAGTTTTATCGGTTGGTTCTATGATATCCATTAGCCTTTTATGGGTTCTAATCTCATATTGATCTCTTGCATTCTTGTCGACATGTGGTGAAACAAGTATTGTAAACCTCTCCTTTCTTGTTGGGAGTGGAATTGGACCGAGCACTCTGGCGCCAGTTCTTTTTGCCGTTTCAACAATCTCTCTTGCTGATATATCGATTAATTTGTGATCAAATGTTTTTAGTCTAATTCTTATTGTCTGCGCGCTGGGTTTGCTTACTGGAATTTTTTTTGTTTTCGTTGCAACACTACTGATTTCTTTTTTTGAAACTTTTTTACTTACTTTTGATTCACTAGTTTTAGTTATTTTCTTCTCATTTGAAGTTTTTTTCTTTGTCACAGATTTCTTAGAAGCAGTTGTTTTCTTCTTGGAGCTTGATGCCTTTTTAACAACTTTAGTTTTTTTTGCTATAGTTGATGAACTAGTTTTCTTTTTGGTTTTTTTTGCTATTTTTTTTTCAACCATTATGACGCCTGTTTTGTAAGTGTTTCTGCTACATTACTTGGTAATTCTGCGTATTTTGTAAATTCCATAGTATAAGTAGCTCTTCCTTGTGACATTGATCTAAGTGTAGTTGAGTATCCAAACATTTCTGATAGAGGCACTTCAGCTTTCACAACATTTCCTGAGACTGTATCCTCCATTCCAAGAACTATTCCACGTCTACGATTTAAATCACCTGTGACATCACCAAGATAATCTTTAGGTGTAACCGCTTCCACTGACATTACAGGTTCCAAGATTACAGCTTTTGCTTTTTTTGCCCCTTCTTTAAACGCTTGGGCTGCCGCAACTTTGAAGGCAACCTCAGAAGAGTCGACATCATGGAACGATCCATCAAATAGAGTAACTTTGACATCTACTACTGGGAAACCACCTATAACACCATTTTCCATTTGTTCTTTAACACCTTTTTCAACTGGATTTATAAATTCTCTTGGAATTGCACCACCAACAATTGCATTAACAAACTCAAAACCTTTCCCTGGCTCCTGTGGTTCTAATTTTAACCATACATGACCATACTGGCCGCGGCCACCGCTTTGTTTAATATATTTAGCTTCTTGTTCAATTGTTGTTTTTATTGTCTCACGGTATGCAACTTGAGGTTTACCAACATTTGCCTCTACAGAAAATTCCCTTTTTAATCTATCAACTATAATTTCTAAGTGAAGCTCTCCCATACCAGATATGATAGTTTGATTTGATTCTTGGTCGGTTGATACTTTGAACGATGGATCCTCTTGTGCTAGTTTACTGAGTGCTAAACCCATTTTTTCCTGATCGGCTTTTGTTTTTGGCTCGACAGCAATTGATATGACAGGATCTGGAAATTCCATTCTCTCGAGAGTGATGATTGAATTTGGAGTACAAAGTGTATCTCCAGTAGTTACTTCCTTGAGACCAACCGCAGCAGCGATATCACCAGCTCTAACTTCTTTGACGTCTTTTTTGTCATTAGCATGCATTTGTAGTATTCTTCCAATTCTCTCCTTCTTCTTAGTAACAGCGTTATATACAGTATCTCCAGCTTTAAGAACTCCGGAATATACTCTGAAAAAAGTTAATGAGCCGACAAAAGGGTCGGTTGCAATTTTGAATGCCAAAGATGAATATGGCTCATCGTCAGAGGACGCTCTTTCAGCCTGCGTTTCGTCTTTATCATCAAGTATTCCCTTGATAGCTGGTACATCAACTGGTGATGGCATGAAATTAATCACAGCATCAAGCATTGCTTGAACTCCTTTATTTTTAAATGCTGTACCACACATCGCAAGAACTATCTCATTTGACAGAGTTCTTATTCTTAGACCTTTTATTATGTTTTCAATAGATAAATCTCCATTGTTTAAATAGTCATCCATTAATTCCTCATTTGCTTCCGCAGCTGTTTCTAAGAGCTGTTCTCTTAATTCATTTGCTTGTGTTTTTAATTCATCAGGAATATCTGATGTCTCAAAATTCATTCCCATTGATGCGTCATCCCAGACAATAGACTTCATTGTAAGCAAATCTACCACACCTTTGAAGGAGTCTTCTGAGCCAATAGGAATTTGCAAAGGAACGGCATTTGAGCCAAGTCTAGTTTTTATCTGCTCAACAACTCGAAAAAAGTCTGCCCCAGCTCTGTCCATTTTGTTGACAAAAACCATACGGGGTACTTCATACTTATTTGCTTGCCTCCATACAGTCTCAGATTGAGGTTCTACACCACCAACTGCACAAAAGACGCCAACTGCGCCATCCAATACTCTGAGAGATCTCTCCACTTCAATTGTAAAATCTACGTGACCCGGAGTATCAATAATATTTATTCTATGATCATCAAACTGTTTTGCACTTCCAGACCAGAAGCATGTCGTAGCAGCAGATGTGATGGTAATACCCCTTTCTTGTTCCTGCTCCATCCAATCCATAGTTGCAGCACCATCATGCACCTCTCCAATCTTGTGAGAGATGCCAGTGTAATAAAGTATTCTCTCTGTAGTAGTTGTCTTCCCCGCATCGATGTGGGCCATGATGCCTATGTTTCTATATTTTTCAATTGATGTTTCTCTAGCCATTATCCTCTACCACCTGTAATGAGCAAATGCTTTGTTTGCTTCCGCCATTTTATGTACATCTTCTCTCTTTTTAACAGCAGAGCCTTTTCCTGCATAAGCGTCTAATAGTTCCGAAGCTAATTTGTTCTTCATCGACTTCTCATTTCGTTTTGATGCTGCCTCTAAGATCCATCTCATGGCTAACGAGAGCTTTCTTCTCGGGTTGACTTCAACAGGCACTTGATAGTTTGAACCTCCTACTCTTCTTGATTTCACCTCAACTGAAGGACTTACATTTTGAAGTGCTTTGTCCATCATAGCAAGGGGATCATCTTTATTGTTCTTTGCAAGTATCTCAAGTGCACTATAAATTATTTTCTCAGCAGTTCTCTTTTTTCCATCACTCATTATCATGTTTGTAAATCTTGTAACAGATGTACTATTGTAAATAGGATCTGGCTGGAGTCGTTTTTTAGGAATAAGTCTTTTTCTTGGCATTTTTATTTAGGTCTTTTGGTTCCGTATTTTGAGCGTCCTTGTTTTCTATTCTCCACACCCTGGGTATCTAAGCTACCTCTGACAATGTGGTATCGTACACCTGGTAAATCTTTCACTCTTCCTCCTCGAATTACAACTACTGAGTGTTCTTGAAGGTTGTGGCCTTCTCCACCAATGTATGATGTTACTTCTTGACCATTTGTGAGCTTTACTCTTGCAACTTTCCTTAATGCCGAGTTTGGCTTCTTTGGTGTAGTTGTGTATACACGCGTGCAAACACCCCTTTTTTGAGGGCATGAGTCTAGCGCTGGTACAGCTGTTTTGTATACCTTACTTCTTCTTGGTCTTCTGACTAATTGATTTATAGTTGCCATATTTTATTTTTTCAAGAAAATTCTATTCGCACAGCATATAGCTGTCAAGGTTATATTGCAACAAAACTTTAACGAAGTACGTCAATTTATACAGTCTCAGATGGAGCGTCTTCCTCACTTTTTTGATCATTTTTAAGATCAGGAAGCGCTGTCATTTCCTCGGCCAATTCTTGTTCAATAATTTTAGTTTTGTTGAGTTTAGCCTCATTTCTCTCAATAGAAAGGCTGGTGCCACATGGAATTAACCTTCCAACTACGACATTTTCTTTTAAACCTCTGAGAAAATCTTTTTTTCCGTTAACTGCAGCATCAGTGAGCACTCTTGTTGTTTCTTGGAATGATGCAGCTGATATAAATGAATTAGTAACCAGAGATGCTTTTGTAATTCCAAGAAGAACAGGTCTATAAGTTGGTGCTGGCGAATCAGGTTTCACAGCTTTTAAATTATCAATTATTTCAAGTACAGAGGTTTTCTCCATTTGTTCTCCAGGAATAAGATCTGTGTCACCCGAAGTGACAATCTCAACTTTCTTGAGCATTTGTCTAAGTATAACCTCAATATGCTTGTCGTTGATTGAGACTCCTTGTAGACGATAGACGTCTTGCACCTCTTTAACAATATGTTCTGCTAGCTCTGTTACACCCCTATATCTTAGAATATCATGTGGATCTAACTCACCCTCAGATATAACCTCACCTTGCTCAACATTTGCGCCCTCAAAGACATTTAGAAGTTTTGTCTTAGCTAACATTTGTACATGTTTTTCCTCACTACCCTCATCATTGATAAATGTAATTTCTAATCTCCTTTTGCCCTTGGTCTCCTTCCCAAATGAGACAACACCTGTTTTCTCTGCTAATTCAGCTTTATCTTTGGGTTGTCTCGCCTCGAAAAGATCGGCGACCCTTGGTAAACCTCCAGTTATATCTCTTGTACCTGATGTCTCTCTTGGTGTTCTTGCGATAGTATCGCCAACACCAACTTTCATACCATCAGTTAACGTAACTCCGGATTTGGATGGAAGTATATAATGAGCAGGTAAACTTGAATTAGTGATATTTAGATCTTTTCCCTTTTCGTCCACTAAACTAACCATTGGTTTTAGATTCTTGTCATATGAGATACTCGATTGATCTTTAATTGTTATTGAAGAAATTCCAGTTATCTCGTCTGTAACTTGTTCAGTGCTTACGCCTTCGACAAAATCGACGAATTTTACAATACCCGCAGTCTCCGTAATTATAGGAGTGGTGTATGGATCCCAAGTTACGGTTGTTTGTCCTAACTGAAGCGCCTCACCGTCTTGAATTGAGATTACTGCGCCATATGGAATTTTATATCTTTCTTTCTCTCTGCCACTTAAATCGGTAACACCTAATTCCCCGGATCGTGAGACAACAACGTTATCTCCTTTTGTATTTTTGACAACTTTGAGATTATGGTATCTTGCAGTGCCGGATGATTTAACTTCTATACTGTTTGCAGCAACAGATCTTGATGCTGCACCGCCAATATGAAATGTTCTCATTGTTAATTGTGTTCCTGGCTCACCAATAGATTGTGCAGCTACGACTCCTACGGATTCACCAACAGAAACACTCCTTCCTTTAGCGAGATCCCTACCATAACATTTTGCACATATTCCATGTCGTGTCTCACACGTAATGGCTGATCTGACCCAAACCTCATCAATAGCATTCTGCTCAAGAAGGTCAACATTTTTCTCATCAAGCATTGTGCCTGATGGCAAAATGCTATTTGAATTTTTATCTTTTAGGTCATGTAATAAAGTTCTGCCAAGAACTCTCTCTCTTAGAGGTTCAACTATATCTCCTCCCTCAATAAGAGGCTTCATAAGAATCCCTTTTTCAGTAACACAGTCCTCCTCAGTGACTACTAAATCTTGAGAGACGTCTACTAATCTCCTAGTTAAATATCCGGAGTTTGCTGTTTTAAGTGCAGTATCCGCGAGACCTTTCCTAGCACCATGAGTAGATATGAAATATTGCATCACATCTAAACCTTCTCTGAAATTTGCAGTAATCGGAGTTTCTATGATTGATCCGTCTGGTTTAGCCATTAAGCCTCTCATTCCGGAAAGTTGCCTGATTTGAGCGGCTGAACCCCTTGCTCCAGAATCGGCCATCATATAAATTGAATTAAAAGACTTATGCTCAACATTTTTACCCGAAGAGAGTTTAGTTGACTCTGTGCCTAGCTGTTTCATCATGGCTTGTGAAACCTGGTCATTGGTATGAGACCAAATATCTACAACTTTATTATACCTCTCACCAGATGTTAAAAGTCCTGAATTGTATTGTTTTTCAATATCTTTCACCTCTTTCTCTGCACTAGATACCATTTTATTTTTCTGGTCAGGAATAACCATATCATTTACACCGATTGAGACACCAGCGATAGTAGAATATTTAAAACCTGTATACATTATTTGGTCTGCTAATAATACTGTAGCCTTTAAACCCGCGAGTCGATAAGAGGCATCAAATAATTCTGAAATTGCGCGCTTATCAAGATCTTTATTGATATAAGAAAAAGGGATTTGTTTCGGAAGCATCTCTGCAAGAATTGCTCTCCCAACAGTTGTATCAACTACTTTTACCTCTGTCTCAGCTGAATCCTCAGATTCTGTCTTTAATTCTATTCGAACTCTAATCATTGCTTGAAGATCAATTACTTTCTCTTGGTAAGCTCTTAAAACCTCCTCGACATCACTAAAAATCATGCCATGACCTCTAGCATTAGGCTTTTCGCGGGACATATAATAAATTCCAAGGACAATATCCTGAGATGGAACAATGATAGGGCTTCCATTCGAAGGCGACAAGATGTTGTTGCTTGATAGCATTAGCACTCTAGTCTCAACTTGAGCCTCAATTGATAGAGGGACGTGAACAGCCATTTGGTCACCATCAAAATCCGCATTAAATGCAGCACATACTAAAGGATGAAGTTGTATTGCCTTTCCTTCAATTAAAATTGGTTCGAATGCCTGTATCCCAAGACGATGCAATGTAGGTGCACGATTAAGTAAAACAGGATATTCTTTAATTATTTCATCTAAGATATCCCATACCTCTTCACCCTCTTTTTCTACTACTTTTTTTGCTGCTTTGATTGTAGTTGTGATTCCTCTTAGATGAAGTTTTCCGAAAATGTGTGGTTTAAATAACTCCAATGCCATTTTCTTGGGAATACCGCATTGGTGTAATCGAAGTGTAGGACCAACTACAATTACAGACCTCCCTGAATAATCGACTCTTTTTCCTAACAAGTTTTGTCTGAAGCGGCCACCTTTTCCTTTAATCATATCAGCAAGAGATTTGAGAGGCCTTTTGTTTGTTCCTGTTATTGCTCTACCTCTTCTTCCATTATCAAGTAGGGCGTCTACAGACTCTTGAAGCATCCTTTTTTCATTTCTCACTATAATTTCTGGGGCTTTAAGTTCTAGTAATCTTTTCAATCTATTATTTCTATTTATAACACGTCTATATAAATCATTAAGATCTGATGTAGCAAATCTTCCACCTTCGAGTGGTACCAATGGTCTCAAATCAGGAGGTAAAACCGGAAGTACAGTTAGAATCATCCATTCCGGTCTGTTGCCTGATTTTAGAAATGATTCAATAAGTTTCAATCTTTTAACGTTACGTTTATTTTTGGCTTGTGATTTAGTGTTCGCAATTTCCTCTTTTAAGTCATTAAAAGTTTTCTCAAGCTCAATCTCTGATAGAAGTTCCATGATAGCCTCAGCTCCCATTCCTACACGTACATCACTACCATACTCCTCGAGATTTTTCTGATAAAGCTCTTCTGATAACAACTGTCCTCTCTCAAGTGGAGTTATACCAGCATCAATTACGATATATCTCTCAAAATATAAAACTTGCTCAATTTCTCTCAATGTCATATCTAGCATTAGACCTATTCTTGATGGGAGTGATCTTAAGTACCATATATGAGCAACTGGTGAGGCAAGTTCAATATGACCCATTCTATCTCTTCTCACTTTAGACAATGTAACTTCAACGCCACATTTTTCACAAATAACGCCTCTATGTTTAAGTCTCTTATACTTGCCACAGAGACACTCATAGTCTTTAATCGGCCCAAAAATTTTCGCGCAAAACAAACCATCTCTCTCTGGTTTGAAAGTTCTATAATTAATTGTCTCAGGTTTTCTAACTTCGCCGTATGACCAAGATCTCATCAAATCAGGTGATGCGAGTGATATCTTAATATGATTGAAACTCTCATCTTTATGTGGTTTTTTAAAAAGATTTAACATATCTCTCATAGCTTATACCTCGTTGTTGTCCTGATCTAAATCAATATTTATGCCCAAAGATCTAATCTCTTTCAAAAGTACGTTAAATGACTCAGGCACGTTGGGTTCTGTTGAATAAGAACCATCTACAATGTTTTTATATACTCTATTCCTTCCTGAAACGTCGTCAGATTTAACAGTCAACATTTCTTGAAGAGTGTGAGACGCCCCATATGCCTGTAATGCCCAAACTTCCATTTCACCGAATCTCTGTCCGCCAAATTGAGCTTTTCCTCCAAGCGGTTGTTGAGTTACGAGACTATATGGGCCTGTGGACCTTGCATGCATTTTATCATCTACTAAGTGATTTAATTTGATCATGTACATGTAACCAATTGTTACAGGTCTCTCAAACTTCTCTCCAGTTCTTCCATCAAATAAGGTTGCTTGTCCACTCTCAGGAAGTTCCGCAATTTTTAACATTGTTTTGATTTCTACTTCGGAAGCCCCATCAAAAACTGGGGTTGCCATAGGCACGCCATCTCTGAGATTATTTGCTAGAACATCGATTTCTCCTTCACTTAAAGATTTTAAATCGTGTTTATCAAAACCTGGACAAGAGGAATATACATCATTTAAATACGTTCTTACTTTCTTTGAATTTTCTTGTTGATCTAACAAATTTCCTATCTTAAATCCAATGCCTCTTGCCGCCCAACCTAAATGAGTCTCTAAAACTTGGCCAACGTTCATTCTTGATGGGACACCAAGCGGGTTTAAGACTATATCCACAGGTCTACCATCCTCAGTATGAGGCATGTCTTCAACTGGGACAATTTGTGAGATGACTCCCTTATTACCATGACGCCCAGCCATTTTATCGCCAGGTTGAAGTGTTCTCTTAACAGCGAGATATACTTTTACCTTTTTCTGAATTCCAGGTCCAAGATCATCATGTTGAGAAATCTTCTGAGTTATTGTCTCTAAATCTTCAGTGAATTTTTTATTCAACTCATCAAATTGTGTTTGCATCGATGCTAATGTTATGTTGCTTGATTCGGTTTTAAGAACAAACTTAAATAAATCTTCATTACTGGTGTTCTCGAGAACTAATGAGGATAATTTTGACCCTACTTTAGCATTGGATGGCCCTTTCGCAATTTGCTTATTGAGAAGGAGCTTTCTTGTCCTGACGAAAATATTTTCTTGGTTTATACGCAATTCATCTTCAAGATTTTTTCTAGCTTCTTGTATTGATGAATCCTGAATTTCTAACGCTCTCTTATCTTTATCTATACCCTCTCTTGTAAATACTCGCACATCTATAACAGTGCCATCCATACCTGATGGCACTTTTAGAGAAGTGTCTTTAACATCTGATGCTTTCTCACCAAAAATAGCTCTAAGAAGCTTCTCTTCAGGTGTAAGCTGACTCTCCCCTTTCGGAGTTACCTTGCCAACAAGTATATCTCCTGATTTTACTTCTGCTCCAACATAAACTATTCCTGATTCGTCCAATTTATTTAATAAATTTTCACTTACATTAGGTATGTCTGATGATATTTCTTCCGAGCCAAGTTTTGTATCTCTTGCTACACATTCTAATTCTTCGATATGTATTGATGTAAATCTATCTTCCTGTACAACACGTTCTGATACTAAAATAGAATCTTCGAAATTGTAGCCATGCCATGGCATGAATGCAATAAGGAGGTTTTGACCAAGAGCTAACTCACCCAAATCTGTAGATGGACCATCAGCTATTACATCGCCTTGCTCAATTTTATCTCCAGTCATTACAAGTGGACGTTGATTAATACATGTGTTCTGGTTTGTTCTTGTATATTTTGTTAGAGGGTATATGTCTACACCTGTATCATTGGTTTTTGCCACTTCACTATCATTTACGTTAACAATAATTCTTGAAGCATCAACGTAATCTACAACACCACCTCGCTTAACAGTCACAGAAGCACCTGAATCAATTGCAACAGTTTTTTCAATACCAGTTCCAACAAGAGGTTTTTCTGGTTTAAGAATTGGTACAGCTTGTCGTTGCATGTTTGATCCCATCAGCGCTCTATTTGCATCATCGTGTTCTAGGAATGGAATTAATGCCGCTGCTACAGATACAACTTGCTTAGGTGAAACATCCATCAATTCAACTTTATCTGGAGATGTGATTGAAAACTCGTTGTTGTGTCGACAAGAAATCAAATCGCCGACAATTTTTCCGCTCTTGTCTAGCTCCGTATTTGCTTGAGCAATGTAATATTTACTCTCCTCAATAGCTGAGAGCCATTTTATATCACCTTTAACTTTCCCATTTGAGACAATACGGTAGGGTGTTTCTAAGAAACCATAATCATTAGTCCGTGAATATGTAGCTAGTGAATTTATCAATCCAATGTTTGGTCCTTCAGGTGTCTCAATCGGGCAAACTCTACCATAATGAGTAGGGTGGACATCACGAACCTCGAATCCTGCTCTCTCTCTAGTTAAACCTCCCGGACCAAGTGCTGATATTCTTCTCTTATGTGTAATCTCGGCAAGTGGATTATTTTGATCCATAAATTGAGATAACTGACTTGTGCCGAAAAACTCTTTAAGTGTTGCTGTTATGGGTTTTGAATTAATTATATCTTTCGGTTGGAGCCTATCAGCTAACTCCATAGTGCTCATGCGCTCTTTAACGGCTTTCTCAACTCTTACTAAACCTATTCGAAATATATTTTCGACCATTTCTCCGACACATTTCACTCTTCGATTCCCTAAATGATCGATGTCATCAACAGTATCAAAACCGTTTCTAATATTCAGGAGAGTTTTTAAAACGGAAATTATATCGTCATTTGATAAAATTCCATTACCAGTCACATCTGTTCTGCCAACTCTTGAGTTAAATTTCATCCTACCTACTGCCGACAAATCATATCTATCCTCAGATTGGAATAAATTGGTGAACAACTGAGACGCAGCCTCTTTTGTTGGTGGTTCACCCGGCCTCATCATTCTGTAAATTTCTATAAGCGCAGTATCTTGATCAGTTGTGGGATCAATATCAAGCGTGTTACAGATAAATGGGCCTCTGTCTAATTCATTTGTGTGAAGAATATCAAATGTTGCTATTTTTGAGTCAAGTATGTTAGTAACTAGTTCAGGTGAAATTTGTTGATTACATGAGAGTATAATTTCTCCAGTTTTCTTATCTATAACATCTGAGGAAATTCTTTTACCCCATAAAAATTCTGACGGTACGCAATAACTCTTCATTTTAGATTTTTTTTGTAGCTCAATGTGTCTTGCAGTTATCCTTTTTCCTTTCTGAACAATTGTTTTCTTATTATGTTGAATATCAAACTGAGCAATACTGCCTTTAAGGTCAGAAAGATTTTGAGTGATATAAAATTTTCCTTTTTCAATAGTAATTTTATTGCTCTCATAAAAAAGATTAATGATATCTTTTGTATTGTAGCCAAGAGCGCGAAGTATTATGGTTGAAGCTATTTTTCTTCTTCTGTCAATTCTCGCGAAAACCACGTCTTTTTGGTCGAATTCAAAATCCAACCATGAGCCTCTATATGGAATTACTCTTGCAGAAAAAAGTAGCTTACCGGACGAGTGTGTCTTACCGCTATCATGATCAAAAAATACACCAGGAGATCTATGTAATTGTGAGACCACGACTCTCTCAGTACCATTGACAATAAAAGTCCCGTATTTTGTCATGATTGGCATGTCGCCAAGGAAAACTTCCTTATTCTCAAATATCTCGAGTTTACCTGCAGACTTGGGATCAATATTTACTGATAACTTCAAATCAACTTTCAATGGAACTGAGTAACTTTTTCCTGTAATCCTACACTCTTCTTCAGTAAACTCCTCTTTACCAAGCTTGCATCCCATGTATTCTAATTTACAATTGTTTGCATAATCATAGATAGGGAAAACAGATTCAAAAACACTATGTAACCCAGACTTAGATTTTTCTATATTTCCTTTAGCGTCTAGACCAAGAAAATTATTGTACGATTCTAGTTGCAATTCAATAAGGTTTGGCATCTGGAGAGCGTCATTGAGCTTACCAAAATTTTTTCTTATTCTCTTTTTAGCAGTATAGGTATATTTCATATTGATTTTCCACATACACAGGTATGCCTAACATAGTTAGACACACATATGTTGTTATTCCAAATTTTATTTAAGCTCAACAGTAGCGCCTGCTTCTTCAAGTTGTTTTTTAAACTCTTCTGCCTCTTCTTTTGCAACACCCTCTTTAAGAACACAAGGAGCTGCTTCTGTTTTTTCCTTTGCCTCTTTTAAACCTAAACCGGTGATTGACCTCACTGCTTTAATAACAGCGACTTTATTACTCCCAGCGCTTGCAAGTGATAAATCAAATGCTGATTTCTCCTCAGCCGCACCGCCTGCATTATCGGAAGCCGCTGGAGCTGCTGCTGCTGGAGCTGCTGCTGCTGCTGTCACTCCAAATTTCTCTTCCATTTCAGATATTAGCTCTA
Organism: uncultured Gammaproteobacteria bacterium; assembly: GCA_902632305.1. Lineage (GTDB taxonomy): Bacteria > Pseudomonadota > Gammaproteobacteria. The sequence goes on from CACPCG010000004.1 coordinate 81,629, forward strand.
CAATCTCCATTACTGTCATATTAGATATTGAGTCTAAAATTTCTTCTTTTGTTACTGCCATCTTGTACTCTCCTGTTTAACTAATTCTTTGACTGCTTAACTGCCACTAAAGTTCTAACAAATTTTGTCGGAACTGCATTTACTGTAGCAAGGAACTTCTGTATCGGCGCTTGCATTACCGACATTAATTGAGAAATCGCCTGATCATACGTAGGTAGAGTCGCTAGTTTCTTTATCTCTACTAAGTCTAGCTCTTTTCCTTTATAAGCAAGTGATTTTAATTCGATATTTTCGTGTTCGTCGATAAACTTTTTGACTAATTTAGCAAAATCACCAGGACTTTCACTTGAAGTGGCCAGTATTTGTGGACCAGTAATTTTTTCTGCCAAACTTGAATAAGAAGAATCTTTTAAGGCCATTTTGAGCATATTATTTTTTACGATTTTGATGTATATGCCAGAATTCCTAGCTATTTTTCGAAATTCACCTAATTCATTTGCGGTTAAACCTCTATAATCGGCAGTCAACAACGTGTCCGCTTCTGAGATAACACTAGACACCTCCTTAACTAAATTTTTCTTGTCTTCGATGCTTAGTGGCATAGATTAACCTCTTTTCTCAACTGACGATAAGTCTACCCTAATTCCTGGCCCCATAGTAGTAGATATTGTTATATTTTTCATATATTTTCCTTTTGCGCTTGCAGGCTTCGCTTTAACTAAGTCATCAATCAGCGCAATCGCATTTTCAACTAGTTTAGTTGAATCAAAGTCTTTTTTTCCAATAGGGGCATGAATAATACCTGCTTTATCAGTTTTATATCTTATCTGTCCCTTCTTAGCGTTTTCGACTGCATCTGAAACATTTTTAGTAACAGTTCCCTCTTTCGGGTTTGGCATTAGATTTTTTGGTCCCAATATTCTGCCTAATTGACCTAATAATTTCATACAATCTGGTGTTGCGATAACAATGTCTGCATCTAGATTTTTATCTTTTTTTACTTGTTCAATCAAATCCTCATATCCCACAATGTCTGCTCCAGCTTTCTTTGCGGAATTAGCCTCCGTACCATCAGCAAAAACTGCTACTTTAGAAATTTTGCCGATACCATGAGGGAGCGATGAGGAACCTCTTACATTTTGATCTGATTTTTTTGGGTCAACTCCGAGGTTGATGCTAATGTCTACTGTCTCGTTGAACTTCAAATCCGGCAAAGATTTACATACTTCAACCGCTTCTTTGATGGTATGAACTTTTGTAGGCTCTACTTTATCATTAATCATTTTTTGGCGTTTCGATGTTGGCATTTTTACTCGACCTCTATTCCCATGCTTCTTGCTGTGCCCGCAATTATTTTGACTGCTTGTTCCATATCACTAGCATTTAAATCGCCCTCTTTTTGCTTAACAATTTCCTCTAGTTGCTTTTTTGTCACTTTTCCTACCTTGTTGCTCTGTGGTGTTGCGCTTCCCTTTTGAACGCCCGCAGCTTTTTTGATAAGTACGGATGCTGGCGTTGATTTTACAATGAAATCAAAAGAACGATCTTTGTACACATTTATAACAACAGGCATGGCTAAACCTTTCTCCAAATCTTTTGTTTTATCATTAAATTGTTTACAGAAATCCTGAATGTTTAGTCCGTGTTGACCAAGAGCTGGACCAACTGGTGGCGCTGGATTAGCACTACCTGCAGGTACTTGAAGTTTGACTTGAGTTACTAGTTCCTTTGCGGCCATTTTATCCTTTCTCCACTTGCGTTAATGCTAATTCTATTGGTGTTGGCTTGCCAAATACCAAGACCTTTACTGTAAGCCTATTTTTCTCAAAATCAACCTTTTCTACCTCTCCATTGAAATCATTGAATGGTCCGTCGGTGATTCTCACTATTTCGCCAGGCTCAAACATAACCTTTGGTCTTGGCTGGTCTGAATCCTGTTGCATCGACTGTATAAGACTTTCCGCTTCATTATTGCCTAATGGTATTGGCTTATCACTTGTGCCGCCAACAAATCCAAGAACTTTAGGAGAATTTTTCACCAAATGCCAAGTATTATCATTCATATCCATTTTTATCATGACATACCCAGGAAAATACTTTCTCTCTGTGCGTTTTTTCTGACCTTCTTTTATCTCCAACACTTCCTCTGTCGGAACAAGTATGTCTCCAAAAGATGACTCTAGGCCCTCTCTTTTAATCATCTCTTCTAAAGTTTGTTTTACTTTATTTTCGTAACCTGAATATGCCTGTAATACATACCATTTCATATCTATCTAACTCCGTATAAAGTACCAACAGACCAAGCAAAAAGCATGTCTAATAACCATAAAATCAAACCTATGATAACCACTATAACTAAAACGCCTAGTGTTGTTTGAGTAGTTTCTTGTTTAGTTGGCCACGTAACTTTTTTTAATTCAATCTTTGATTCTGATACATAGTTGAACACTGTTTTACCAAAATCGGTCTGGTACATTATTGACGAAGCAACAACAATTGATAATAAAATACCCAGAACTCTATAAAATAATCTAACCTCAGAAAAATAGTAAAACAAAATCACACCAGTAACTAGAACTAGTAGCGAAACTACTAAAAGTAGTGAATTATTTTTACTCATTACAACTTTTGATTCAGACATGGCTTTTCCTAATCATCAGGCCAGGAGGGACTCGAACCCCCAACCTACGGTTTTGGAGACCGTCGCTCTACCAATTGAGCTACTAGCCTATCAATCTAATTAAATCAGATGATTGACTATTACTCTATGATTTTTGCAACAACTCCTGCGCCGACTGTTTTCCCGCCTTCACGAATCGCAAATTTCAGTCCTTCTTCCATCGCAATTGGTGTAATTAGCTCGACTTTCATTTTCACGTTATCTCCAGGCATCACCATTTCAGTATCTTTAGGTAACTCAATAGCGCCAGTTACATCAGTGGTACGGAAGTAAAACTGTGGTCTGTAGTTTGCGAAGAATGGGGTATGTCTTCCACCCTCTTCCTTAGAAAGCACATATATTTCACACTCGAACTTTGTATGTGGTTTAACAGAACCTGGTATGCACAATACTTGGCCTCTCTCAACTTCCTCACGTTTTGTTCCACGGAGCAAAACACCTACATTATCACCTGCTACTCCCTCATCAAGAAGTTTTCTGAACATCTCAACACCAGTACAGGTAGTTTTAGTAGTTTCTCTGATTCCGACGATTTCTATCTCGTCACCAACATTTACTTTTCCGCGTTCTATTCTCCCTGTAACTACTGTTCCTCTTCCTGATATTGAAAATACATCTTCGATTGGCATTAGAAACTTACCTTCGATAGGTCTCTTTGGAACAGGTATAAAACTATCCATTGCTTCAATTAGCTTTTCAATAGATGGTATACCAATATCAGATGTGTCACCTTCAATAGCTTTTAATGCTGAACCAGTGATTATTGGCACATCGTCCCCAGGAAATTCATATTTATTGAGTAGTTCTCTTATTTCCATTTCAACAAGATCGGTAAGCTCCTTGTCATCAACTTGATCTGCTTTGTTTAAATAAACCACAATGTGAGGAACGCCAACTTGTCTCGCTAGGAGGATGTGTTCGCGAGTTTGTGGCATTGGGCCATCTGCCGCTGAACACACTAATACAGCTCCATCCATTTGTGCTGCGCCAGTTATCATATTTTTGACATAGTCGGCATGACCCGGACAATCGACGTGAGCATAATGTCTTCCATCTGACTCATACTCTACGTGTGCTGTAGCAATCGTTATTCCACGAGCCTTCTCTTCAGGTGCATTATCGATTTGATCATATGCTTTAAATTCGCCACCATGCTTTTCACCCATAACTTTAGTTAGAGCGGCAGTAAGCGTTGTTTTTCCGTGGTCAACATGGCCTATAGTGCCAACGTTGACATGTTCTTTATTTCTCTCGAATTTTTCTTTTGACATTTTTAGTCCCCGGTTCAGTTACAGTTTCAAGTAGAAGCAATAATAAACTACTTTTTGGCTCAAATACACTAAAAATTCAAGAAAATCTGATAAAAATAGCCCATAACCGGATTTGAACCGGTGACCTCTTCCTTACCAAGGAAGTGCTCTACCGACTGAGCTATATGGGCAATATATCCGAGTGTTAAGAATATCAAAAATCAGCGCTTATTAATCAATTTTAGGCAGTTAAATTTGACTCAAGTACTATTTCCTAGTGAATCTGCTTATTATTTTTTTTTCCATATTCCAAAAATATTGAAATTCTCCAAAAATACTTCCAACAATCAAAAGTAAAACTTGATAGACGGGTAAAATTAGTATTATTCTCAGGACCCAATAAATAAAAGTGTTGGTGTTATCTTGACTTATATTTATCAAGTCAAGCGGAATACCCGCAAGATAAAGCGCGAGTGAACCTGTGATAGCGAACACGACATTAACGATCAACAATTGATAGTTTGAATTTACTTTAAATATTTTCCTGATCTTTTCCATACGACTTATGTCTGTTACTTTAAGCGGGTAGCGGGAATCGAACCCGCATCGTCAGCTTGGAAGGCTGAAGTTCTACCATTGTACCATACCCGCGACAAATCAAATGGAGGGGGCAGGATTCGAACCTGCGAAGGCAGGGCCAGCAGATTTACAGTCTGCCCTCGTTGACCGCTTGAGTACCCCTCCAAAATATGTTTGTAGTTATAACATATATTGTCAAACTATGCCCAACGATTATCTGAGATTAATATGGGCGCTCAGGTTTTTTTATCGCCCAAAGATAGACAGCCCATATCAAACCAAGTGAGAAAATTACTTTTGTGGTTGTAATTAAATTATTTCCATAAGTTATGCCTGACATACACATAGTAACAAACATCACTAATACTGACTCAATCCTATTTGATGTTATTTTTAAACCAAGAAAACGAGGTGGTGGTCCTAGTGGCGGCATGATTATTAACTCTCCTTCTGTAACAGAAATACATCATGATTTAACTTAGCTAATTTATATTCTCTCACTATATTATGTACCTGTAAAACACTCATATTATTTTTTTTAGCAATATCAAACAAAATTGGTTTGTTAACATATAACCGAATTATCTTTTCATGATTAAGATAATGCAGATAACCTTTGACAACAAAAAAGCAATTTAAAAGCTTGGCTACTCTATCGCGTCGCATTTTCATCAATTACCTCAATTATCTCTGATAATGTTTTATTTTTCTTCACATCAAATCGTTCAAAAATCTTCAAATATTTTTTACATAAATTTTTATTACGATGTAAGCCTAATTGTCTTAGTTGAGTTAAAGTAGACTGACTAATCCTATAATACTTATCTTTAAGCTCATTAAAATCTGTTTGAGTAATAATGCTAGTTTGATTTAATAAAGCAACGAGATTAAAAATGTCACTCTCTGCTTTCTCACTGTTAAAACCCTTAACGCACATTTGACTGTATGCATCTACACTCGATGAGAATTGAATAAAGTCTTTGAACATTTCAAATACCTCATCCCCAGCATATAGTTTGTCTACTGAAAAAAGCAAAATTAGTAACATCATTATTCTAATTATCATTCAAATCTCTATACAACTCTATCAAATCCTGATCATGCAATGTTAAATTTTTTAACTCTAAGTATTCTTGTATTTTAATTATAAACATCTCTTGGGAAACGCTAGACTCAATTAACTTTATGGTCTTTGCAACAAATGCTTTAATCTCCCACTTGATGTATTTTTTTAGACTTAATCGCTTATTTTTTTTATGATTGACATTTATTTGAGCTAGTAACTTCGACCAAATATTAAGTGAGTGCTCGCAATCTAACATCTTCTGTAGACATGCTAACCAAAAGCCATTCCAGATGATTGGATCAGGATTATCAAAAATTGCTTTTATATCACTAGGAAGCTCTTTATTCATGATGATTCTTTATATATGATATTCTTTTTAATATATAATCATACAATAGTAAATATTTGAATTTAATGCCACCTTAGCTCAGTTGGTAGAGCAGGGGTTTTGTAAACCTCAGGTCGTCAGTTCGAATCTGACAGGTGGCTCAAAAATAAGTTTAGTTTTATGAACAAAGTTCCTATGACAATCAATGGCTCTAATCTACTTAAAGATGAATTAAAAAATCTCAAAAGTATAGAGAGGCCAAAAATAACACAAGCTATTAAAGAAGCTCGAGAGAAAGGTGACCTCAAAGAAAATGCTGAATATCACGCAGCAAGAGAACAACAAAGCTTTATTGAGGGCAGGATAAAAGATATAGAAGCTAAATTATCAAATGCTCAAGTGATTGACATCAAATCGATACCGCAATCATCAAAAGTTATTTTTGGATCTACTGTTATTATAAAAAAAACTGATGTAAATAAGAATATAACATACACGCTTGTAGGTGAGGATGAGGCCGATATTAAAAAAAATAAAATTTCTATTACATCACCAATGGCTAGGAGTCTTGTGGGGAAAGATGAGGGAGATTGTGTAGAAATTAAAACACCAGATGGAACTACCGAATATGAGATAGTTGAGGTCAAATATGTCTGATAAAAATACAAATGTTTTTGGTGAACCGCTAGAGATTTGTGGAGAAAACCCTTTAACAGGCTATTATAGAGATGGTTGTTGCAAAACAGACTCTAGTGACTATGGCTCTCATACTGTCTGCGCACAAGTTACAGCAGAATTTCTTGAGTTTTCAAAATCGATGGGAAATGATCTCACCACACCTCGACCTGAAATGGATTTTGATGGGCTAAAAAATGGTGATACATGGTGTCTTTGCGCCAATAGATGGCTTGAAGCACACAAAAATGGAGTAGCTCCAAAAGTTAAACTTCGATCCACAAATTCTAGAGCACTAGAAGTAGTGAGTCTTGAGATTCTTAAAGAAAACGCAATAGACATTTCTTGATGTAACAGCTTTTCTGTAACATAATCGTAATGTGAAAAGTTTTTTAAAAATTTCTTTAATTTTGACAGTGGTTTCTATGACTAAAATTTCAACTGCAGCATGTCCAGAATCGCTTGATTTTGATATGAAACTTCTCGGAGAAGATAGAACAGTAAACTTATGTTCAGAATACTTGGGTAAAGTGATACTTGTTGTCAATACTGCGAGTAAATGTGGGTTTACACCTCAGTATGAGGGTTTAGAAAAATTATACCAAAACAATAAAGGAAAAGGTTTGGTGGTTCTTGGATTTCCCTCTCACGATTTCTATCAGGAACCTGGAACTGAAAAACAAATTAAGGACTTTTGTAATCTCACATACGACGTAAAATTTCCGATGTTTTCAAAAACAAATGTTAGAGGCAAAAATGCACACCCTTTCTTTAAACATTTAAGTGAAAAAACTGGAAGTTCACCAAAATGGAATTTTCACAAATATCTAATCGGTAAAGACGGTGTAGTAATAGACAGCTACTCTACAGTTACAGGACCTGGTAGCAATAGGATTATAAAAAAAATTGACGAGTTATTAGAGAAAAAAATTTAATTCTCTATGTTAAATATTGTCTCCTATTATTCCTAAACATTTAAGAACCAGGTTTTCCTCATGAGTGAAATCAAGATTTAAGTTAGCCTCAAGTTGCTTAGCATAAGCGCCTGTCAGTAACACAACAGGCTTCTCTTTGCAGTCTTCTGTAAATTTCATATAAATTTTCTCTATAGATGCAGTAATCATCACAATATATCCCAATGTTAAGGCGTCTTTAGTATTCCTAGGATAGTTTATCTTTTTCGAATTACTCCGTATTATCAAATTTATATTCTTGAGTTTTTCAGCTCGTTGAAATGATTTAGCGTAACCCTCATAACCTGCAAATATAAATCCACCCAAATGCTTTCCTGTTTTACATACACAATCTATTGAAACAGCGGTACCACAATCCACAATCAATACAGGTTTTCTGTTGGACAGAGAGCTACCGACAATTGCGCACCATCTATCACTTCCGAGTTTTGTCGATTGAGTATATGAATTTTTTACACCACAAAGAGACTTGCTGGATTTTATTTGAATTGGAGATTTAGTGAATTTCGAAATTAGTGTCTCTTTAACAAATTTCTCATTTTTCCTAGAGACAACACTGGTAAATAATATTTGACTGTATGATAAATTGGCATAAGTAGAAATTATCTTTTTAAATTTTTTTAAATTACATATCCTTACTCTCGATAACTTAGAATTTTGCCAAATACCAATTTTAGTTTGAGAATTTCCTACATCAATCAATAATTTCACACTCTTGTTCATTATAGTCATGGTGCCAAACTATTAATTTTCTCTAAGAATTCTTCCTTGTTTTCATCCAAAGAAAATATATTGCCTATTATTTTGCTGAGGATTACAGGTGCTAGATCCTCGACCTGCTTTTTACTGATTTCTAGATTCCCTGGGTTTCCATCTATTGAGCTCAAAAGTTGGCTTGGCATAGAAATATTTAACCCAACACCTATTGCTGAATAAATATTTTTAGAATCAAATATTATATTTTCAATAAGAATGCCACCAACCTTTTTGCCATTTTTTAAAATATCATTTGGATGTTTGAGTTTTAAGTTGTGAATATCAAACTCCTGACATGATTCAATAATTGCTAGACCAATAATTTGACTTAAATTTTGATTATTAATAATTTCCTCATTAAGTTTAATGCACAGCGTAAATGAAAAAGAATGAAGATTATAATTTACCCATAATGCTCCTCTTCTTCCCCTTGGACGTCTTTGATTATTGGTTAAAACAACCACTGGGGCTAAATCCCTTATATATTGATAGTTAATAAAATCATTTGTAGAAGATACAAAATTCTTCACATAGACATTTATTCCCATATTTACAATATTGTCTTTAACTTTTTGAATATTAAACATACTTTGACATGAAATTTGGTTTAACTTATTATTACTTTGCTACTAAATTTATATAGGACTAAATTAGCACAAAATGGCAATTAATTGGATAGAGACAGAGATAATTGAGCATAAACGATGGACCGATGTACTAGCTTCGTTGAAATTCAAGGGCAAGGTTCAGCCGTATACGGCTGGTCAATTCACAAAAGTTGGTCTTAAGATTGATGGTGAACTCATTTCAAGACCATACTCATATGTAAGCTCTCCTAATGATGATTTTTTAGAGATTGTCTATGTAAAAGTACCTGACGGTAAACTCACTCCAGCACTAAGTGATTTAAATGTTGGAGATAAATTATTTGCGATGGAAAAAGCATCTGGATTTTTTGTAATGAGTGAAGTACCAGACGGTGAAGATCTTTGGATGCTAGCGACAGGGACCGGTTTAGGTGTTTTTATATCGCTATTAAAAACCAAAGAGCCGTGGGATCGATTTAGAAATATAGTCTTAGTTCACGGTGTTAGAGCAGCAGATGAGTTGACATACAAAACACAGATTGATGACTTTACCTCTTCATTTGGTGAACGCTTTTCATATATACCTACAGTAACCAGAGAAAAAAAAGATGGGTGTCTCAATCTCAGAATACCAGCAGGCCTCAAAAACAAAGACTTTCAAAAAATTGCAAAATTAGATATCACAAAAAAGTCTCAAGTGATGATTTGCGGTAATCCAGATATGATCAATGATACCGTGAAACTTCTTGAAAAAGATGGTTTGGAGAGAAATCGTCGAAGCAAACCAGGTAATATCACACTAGAGAAGTACTGGTAATACTCAAATAAATTAGAAATTTAGATTTTAAACCCTTATATCACAAGGGTTATAGCTATTAATGATAATAATTCTTATTTACAAATGATTATCATTTACATATAATAAATCCTGTAGAAAAAATAATGGAGAGATAATATGAAAAGAGTTTTATACATTGAGGCATCACCTCGTAAAGATAGGTCGCATTCCATCAAAATTGCAAAGGAGTACCTCAACAAAGTCACTGAAAATAAAAGTGATGTTGAGATCAAGACTATAGACTTATGGTCAACTAACCTCCCAGACTTCGATGGCGATATGATGGATGCGAAATATGCTGTTATAGCAGGTAACGATCCAACAGATAAACAAAAAAACGAGTGGGCTAAAGTAAAAACTATATTTGAAGAATTTGCTGATGCAGATTATTATGTATTCAGTGTTCCTATGTGGAATTTCAATATTCCATATAAATTAAAACACTACATCGATATAGTCACCCAGCCAGGTATGTCATGGAGTTATACACCAGATGAGGGATACAAAGGTCTCATGTCTGGAAGAACAGCTACTGTCATATACGCGAGTGGTGATGGATATGGAGATGGAACGGGTTTTGAATCCTATGACTTACAAAAACCATATGTTGAGCTTTGGCTTGCATTTATAGGTTTTGATAAAGTTGAGAAAGTCATAGCAGATAGAACTCTATTTGAGCCTGAAGAGGCTGAAAAAAGAGCATCAGATGTTGCTCAAAAACTAGCAAACTCACATTCGCTATAAATAAGGAGGAGAAAAAATGAGTTTAAAATTAGGAGAAACTGCGCCAGACTTTAAAGCGCAAACAACAGCAGGGGAAATAAGTTTACACGAATACATTGGCGACAGCTATTGCATGTTATTCTCACATCCGAAAGATTTTACACCTGTATGTAGTACAGAATTATCAAGGACAGCCGCGCTTAAGCCTGAATTTGATAAACGTAATACAAAAATCTTAGGTCTATCAGTTGATAGTGTGGGCGATCATTCTAAATGGGAGAGCGACATCGGTGATGTTGCAGAACATTTTAATGGGGCACCACTTAACTTTCCGTTGATTGCAGATAATGATAAAAAAATATCTGAGCTTTATGGAATGATTCACCCAGGTGAGTTAGATCAGCTAACTATTAGAAGTGTATTTATAATTGGTCCTGATAAAAAAATTAAACTTATCATGACATATCCAGCTAGCACAGGTAGAAATTTCAATGAAATTCTCCGAGCGTTGGATTCAATACAATTAACTGCGGACCATAAAGTAGCAACACCTGTTGATTGGAAACATGGTGATGATTGCATTATTGTTCCAGCATTATCAGACGATGATGCAAAGGGATTATTTCCTAATGGCTGGAAAACACTCAAATCTTATTTGAGATTAGTACCAGATCCAAAGAAATAAATTTGAAATGGGTCTTAACCTAGAAATGTTTAGTATATATCTCTCCCCATAAACTACCTTAGGTTAAGATCTCCCAAATTCTATGTGGGTGGGTCCTAGTAAATCGTCCAATCATAACTAACTTACTAGGGCCTATACATAAAGACTATCAAAAAAAGGCCCCTGAGTTAGGGGCCTTTTATTTCAAGCTGACGGTGTCCTACTCTCGCATAGGGAGACCCTATACTACCATCGGCGCTACATAGTTTCACTTCTGAGTTCGAGATGGATCAGGTGGTTCCCATGCGCTATTGCCATCAAACATTGAATTCTTAAAATTCATAAATGGAATTGTACAAATCATATTCTTAATCTTAGACACTTTTAAAGTTATAAGAGCAAGCCTCACGATCAATTAGTACTGGTTAGCTTCACTTGTTACCAAGCTTCCACACCCAGCCTATCAACGTCCTGGTCTAGAACGGATCTTCAGGGACCTTAAAGGTCCAGTGATATCTTATCTTTGGTATGGCTTCCCGCTTAGATGCTTTCAGCGGTTATCACAACCCTATATAGCTACCCAGCAATGCCTCTGGTGAGACAACTGGAACACCAGGGATAGGTTCACTCCGGTCCTCTCGTACTAGGAGCAACATCCATCAAATATCAAACGCGCACGGTAGATAGGGACCGAACTGTCTCACGACGTTCTAAACCCAGCTCGCGTACCACTTTAAATGGCGAACAGCCATACCCTTGGGAGCTGCTTCACCCCCAGGATGTGATGAGCCGACATCGAGGTGCCAAACACTGCCGTCGATATGAGCTCTTGGGCAGTATCAGCCTGTTATCCCCGGCGTACCTTTTATCCATTGAGCGATGGCCCTTCCATACAGAACCACCGGATCACTAAGACCTACTTTCGTACCTGCTCGACATGTACGTCTCGCAGTCAAGCACCCTTATGCCTTTACACGCATCATACGATTTCCAACCGTATTGAGGGTACCATCGCGTTCCTCCGTTACTCTTTAGGAGGAGACCGCCCCAGTCAAACTACCCACCATACACTGTCTCCGAACCGGATAACGGTCCAGGGTTAGAACTCCAAAGGCAATAGGCTGGTATTTCAAGTGTGCCTCCACCAATGCTAGCGCATCGGCTTCAAAGGCTCCCAGCTATCCTACACAATTGAATTCAAAGTTCAGTGTAAAGCTGTAGTAAAGGTGCACGGGGTCTTTCCGTCTAGCCGCGCGTACACTGCATCTTCACAGCAATTTCAATTTCACTGAGTCTCAGTTGGAGACAGTATGGCCATCGTTACGCCATTCGTGCAGGTCGGAACTTACCCGACAAGGAATTTCGCTACCTTAGGACCGTTATAGTTACGGCCGCCGTTCACCGGGGCTTCGATCAAGAGCTTCGCTAATAAATTAGCTAACCCCATCAATTAACCTTCCGGCACCGGGCAGGCGTCACACCCTATACTTCCTCTTTCGAGTTTGCAGAGTGCTGTGTTTTTAGTAAACAGTCGCAGCCATCGTTTTGTTGCAACCTTTTTTTGCTAAATCAGCAAGTGATTTCACATAAAAGGCATACCTTCTCCCGAAGTTACGGTATCATTTTGCCTAGTTCCTTCAACTGAGTTCTCTCATGCGCCTTAGAATTCTCATCCCACCTACGTGTGTCCGTTTAGGGTACGGCTTCTTTTTATCTGAAGCTTAGAGGTTTTTCTTGGAAGTATGGTATCAATCACTTCGTTCTTCCCGAAGAAAGAACTTCGTATTCGCGTCTCGAAATAAAGTTTCCCGGATTTACCAAAGAAACATCTCTACATGCTTAAACCAGTATAACCGTTAACTGGCTGACCTAACCTGCTCCGTCCCCCCATCGCAATAAAAAGAAGTACAGGAATATTAACCTGTTTTCCATCGACTACGCCGTTTGGCCTCGTCTTAGGCACCGACTAACCCTCCGCCGATTGACGTTGCGGAGGAAACCTTAGGTTTTCGGCGTGTAGGGTTCTCACCTACATTATCGTTACTTATGTCAGCATTCGCACTTCTGATATCTCCAGCATGCCTCACAGCACACCTTCGGTGACTTACAGAACGCTCCGCTACCACTCTAGTAAACTAGAGTCCAAAGCTTCGGTATATGACTTGAGCCCCGTTAAATCTTCCGCGCAGGCCGACTCAACCAGTGAGCTATTACGCTTTCTTTAAAGGATGGCTGCTTCTAAGCCAACCTCCTGGATGTCTGGGCCTTCCCACTTCGTTTTCCACTTAGTCATAATTTTGGGACCTTAGCTGTTGGTCTGGGTTGTTTCCCTCTCCACTACGGACGTTAGCACCCGCAGTGTGTCTCCCGTGCTCTACTTATTGGTATTCGGAGTTTGCAATGGTTTGGTAAGGCGGGATGCCCCCCTAGCCATAACAGTGCTCTACCCCCAATAGTAATACACGAGGCGCTACCTAAATAGCTTTCGCGGAGAACCAGCTATCTCCGAGTTTGATTAGCCTTTCACTCCAATCCACAGCTCATCCCCTCATTTTTCAACATAAGTGGGTTCGAGCCTCCAGTAGGAATTACCCCACCTTCACTCTGGCCATGGATAGATCACTCGGTTTCGGGTCTACTCCTAGCAACTAAACGCCCTATTAAGACTCGGTTTCCCTTCGCCTACCTTATTAAAGTTAAGCTTGCTACTAAAAGTAAGTCGCTGACCCATTATACAAAAGGTACGCAGTCACTCTCAAAAGAGAGCTCCCACTGCTTGTACGCATACGGTTTCAGGTTCTATTTCACTCCCCTAACCGGGGTTCTTTTCGCCTTTCCTTCACAGTACTAGTTCACTATCGGTCGGCATAGAGTATTTAGTCTTGGAGGATGGTCCCCCCATGTTCAAGCAAGATTTCTCGTGTCCCGCCCTACTCATCGTCACCCACCAAACTCAACTTTCGCATACAGGGCTATCACCTTCTATGGCCAACCTTTCCAGGTTATTTTGCTAGTATTTGTTTGGATTTAGTGACTGGACTATTTCCTGTTCGCTCGCCGCTACTAAGGAAATCTCGATTGATTTCTTTTCCTCTGGGTACTTAGATGTTTCAGTTCTCCAGGTTTGCCTCTATCACCCTATATATTCAGGTGTAGATACTCTACTTACGTAGAGTGAGTTTACTCATTCGGAAATCTCCGGATCAAAGTTTGTTTATCAACTAACCGAAGCTTATCGCAGATTACTACGTCCTTCATCGCCTTATGCCGCCAAGGCATCCACCACATGCGCTTATTCACTTGACCTTATAACTTAAAAAATGCCCTAAAAAAAGCAATTTCTAAATCGGTTCTCGTCATTAAAAGTAACATTTCCAACATTGTATCTTCTCAATACTAATGGTTTGATTTTAATTCTAAGATTAAAATGCATATGTACAATTCCAAATTTTCATCAGAGCTAAAAAAAGCAAGTATCTCTTTTAATACTCACCGAAGATAATTATATATGAAAGATACTTAATTAGTAGCATTATTTATGGGGATTTCGTTAATTTGTAAGGATTCTAGAGAGCTGCCATCTAACAAGATAGGGGCAGGGCACAAAACTATTTTTCTATCACATCAAATGCTAGAACGATACGCTCTTCTTCTGATTCAAATGGTATTGTGTGGTGCATGAGAGAAGCCGGAAACAAAACCATACTACCAGTAACCACATTTATCGTTTTTTTCTCGTTTATACGTGTGCTAACAGCATCTTTTTCTTCACCAATTGAGACAACCAGATTTCCGCTTTCAGCTATTAAGTTTCCTGGGACATTTATGTATATACTTCCACTCAACCAACCCTCAGTATGGATATGAGGCTTTAAACTGCCACCACTTTTCATACTGATGAACCAGCCATTGAGACTGTACTCGTCTGGCATTTTTTTTATCAACCCCTCTTCACTCACCTTAAATTTCTCTAAGTACCTCTCTACTTCAATACGAATGATATTTTGAATTTCATTTGTAGCATCATTTCTTATGTCAAAAATATTTCCTAAAGTTTGATAACCGTTCACTAGAAGGGATTGTCTTCTATTCGAAACCTGATTTTTATTAAGCAAAGACTTTGCTTTTTCAATAAATGTTTTTTCGAAGTCATATCGAGTATTCAAGTTAATATGTAAAACATAGTTTAATGGTTTCGTGCAAAATAAGTTTGGCTTTTCTAACCCATATTTCAAAGCGGCACGACAGGTAAGTGAGCCAATAATCGCAGTGGCTTTTTCTTGATTGATTAAATAATTTAACTCATCAAAAAAAATTGACTTTTTATCCTGCAAAAACAAACAATCTAATAATTGATTATGAGCTTCAGTATAATTAGGATTCGACAATAATGCTTGTCTATAACTTGCTTCAGCCTCGTCTAATCTACCCATTTCTTTGAACGTGACAGCCAAATTAAAGTGTGCTTTGTCATAGTTGGGTTTCAACGAAAGCGCTTGATTCAAGCTTATTATAGCTTCATCTAATCTACCTTGATCGTTCAGAGTAATACCCAAGTTGTAGTGATTTACAGCAGAGTTAGGTTGCAGTGCTATCGCTTGTCTATAGCTTGTTTCAGCTTCATCTAGTCTTCCTGATTCTTTGAGTGTGTTACCTAGGTTACAGAGGACTTCAGCATAGTCAGGTCTCAACGACAATGCTTGCCTATAACTTGCTTCAGCCTCGTCTAATCTATTTAGTGCTTTGAGCGTGTTACCCAAGTTGCCGTGGACTTCGGCATAGTCCGGTTTCAACGATAACGCAAGCCTCAAGCTTGCTTCAGCTTCATCTAATTTTCCTAGTTCTTGAAGAGCGTTACCCAAGTTGTTATAGGCTTCAGCATAATCAGGTTTCAGATCTACTGCTTGTCTGTAGCTTGCTTCAGCCTCGTCTAATCTTCCTTGTTCTCCGAGCACATTTCCCAAATTACTGTGTGCTTCAGCATAGTCAGGTTTCAAAGCTATTGCTTGTCTATAGCTTTCCTCAGATTTGTCTAATCTGTCAAGCGCTTGCAGTGTGACACCTAAGTTGTAGTGAGCTTCAGCAAAGTCAGATTTCAAAGCTATTGCTTGTCTATAGCTTGCTTCCGCTTCATCCAATCTGTCTAGTTCGTGAAGAGTAATGCCCAAGTTATTGTGGGCAGCCGCGTCTTGAGGAGATAATGTAACTGCTGTTTGATTAGCATCTACGGCTTCAGACTTTCTCCCTGTTGCTCCAAATACTGCGCCTAAAACTTTCCAAGCATATTGATGCTCGGGAAACTCTTTAGTAATAGATACCGCTAGTTTTTCTGCGTCGTTAAGTCTTCCGTTCTGAAAGTGTTCTAAAAGACAACTAAGCTGTAGCTGAGGCGGATTCTTAGCCTTTAAGTTTTGTTCAGATATCTTCTTCCTCATATACAAAGATTCCCATAAATACACGAAGTGTCAATGGATTCAATGCTTGTAAAATGTATATTGTGTAAAATGTAAGACTTAGAAGCCCGCGAATCAGTATCTCTTGGAGCTAGTCGGGATCGAACCGACGACCTCCTGCTTGCAAAGCAGATGCTCTCCCAGCTGAGCTATAGCCCCTTAAATACTTAGTGACAATGAGTTTATCTCCCCTAGTAATAATATTCAATAAAATTAAATGTATAGGATAAAAAAATTATCTTTTAATTCCTCGAGTCATTAAATAGCTTTGAATTACAGTATTATTCTCGAAATATTCCCCCAACAAAACATCAATCTCACTTCGGAAAAGTGATTGTTTGTTTGGCGAATCTTCAAGATACTTTATAACTGCGGCAATCGGACCAATATGTGTCTCCAACAATATTCGCATATGTGCTGGACTCATTGCTGGATTACCGTACTGTGCCCTATGAAAAGAGATGTGTTTTGCTAAATCACCAATTCTTTTTTTAATTTCCTCAACATCACCCCACTCAACCGGAGAAGGTAAATCCTCTGGGAGCGGAGGACCATATTTGGCAGTAAGTGCAAATAATCTTCCTGTGAGAAGCTCGGGAGGCCAAGTTGAAAAAGCAATAACGCCACCGGTCTTTAAAACGCGCATCATTTCTCTGACTGCCACATTAGGTCTTGGTGCAAACATATGACCAAATTGACTCAAAACAAAATCAAAACTTTCATCATCATACGGAAGCTCCTCAACATCTGAGACAATGAAGTTTATGTCGAACCCAGAAATTTTAGAATTTTCTTTAGCCCTATCAATCAACTCAGGTGTCAAATCTGACCCAAAAGCTTTTGCTCCTTGTTGAGCGGCGGTAATTGCAACTACACCGGTGCCACATCCAACATCAAGAACACGATCCCCTTTTTGCAACCCAGAAAATTTTACGAGTTCTGGTGCAGCTAAACCAGTAACTGTCTCAAAAGCAGCAAAAGTGGACCACATTTGTCTAGCTTTTTCTTTTATTGAATTATAGTCAGTCATATACTCATATTAAGTATGACAAATTTATCTACTTAATGAAAAGGAAGTTAATGAAAATCAGGTTTGAGAATATTATAAAATCTAATCTTACTAGTCTTATTATTTGTATAACTCTAGCTTTTCTCACTAGAGATTTGTTTGCTGAGTCGCTGTCTAAAAATCAAATCGCAGAAAGTCGAGATTTCATGGTTGTCACATCAGATCCAAATGCAACCGAAGCAGCAAAGAAAATACTAGCTACTGGAGGAACGGCCGCAGATGCAGCTATTGCCGCTCAGCTTGTTCTTGGTTTAACAGAACCTCAAGCATCCGGACTAGGGGGAGGTGCTTTTGTTTTATATTTTAATCAATCAAATGAAAAAATTTCTACGTTTGATGCAAGGGAGACGGCACCTAGTTCTGCGACTGAATCTTTATTTCTAAATTCAGATGGCAATCCAATTGACTTTTTTTCTGCATCTACTAGTGGGAAATCCATTGGAATACCGGGTACGCCAGCATTGATTGGCATATTACACGATAGATTTGGCTCATTGCCCATGGATGTTCTCATTTCATCGGCTTACAAGTTGGCTTCAGAAGGTTTCCTAAAATCTGATGGTTTAAAAAAATCAATCTCTTCGCAAAAAAATTTATTATCTGAAAATCCAAGTTCAAAAAAGTATTTCTTGTCCAGTGACTTATTAATAAATAAAGAATACGCTAAAAATTTAATCTCATTAGCGGAAAATAATTATAAAATATTTTATCAACATCCGATATCAACTGAAATTATTAAAATGGTAAAGAAAAATGGAGGCGAAATACATCAACGTGACTTCGATAGATATGAGGTCGTTGAGAGAGAACCTGTATGTGAGAATATCAGAGGTTATAAAGTGTGTTCGATGGGAGAGCCTTCTTCAGGGGGCTTAACAATGCTTCAAATTCTTAAAATGATTGAATACAAACCTACATGGCATAGATACATAGAGGCATCAAAATTAGCTTTTGCTGATAGAAATCTATACCATGCTGATCCAGATTTTGTCGATACACCAGGAACTAAACTCTTGGACAGAGAATACATTAGAGAAAGACAAAAAATTATCTCGTCTAATAAAGTAATCAGAGATGCTCAACCAGGGGTTCCTCTCGGTTGGCAAAATAAGCTATCCCTTGGTCACGAATCTCTAGAAGAAGGTACAACGCATATCTCGATTATAGATAAATATGGAAATATTATCTCGATGACATCAACAATAGAAACTTCCTTTGGATCAAAAATAATGTCTAATGGATATCTCTTAAATAATGAGCTTACAGATTTTTCATTTATCCCATCATCAAATAATTTGAAAGTAGCAAACAGAGTACAACCTAACAAAAGACCTAGATCCTCTATGACACCGACGATAGTTTTTGAATCGAACACAAAGAAGCCTGTATTGGTTATTGGTTCTGCAGGTGGGAGCAGAATAATAGGGCATGTCACACAGAGAATTTTTGATATTTTGTTTAATAAAAAAAATCTAGCTGATGCAATCATGCACCCACACATCTTATCAAGGGGTTACGATGTAGAGACAGAGGCTGAGTCATCGATAGCTGATGAACTTATAAAGAGAGGACATAAAATCAATATCATGTCATTGCCAAGTGGTATAAATGCCATTTATATTGGGAAAGGATCTTATTTGGGTGTATCTGATCCAAGAAGAATTGGTACAGCCGCTGGAAATTGATGTCATAATATAATTTGGATTAATGGAGACCCTAATTGTCTAAGAAAAAAAATTGGCTAAGATTTGGCTTTGAACGAGACAAACCATTTAGTTGGGTCATCCCTATTCTTATGGCGGGTTTTATAGTACCACTGATTATCACTATGGTTCTTTATGCAATTTACGTATAAAGGCTAGAGAATAACCTCGAAACCTTCAAATACTGGATGGCCAATGTAAAGTGGTTTATTCTGACCTGCACCTTTATGAGCTTTTTTAAAAGCCTCAGATTTTGTCCAAGCCACGAAGTCTTCTCTTGAATTCCATGTTGAATGAGATGAATACAAAGTATATTCATCTGTTGATTCCCCACGAAGAAGATTAAAATCTATAAAGCCATCGACCTCATCTAGATATGTCTCTCTAGTTCTCCAAACTTGTTCGAACTCGTCTTCTTTGCCTAATATAATCTTAAATCTATTCATTGCAATAAATTTCATTTGTATAAGATATCATGTAATTCAGTATGATAAAATATTTTCATGGCTGAGAAAGATAAGAATAAAATAACAATACTACTTGAGACACTCAAGTTAATCCTCATTGGTCTATCGATGATTGCACTATCTATTTATCTTTTACTCAAGTTTTCTTAAAAGTAAAATCTTTGAAGATTAAGCGAAGAATTTTATAAATACTGCAAATAAAGCAAGAATAAAAATCGTGATAAATATATCCTTATAAAATTTCATTTTTTTCCTATTTTGATTTTTTTACCTAGTCTAGGTTTATAGCTAGATAACAAAGTGTACGGCTATGATAAATCTAACAATATAAATATAGCATAATTTGTAATGTTTTTTTACTTTATTATCTTAATAATATTTCATAACAAGTTTATAATTTATGTATGTAATTCTCACAAGGAGGTAAATATGAAACTTGGTCGTGAATTAATAAGTCTCGCAGAGAGCACGCTTTTAGGTTTAATCGCATTTATGACGATTATTGCAATTACGCAAGAGATTTACAGTATATATAGTGTTGGCAAGGTTGAGCTAGCTGACCTACTACTTTTGTTTATTTTTGCAGAGGTTTTAGGAATGATTGGTGTGTTTTATCAAAGTAAAAAAATTCCAATTACATTACCACTTTTTATCGCAATGACAGCATTATCAAGGTTAATTATCCTTCAAGGAAAAGACAGTGATCCAACAGCTATAGTCTATGAGGCGGGAGCTATTTTAATCATAGCAATCGCTTGCTTTGTACTTACCTACAAAAAGGAGGTTGTTGCATAGTGACTACAATCCTACTTCTAATTCTATCTCCAGCAATATTAGGAACGATTATCCAAGGATGGCAAAGAGGTGTAAAAATTAAACATAAAGAATCAGATTTGCAAAGTAATTGTTTTGTGGGATATTCATGGACATATTTATTGTTTGGATTCTTCGTTCCAATATTTAGAGGAGAAATAATTATAGGGATTGTACATGCACTTCTCTCTGTAGTGACTTTAGGATTATTTTGGCTGATAATGACTTTCCTTTACAATAGACAGCACGCTATAAGATTACTTACTAATTCATGGGTCTTAGATGATAGTGCAGAAATGAATGAACTTGCTTGCCAAAAAATAGGTATTAAACGTTAGCTAGTATGTTTAAAATATCGTTCCATAATAATGTAATCTAAAACCTATATATAGTATTGGCACAACAATAAATAATGCGATTAAGTATGCCCTTAACATTATTCTAAATTTATCTCTGATTCTCGTTTCCTTGTTCATGAAATACTCCTATAACTATATTATAGGAAAAATGCTGTACAAAAAATCAACAATTAACATATATTTGAAATATTAAAATAATTAATATGACATATTGACCAAAAATATCGTTTTTTTATAATTATATTAAGGAGGTAAGATATGGGAACAGAAATAGTTTTCTACATCATTGGTGGGATTGTTGTGTTGACAGTGGTCCTAGTACTATTGATGGTAGTTTTCGGATTAAGATACTAAATTCAGTACTAAACCTGTAAATTCATTCTCTGATAAAGATTGATTTCTATTTTAATCATGAGTGCTTTATCAAGAGGTATGAGTTATTGGTCAAACCTTAAATAGTTTTAGCCTGATTAAGAAACCATCGAAGAAATTAAATCTATAAGTATTTTCTCAGCAAAAATTTTGATGCTAATGGAATCAAACCAACAAGTGTCAGCAAGACAATGATTTCTGCATCTATACTAAAGACATTATCTGTCCGAAATATTTCTAGGTTTTTACCAAGCATAATTACTACAATTGTCGCTGGCAACATTCCAACTTGTGTAACAAAGTAATAGATTAAAGGTCGAATACTTGTAAGACCGCTAACGACATTGATTAGGAAATATGGAAACAACATGCACATTCTTAAAGCAAAAAGATAACTAGCACCATTTCTTACAAATCCCTCATTTATTAAAATATAATCTTTACTATATCTCTGTTGAAAAAAATCTTTGAGAAAATATCTTGAGATATAGAAAGAGCTTAAAGCGCCGAAAGATGATGCGAATGAAACAATCACGATTGCATCACTCAAGGGAAAAAGCATTCCAGATATGAGTCCTAAGATCAATGCTACTGGAAGCGCGAACGTTGCCATAATGAAATACAAAATGAAAAAGTATAATCTAGAGTATTTAGGATCTGAGAGAGTATATGCTTTGATTTCGCTGAAATTATCATCGAGATAATTTAAGACATTTGCCTCAGTAAAGCTATAGATAAGAAATAATACAAGGAAAATCAATAAAAAAAACGAAAGTTTGAAATTAATCATTCTTTGATATCATGGTTTTAATTTTACTTATCAACTTCATACAATATTTTAATGCCAATATTTTCTTGTGATATTTTTTTAATGCCATCGAGACATTTTAAACCTACAATAAAATAACAGTGAATTTTTTTCTTATTTGTTTTTTTGAGAAGATTGATTGTAGCAAGAGCTGTTCCTCCTGTAGCTACTAAATCATCTACTATCAGAACTCTATCATTTTTAGTAATCGACTGTGATTGCATCTCAATTTGATCATAACCATACTCTAACTTATATTTTTGTTTATAAACCTTTCCAGGAAGTTTTCCTGCTTTTCTAGCAGGAACAAAAGGTATTTTTGCTCTCAAGGCCGCACATGATCCAAAAATGAATCCACGCGAATCAATACCTACTACTTTTGTAATTTTGTTTTGTTTTATATATGAAACTATTGATTTAGTTATTGATGTCATGAGTTCTGGGTTTTTCGTTAAAGAGAAAATATCTTGAAATAAAATTCCTTTTTTCGGGAAATCTTTATGGACTGTAATATTTTTTTTCACTACATTTTTTAAAATCATGATTACACTACTATTTTAAATTCAATAACTTCATTTTTTCTATAAACAATTTAAAACCATCTGCACAATTAGTTTCCCAGTCTGTAGCAGCGGCATCGTCTGCAGAATCACTTATAAACTTGAAACATTTGAATGCTATATTATTTAATAAACAAACCTTTGCTATGGAGTACGCTTCCATATCAACAACATCTGCGTTAATAGCGCTACCATCAGAGACAAAATAATCTCCTGATGCACAAGTGTATCCCGAGTTTGATAGTTCAATATCTTGGATTTTATCATATGGCGTAATACCTTTATCAAAACCAAGAGGAGTACAATCAATATCATGTTGTTTAAATTTCGTAATCTCTACAAGCCCACTGATTTGCTTATTGAGACCTCCACATGAGCCATAATTTATAACTAACTTTGGATTGAATTTTGACAGTATAGTACTGGTATTGATAGCTGCATTGATTTTTCCCAAACCAATATAGTTTATGCCACCCATATCATTAGTTTCTTGAGGCAAAGCACACAATACTTGGATGCCATTTTTTTTCAGGCCCTCCAAGAAATCTTCAACCTCTGTGTTGCTATTACCCATTTAATAATAATAGCATGAATGATTAGACACTTCGTTGATGTTATTCTGTTGAATAATCTATCTGGTTATAAATTCTACTTTTACTCTTTTAGCAATTCTGTGTTGCGATTTGCCCATAAAGTAGAAGGCTACTCCAGCTAGTAAAAGTGAATAAAAGACATATCCGTAAATGCACATATTTAAATCCTCTAAATATCTTATAATAGTAATACGTTATAAATAAATATCCAATACTAATCTAGCTTATCATAATCAGTATCTACAATGACTGTTATTATTGCATATAGTATCGTTGATATACCCAATATAACTATAGTAAGAACTATACTCATATTTTTAGATTACACAATTATGTACATCTAATCTAGATCTAAATCAAAGCTGAGAAATTATTGTAGATATTAGGACTATTATTCCGGACAATCCATATGAAATTAGAAGAATCGTAAAAAAAGTTGCATAGTGATTTTTCCTCGGATCGAAAATTGCAGCTAAAACAGAAATCAATAGTGGAAGTACTACTGCTAAATTGAGTAATATCGAGTCTCCAAATATCATTATTTATTTCTTTTCCTAAAAATAAATGTAGCAAAATCATTGCCTACAATACTCTCTTTCTGTGTCAATTTTGTGTGTGTATCAGATATTTCCCATCCATTAGATTGTAAGATATTAAACACGTCATCTTTGGATGGAGAATCTCCGGAGTTAACCAAAAAAACCTCTTTTGGCTGAACAGAATAAACTACATCTTTACTATCTACTATTACAGTACAAAATTCCCAATCTCTCATTGTGTGATTGTATCACTTATGCAAGCTAACTTATCAAATCTTTCTGATTGAAAGCGCAGAAATAGTTATTTTTTTCCTAATTTTTTATTTCTTGGTATTGCTATATCAATTTTCTTTGGTTTTGGTAGATTAAGTTTACTCATTAAATTCGTATATTCCTCCTTAGATTTTACTTGAAGCCTAGGATTAGTTTTTTTCTCATTACCAACGGTGCTACTTTTCTTTCCATTATAATCATGGCCAGGATAGATTTTTGTATTATCGGGAAACTTGAGGATGATGTTAAATAGTGAATTATAAGCAGATTCCGAATTTCCATTTTGAAAATCAGTTCTTCCTGTCTCTCCAATCAGAAGTGTATCACCCGTAAACAACATATCATCGATTAAAAAACAATAACTGTCTGATGTATGACCCGGAGTGAAAATAACCTTTACTATCATATCACCTACTCTAAGCTCTTCGTTGTTTTGAAGCTTTCTTGTTAGACCTTCAGCTGTAGTGTGCTCTCCCATAAATAATTTGCAACCCGTTTTCTCATACAATAAACTCATTCCAGATATATGATCTGCATGTATATGTGTGTCTAGGGCGAAAAGAAGTTTTAACTTATTATGATTTAAAAAATAAAGATACTCATCTACGTTGTCTGCAACAGAATCTATTATCAGTGATTCTTTATTTTTTTCCGATCCAATGATATACGTATACGTACTAGATTGCTCATCAAAAAATTGCTTAAAAATCATTTCTCTATTCCTTAATGACTATAAATATTTCACTAAACCACTAAAATATCAAGTTTTTAGATTAGAGGATACTTACCTTGAGAACTATATTTTATCTACTATCAGAGTTAGGCCGAAAAATGGTAATTATCAAGTTGACTGCTTTTTTTGGAGATTCTATAATGCAATTGAAATCAGGATGATACGTAAAATGAAATTACTAGACAAAATAAAACCAGCGAATTTATCTGACAGTTTTGCATTTGGAATGACAAAATTTTTCAGATTTATAGCTGATACATTTTTTGCAAAAAGATACGGACACAGAGCTGTAGTCCTTGAGACAGTTGCAGGTGTTCCAGGCATGGTGGCTGGAGTTTGGATGCATCTGAAAAGTTTACGCTCGATGAAAACAGGTTATGGTGAGCAAATTAGATCAATGCTTGCTGAGGCAGAAAATGAAAGAATGCATTTAATGTTTTTTATTGAAATCGCAAAACCAAATTTATTTGAGAGATTTATTGTATTGATTGCGCAGATAACATTTGGTTTTTTCTATTTATTTATGTACATTTTTTTCACTAGAACTGCACATAGAATGATAGGATACTTTGAAGACGAGGCGGTTAGAAGTTATTCTGAATATTTGAATCTCGTTGAGACGGGAAAAGTTGAAAACATCCCAGCACCACAACTAGCCAAACAATATTATAAACTTGGATCAAACGCGAGATTATCTGATTTGATCAAGTGTGTTAGAGCTGATGAGCAACATCACAGCGAAACCAATCATAAATACGCTAATAATTTATAAGTGATTTCAATTTCACAAAACAACCTTCTTGGATCTAATCCATGTAAATTACTATTTATTATCATTTGTTTTAATATATCAAATAATATCGATGCTAGACCTATTTCGTGGTCAGGTGGCTCCACCATAATGTATAAATCTAATTTTATGATGACATCTTATTATTATCATTACTCACCATCTTACAAATATTCTTTAGGATTAGAATATATTGATGATAAACACTTTGATGAAAAATATGTTAACTTCAGAACAACATATCTTCTAAACAGAATCAATACGGATAATTCACAAGGAAATTTATACCTAACTGGAAGTTTATCTAGCGAATCTAGTAGTCACTATAATTATGGGTTTCATGGAGATTGGGAAACTAGAAGAATATTCACATCATTCTCATTTATTGATAAAAATACTAACGTTAGAGATTATAACGAGAGTGAGCTTCAGTTGGGTATAGCGCCTTATAAAGGTGAATATAATGATTTACATACATGGATTATGTTAAAATCTAAAAGAGATACAATAAATGACCAATGGGATACGTACCCATTTATCAAACTTTTTAAAGGTGATTTTTTAATAGAGATAGGAACAGATAATTCTCATTGGGACATTCATTACATGATGAGATTTTAATAATAGTTGAGGACACGAAATGAGGTATTTGATAGTTTTAATTATTTTTCCGATGAATTTGTTGTTGGCTAACACGCATCATGATCATGGGTCACATATGCATCATGAGGGTCATGAGCATGTTCATAAAAGTGTTGATGGAACCAATACACAGATTGATGAGAGCAAATATAATGACTTTATTGCTGGAATGTCTGATGCAAAAATAGTGAAAGTGGATGTAAAAGGGATGGTTTGTGATTTTTGTGCAAGAGGAATAGAGAAGACATTTTATCAAGATAAATTAGTTAAGAAAGTGGATGTAGACTTAAGCACTGGGAAAGTGCTCATCGCATACAAATCTGATAAAAAAATCAATACTGATGAAATAAAAAATATTTTTCTTGATAATGGTCAAACTGCTACAAATGTAGTGATTATTATGGAATTATAAATTTTGATCCCAGAAAAAGAATCCACGAGAGTAAGTATTATCACTCTCATTGCATCATTGTCTACATTAATCTGTTGTGCGTTTCCTGCTATTTTAGTTGGAATAGGAGCCGGTGCAACTCTTGCGTCAATAGTTAATATATTCCCAGAACTTATAATTATCTCTCGGTACAAAGTCCAAATTTCGATTGTGACCTTGATAATTTTAATTATAGCCGGGTTCTTTATCAAAAGGTCTGATAGTCTTCCATGTCCGACTGACCCTCAATTAATGAACGTTTGTTTGAAAATCAGGAAGCGATCAAAAGTAATTTATTTAATTTCAGTTTTAGTATTCATATCAGCAAGCTTATTTACCTACATTGTGCCCATTTATATTTGAAGCAATCGAAAGAGCAAGATTATTAATCTCGGAAATTGTCAAACTGTAAAGGAAGAGAATATTTCTGATCTTTTATAGCTTGTATCGCATCTTGTAAATCATCTCTTTTCTTGCCAGTCACTCTCACACTTTCGCCTTGAATTGCAGATTGTACTTTTAATTTAGATTTTTTTATTAAAGCAGTAATACTTTTTGCTAAATCTCTGTCAATCCCCTCTTGCAATGCTACTATCTGTTTTGCGGTATTATTAGAAATTTCAATATTTTCAGGTTTTAAAACTCTTACATCTATATTTCTTTTAGTAATCGCTTCTTTTAAAACTCCTAACATTTGTTTAATATGGAAATCCTCTTTAGCTGTCAGAGTGATTGAATCACTGTTTAATTTAAATTCAGCATTTGCATCTTTAAAATCAAACCTATTTTTTAAAACTCTATTCGCTTGGTCAATAGAGTTAGTCAATTCGTGTTTATTAATTTCAGATTTTATATCAAACGATGGCATAGAAGCTCACTTATAATCAAGATATTTTTCTTTTAAAAATATATTCGATAATTGACTGCTTAGTGTCTCTCACTGATACTAACTCCCAACCCACATTACCTCTAGAATTCAATTCATCAACCGTCATCCCATTATCAGGATTCTTAATTATTTCTGTAATATATTCCCATTTGTCCATTAGTTAGTGTAATTTGGGTCACTAAAAACTTTGTAACCCCTTTCTGTGAGACACGAATTCCATACTATTGCTCGCATTTTCTGCTCTTCCTCGTTGGTTGCACTTACGTTACTTCCACCACCTATCAGCATTGCTGCGCCATAAATTGGAAGGACAACAGGAAGCATGACCACCCCGCCAGATGCCAATACGGTAGCCACTCCTGTTCCAACCACAGCGGCACCTGTAGCACCACCTTTAAGAGCAGCTATAGTTTTTTCATCTGAATAATCAACGTTGTTCGTAATCCTAAAACACTCAACATAGTCATTTGCATATTTTTCTTCATCGAAAACTATGGTTACACCACCTTGTTGAGTATTAGATGTGTCTACTATAGGCCTATAATCAGGAACTGATGCACAAGATGAAAGCGCATAACTCAGAAAGGTTAGAAGTAATAATCTAATCATAAAATATTAATCCCTACATGATATTGTAAGTAATATTTCTCCATCATCAATTGCTTTATTCCAAATATTGAATTTTTTTAATTGACAAATTTCACCTGCTATTAGATAACACTGTCCAATATTATTTGACTTACAGGTCACTAGAAATCC
>CACPCG010000004.1:112500-160645 GCA_902632305.1 uncultured Gammaproteobacteria bacterium
CTCCGATATAGAAATATAATTGTTATATGATTTAGACATTTTTCTCACCCCATCCAATCCCTCAAGTATTGGCATAGTTATACAAATTTGTGGCTTTTGCTTATTAGATTCTTGAAGTTTTCTACCGAGAAGTAAATTAAATTTTTGATCAGTTCCGCCAAGCTCGACATCAGACTTGAGCTCGACAGAATCATAAGCTTGTAAAAGTGGATATAAAAATTCATGTATTGATATCGGTTGATTTGATTTATATCGTTTTTCAAAATCATCACGCTCTAACATTCTTGCTACAGTTTGTGATGAAGCAAGATTAATTAAGTCATTTGCACTCAATTTATTTAACCATTTCGAATTAAGCTCAACTCTAGTTTTATCTTTGTTAAGAATTTTAAAAATCTCTTTTTTATAAATCTTCGTGTTTTTCTTAATTGTCTTGATATCAACTGATGGCCTCGTAACATCTCTTCCAGAGGGGTCACCAATACATGCGGTATAATCTCCAATAAGAAAAACTACTTCATGTCCTAAATCCTGGAATTGTCTGAGCTTATTTAGAACGACCGTGTGCCCGAGGTGCATGTCAGGCATTGTAGGATCCAAACCAGCTTTGATAATTAATTTTTTACTACTTTTTAATCTAGACTCAAGATCTTTTTGATTGATTATCTCGGATGTTCCCTTTTTTATTATTTTTAATTGTTCAGTAATTTTTTTCATATTCTTTCAATAAACTATATAATAAATAAACAAAGTTTTATATCGAAATGTCGAAATACTATATAGGTATAATGTGTGGGACTAGTTTAGATACACTGGACGTATCTACGATTAAGCTATCTAAGAAATCTATTTCGGTTGTCTCGTTTTACGAGTATAAAATACCGACTAATCAGAAGAGAGATATAAAAAAATCCATAAAAAAAAGCAAAGCCACTAAAAAATTAAACTCAGAAGTGTCTCATTATCTAGCTTCTTGTGTAACTAAATCAATAAAAAAAAGTGGGCTTTCACCGGAGAAAATATGTGCTGTAGCTTATCCTGGTATTACACTTGATCATAATCCACAAAAGAAATATTCAAAATATATTGGAGATATTAATCTCCTAAAAAACCTAATTAAAATTCCAGTGGTTGCAAATTTTCGCCAAACAGATATACATGCAGGTGGACAAGGTGCGCCTATGACTGGTTATTTTCATCAATTTATAAGTAGTCTCAAGAAGAAAAGAATTTGTTTTCTAAACTTAGGGGGTTTTGGTAATGTAACAATCTATGTCAACAATAAACAATTCTCATACGATACAGGTCCTGCTAATTACCTTATCGACTCTTGGTGTAAACTAAAATTCAAATTAGATTATGATAAAAATGGAAAAATTGCCAAACAAGGGGAGATAAATCATGAACTCCTAAAAAGGATGTCAGCAGATGCATTTTTTAAAAAAAAATATCCCAAAAGTACAGGTTTTGAGAGATTTAATCTACAATGGTTGCAAGGTCATATAGATAAGTGTCAAAAGCGCATTTCGAATATCGATGTTACCACCACACTAACATACCTATCAATATCAAGCATATCTCAAGAATTAAACCGAAATACTTCAAATAAAAGTTCTATATTTATTTACGGCGGAGGTGTTAAAAATAAATTACTTGTCGATGGTATTTGCAGCACAATTAAGCAAAAAAGATTTAAAAATATTGGTTTTAAAATTTCTGAAAAAAACTTTGAATCAGTTGCGTTTGCCTGGCTCGCAAGCACAAGAATTAATGAAATCAAATTTCCCAAGTCACAAATTACTGGACGTAAGAGAAATGGTTACATTGGAGAGGTAATTTAAACTAAGCTCTAGAGTTTTCTTGGAGCTGGACCGATATAATTTTGTGTTGGCCTAAATATTTTATTATTACTTATCTGCTCAATCCAATGTGCTAACCAACCTGAGGTTCTTGATATAGCAAATAATGGAGTAAATAAATCAACAGGAATACCAATCTCTTTGTAAAGGATTCCAGAGTAAAAATCGACATTCGCATAGACTCCTTTTTGTGAAAGTTTCTTATCACAAGCACGCTCTAGTTCCATCGCTGTTTCAAACATAGCTGAAACTCTCCCGCTTTGCTCTTCGAACAGTTGTTTAACCATTTCCGTTAAAATATTAGCTCTTGGGTCTTTTGTAGAATATTCCCGATGCCCCATACCCCAGACAACTTGTTTTTCAGACAGGCGCTTATTTAACCAATTTTCAACATTATCTTTTGAACCAATTTCATCAAGCATATCGATGACTTTTTGATTCGCGCCACCATGGAGTGGTCCTGATAAAGAGCCGATACCGGATGCGATTACCTGTGCGGGCTTTGCAAGTGTCGATGATGTCACCATAGACGTAAAAGTCGACGCATTAATGGTATGCTCGGCATGAAGTATCAGAGTAGCATCTATTATTCTATGAATTAAATCAGACGTATTGATGCTATCGTCAAGCATTAGCATAAAGTTTTGAGCATAATTCATTCCTTTATCCGGTGAGATGACGTCTTTCTTATTTTTGATTCGATTCCAAGTAGCTACCACTGATCCAATACTCCCCAGTAGAATTGCAGATACTTTCAAATAGTAATCTTTAGTGTAGTAGTTTGTCTTTAATTTCTCTGCATCAAAATCTACCGAATAATATGACCCTAGAACTGCAATAACAGACTGCAACACGAACATGCTGTCAGATTTTTTAGGGTATGCTTGAAGAAGGTCAATTAATTCGGTTGGTAAGTCCATTGAGCCCACGATGTCGCTCTTGAAATTTTCAAGTTCTGTCTTAGTGGGTAGCTCACCTGTAAGTAAAAGAAAAGCAGTTTCTTCAAAAGTACTTTTTTCTGCTAACTCCTCGATAGAATAACCTCGATAACTCAGTATTCCCCTTTCTCCATCAATATCTGAAATTGATGATTCTGTAGCAATTACACCATCAAGTCCTGGATGATATTCTGTCATATTTATAGCCTTAGTTATCTACGTTTAGGTGGAGAATGATGAACCGCAACCACATGTGGTTTTAGCGTTCGGGTTTTTTATCACAAACTGAGCTCCTTCTAGCCCTTCTTGATAATCTATTTCTGCGCCTCTGAGATACTGAATGCTCATTGGGTCAACAAGTAGTTTGACGCCACATTTTTCAATTTCAGAGTCACCATCTTGTATTTTTTCGTCAAAAGTAAATCCATATTGGAACCCAGAGCAACCCCCACCAGTTATGAATACACGTAAACTAAGTTTGGGGTTTTTCTCTTCCTCAATAAGTGACTTTACTTTTTTTGCTGCACTTTCTGTAAAGACGAGTGGGTCTTTTATAGTTGGTGCACCTTCTTGTGTTTGCATATATCTTCTACCTAAGCTGAATACGCTTAATTATATATAAATTAATCTGCAAAAACAATTTACTTGGTCTTATCGCTTTTATCAATAGACTGTAAAAAACTCGCAGAATTAGGGGAATTGTCTTCAGTTTTGCTTGTTTTGGTAGCTTTTTTCTCCAATAAACCTGCAGTCTTGCCCATATTTCTGATAAGACTTCCGTTTACGGTTGAGCCACCATGCATCTCTAAGACATCGTAATATACATTCCCTGTCACTAAAGCCGAAGCATCAATTTCTACTTGAGTTGAAGAGTGGACATTTCCGTTGACTTCTCCTCTTATGAGAACATTAGGAGCTGTAATGTCACCCTCTACTAGACCGTTTTGATCTAATACCAATTGAGCGTCAGCATCCTCATTTGCTTCAATATTTCCCTTAACTGTTCCTGATATTTTAAGAGTACCAGTAAAAGTAATATTTCCTGTGAATTGAGAATTATTTCCGATAACAGTAATTTTCGCTGGAGTGTTACTGGCATCTATTCCTTTATTTCCAGATAGTATTTCACCTATTTTCATAATTTTTACCCACCTTTAATTTATGGCGAATTTTTAGTCTAACTGATATCTAAGACATATAGCAAGACAAATAACTTAGATTAGACCAGTTTTTTCGTCTAAACCGAACATTAAATTCATGTTTTGGATAGCTTGGCCCGACGCGCCTTTAACAAGATTGTCTATAACAGCAAAGACTATTAGATTAAACTCACCGTTAGAATCACCTAAAAACTTCACTGATATTTTGCACCTATTAGTATTAGCCACATCAGAAATTTTTGGAAATAAATCATCGTTAATAATGTCTACAAAGGAAGAATCTTTATAATAATCAATATATATTTTTTTCACTTCATCTAAATTAGTAAAATTTGTCTTTAGGTAGATAGAAGAGTAAATACCTCTAATCATTGAACTCAAATGAGGTACAAATAAAACATCCAGGCTTGAGTTCTCACTGTTCAAAATGCTTAAAATCTCTGGATAATGTCTGTGATTTCTTACAGCATATGCTTGAAAATTATCCCTACCCTCTGGGAATAATTTCTCACTATCTAAATTTCTACCTGCTCCACTTATCCCAGATTTTGCGTCAATAATAATCTGTTGGCTTGGTAATTTCTCACAAATTGGCATTAGCGATAAGAGCGCTGCAGTTGGATAACATCCTGGATTACCCACTATTTTAGCTTTTGCGATTTTCTCTTTTTGTCCAGGAAGTTCTGGTAATCCATACACGCTCTGTGAGACAAGACTAGGTGAGGCATGTTTCTGACCATACCAGTGCTCCCATGTACTAACATCTTGAAATCTATAATCTGCCGAAATATCAATAACGCGTATATTCCTATCAACTAATGCTTGAGTCATTTTCATAGCAACACCATTAGGAGTAGCAAAAAAAACTACATCGCAACCTGATAAGTTTTCTACACTGGGTTTTTTGAAGATACAATCTAATTCTGTATTATTGGATAGCACGTCTTTGACGTTCTTGCCCTCATATGTGTTAGATGTCAATGATGTAAGTTGAACATCAGGATGTGAGGATAGACTTTTAATGAGTTCCTCACCTGTGTAACCAGATGCACCAACTATACCTACAGATATCATACTTTTCCCAAACTTCTCATTAATTTTTACTAGTCACATTATACAGTTTAAGTAATATTAATAAATCTCTACACTATGAGTTTTTTTGCGAAATTATCAACTGCGGCCCAGTTTGTAAATTCATAGACTTTTGATGTATCTGTTGGACCTTTAGTTATCCACATTATAAATTTAATTATGTACTTATCAGAAAAATTGTACGTAGGAAAATCTAATTTGCCAGCAAATACATCAAGCAAGTTTGGCTTCCATGGAGACTTTTTCAAAAATTTAATCATATATGGATTTGTTTTGGCTGTATTCTTTTCTGGTTTTCTTGCGACGATATTCACAGTAAAAAATGCAGAATATTTTGAATTAAGTAAATCAAGATTCTTTTCTATAAAATTAAATAGACTTGGTCGATGTTTACCATACCTAATGCTTGCTCCAATAACAATCCTATCATATCTTGAGATGTCTTCATGTGTGGCATCATCCAGTGACATTAGAGTAGTGTTTGATGAGTTTTTAATTACACCCTCTATCCTCTCACAGATAGTTTTTGTGTGGCCGTCTACAGAACTATAAATTATCAAAATACTACTCATCTTTTAAAACATCAGAAAACTCATTTAAAATACTCTCATATACTTTTTTCTTGAACTTAACAACACTTTTAATTGCAGTCTTTTGATCCCCCCATTTCCAAGCATCAAACTCTGCATGATCAAATGCATTAATATTGATATCGTTATTATCGTTACCTATAAATCTCAGTAAGAACCATTTTTGCATCGCGCCATCATATCTTTTATTTGATCTTTGAAAAACATGGGGGATATGGTACACCAACCATTTTTTACTAGTATCAATTAATTCTACTTTATCTCTCTGAATCCCTGTCTCCTCATATAATTCTCGGAATAGAGCTTCTTTTGGAGTCTCACCCTCGTCTATACCGCCCTGTGGGAATTGCCAAGCATTAGCTCCAATTCTTTTCCCTAAAAAATATTGGTTATCATGATTTACAATAACCATACCCACACCTTTTCTATAATTTCTACCCTTCATGTTAACTATTATCATTATAAATATTTAATTCATATACTTATCATAATACAATATGGAGTAATTTAATTATGCATAATGTGAATTTTATTTATCAAGACAATAACTTCTCAGATATGTTTTTCAATAACTCATGAAGAAACTTGTAATATTCGACTTAGACAATACATTGCTAAATGGTGATAGTGATAGAAATTGGGGTGAATTTCTCTCAGAGAAAAAAATTGTTAATTCTAATTATCTTTTAAGAAGTGAGCAATTCTATAATAATTATTATCAAGGGAGTTTAGATATTGACGGATTTCTTAATTTCTGTCTGGAGCCACTCAAGAATAATAAGATGGATGTATTGCTTGAATTAAGAGAGGAGTTTATAGAGAAGAAAATAAAGCCCATTGTATTATCTGATGCATTAACGAAAGTTAAAGAGGAAATGGAAAATAGCAGAGTTATTATTGCTACTGCTACTAACGATTTTGTTACAAAGCCTATTGCTGATTTATTTGGCATTGAAGATTTAATTGCTACTGAATTTGAGATAGCGGATAATAAATTCACAGGCCAAGTTTTAGGATTACCGTGTTTTAGAGAGGGTAAATTGAAAAAGGTAACAGAATGGATTAACTTAAATGGGTATGCACTTACTCAATCGAAATTTTACTCTGATTCATTTAATGATTTACCATTATTAGAAAAAGTAAAAGAAGCAGTTGTTGTAGATGGTGATGAAAAACTTTTAATGGAGGCAAAAAAAAATGGATGGTTATGCTTATCGTTCAGATAAAAAAATCACAAACTGTGTTATCAGTTTATTTGTGTTAATATTTTTTTATAGTTCAGTCAATGCAGATACAATGATAATAGATGATATGGAAAACTCCAATAGCTCTGCAGAAAAAAGAGACTATTGTGAAGAGACAACTACAAAATGGTGTTTTGTAACTGATAAAGTTATGGGCGGAGTATCAGAGGGTACATTTGAAAAACGTGAATCAGATGGTATTGCTCATTATAACATGCAAGGAGATGTCTCAACTGAGAATAATGGTGGTTTCATACAATTTAGAACCCAAGTAGAAAATCATCCAAAAGATAAAATATATAACGGAATTAGGATAAAAGTTCGTGGTAATAACGAAGAATATGCATTACATCTGAGAACCAAATATCTATTTTTACCTTGGCAATATTATCAAGCAAGTTTCGTTGCAACCAATGAGTGGTCTATTATAGAAATACCATTCAAATCATTTAGAAAATCTAATTTTTATCAACCAACTTCAGTATCATCAATTGATATAAAAACTATTGGCGTTGTCGCAATCGGTAGAGATTTTAAAGCTAATATTGACTTGGCTTTTATGGAATTATACTGATTCAGACAAGAAAATAATTTATATAGCCAGTTATAAAAATTGGAATTTGAAGGCCAAAATTTATCATAACAGCCTTATCATTCATTAAATATCCAGATACCATCCATCCGGCAGCGCCTATCGAATGAATAAAAATATAAAGTGGATATATATTAAACTGCGCTATGAAGATTCCTGTTAATACAAATGCAGTACTTGCCCATTTAAGTGACGTTAAATTCATAATTTCTCCTTATTTGTTTTTCTTAAAATTGAGTGCTTTATTAAAAATGTAATTATGTAAAATAGATTTAGCGATATCAAATTCTCCTACTCTTTTGATTTCCTCGCCATTAAAACCCTCTTTAAAAAAATCTACACCTGCGGATGATTGATCTTCTGATAAGCCACCAAAGTCTAAGGTATCAATGTTGAGTGAGTTTAGATACTTCATCAACTCAAAAATCATGCCATACGACGCATTTAAATCTTTGCCTCTATCTGTTGATGCTGCATAATGATAAAAAGCTTTTTTATGAAACATACTTATAACACAAGCTGCAACGCATTCGTTGTCTTTATAACCTGCTAGTGTAATCATTTTATTTTTACTCGATGAATTTAACAATTTAGCAAATAAAGCGATATCTATAATAGGTAAATTCAAATTCTTTTCGTCTTGCATCTGTTTGTGTATAGAGGAGAACACGGAACCAGCTTCGTCATTTTCTTTAATTTTCCAATCAATATTATTTTTCTGTGATTGTTTGACATAATATCTATGCTTCTTCCTCATTTGATTGAGGAAATTATCATTTGACATCATTTTTATTACATTTGTTTTTCTACTGGTTAATGTACTAGTTGGTTTTTTAAATTTGGTAAAAAATTTATTATTGACATCAGTATCTACCATAAACGTTTTACATCTCAAATTCGCAAGACTATGTTCTGTAACTATATCTCTGAACTTACTTAATGCCATATCTGCTTTATTTTTATCAGCTGTAATTATTAAAGGGCCACCAGGACACCACGCAATGTTTACACCTAAAATTTTTTTTATGACAATTTGCGCAATTAGAGTTAAGTTATTACACTCATTATCTGTAACTGTAATTCGTAGAGGTTGCCATCCCTCAGATTTCTTTAACTCCCCCCACTCGTAAGATTGGAAAATATTATATTCCTGAAATTGTAATAAAGCCTCATTCCATTGCGTATTGTTCAAAGAATTTTTATTGAGTACTTGTGCTGATGTGTCTTTAGTCACAATTAAGTTTTTGGAAGCGTAACGCCTTTTTGTCCTTGATACTTACCATCTCTATCCTTATAAGATGTCTCACAGACCTCATCTGATTCAAGAAATATAAATTGAGCTACACCTTCGTTAGCGTATATTTTTGCAGGTAAAGATGTAGTATTTGAAAACTCTAGAGTTACATGTCCTTCCCACTCTGGTTCAAGTGGTGTTACATTTACGATTATCCCACATCTCGCATAAGTTGATTTACCTAAACAGAGAGTCAATACTTTTCTGGGTATTCTAAAATATTCTACTGTACTTGCAAGTGCGAAAGAATTTGGAGGAATTGTGCAAACATCTGATTTGATGTCTACAAAGCTTTGATCGTCAAAATTTTTAGGATCAACCATTGATGAATTAATATTAGTAAAAACCTTAAATTCATCAGCGCAACGAACATCATATCCATAACTCGATGTTCCATAAGAAACTATTCTGCCATTACCATTTGATTTAACTTGGTTCTCTTGAAATGGTTCAATCATCCTATGATTTTTAGCCATATCTTTAATCCATTTATCTGATTTGATTGCCATTTCGTTATTATAGTATAAATGACTTATAAAATTTATGTTAATTTATCTGACGATGTTTGATGCAGTTAGTCGTTCTGAATAACAATTTTTGGAAATACTGATGAGTAATCCTTTTTACGCATGGACAATGTTGCAGCCATCTTGCGTGCAATTTCTCTATAAGCCATAGATATTGGTGATTCTGGATTAGTTGAAACTGTTGGGATGCCTTTATCCATTTCTTCTCGTATTTGTTTTTGCAATGGTAACTCGCCTAAAAGTTTTACATCGTTTTCTTGAGCCAGTTGCTCTCCACCACCTTCTCCGAATATACTTTCCGTTTTACCGCAATCTGGACATATAAAAGTACTCATGTTTTCGATAACACCGAGAACAGGCACTTCAACTTTCTCAAACATTTTTAGCCCCTTACGTGCATCTATTAATGAGATATCTTGTGGAGTTGTAACAATTACAGCGCCACTAACAGGGATCTTTTGACATAAGGTTAGCTGAACATCACCGGTGCCAGGTGGAAGATCAATTACTAGGAAATCAATGTCTTGCCAATTGGTATCAGTTAAAAGCTGCTCTAATGCTTGAGTAACCATTGGTCCTCTCCAAATCATAGGCGTATCCTCCTCCACAAGAAGTCCTATGGACATTGCTTGAAGACCGTGACCTATCTTGGGTTCAAGAGTTTTCCCATCTTCAGAGTCAGGCTTACCTTCGAGACCCAACATACGTGGGATACTTGGACCGTATATATCTGCATCAAGTATCGCAGCGTTTGCGCCCTCTTCTTTAAGTGCTAATGCTAAATTGACCGCGGTGGTTGATTTTCCAACACCACCTTTGCCTGATGCAACTGCAATAATATTTTTAATACCTTTGACTCTTTCAAGACTTTGCTGAACTGTGTGAGGTATAATTTCATATTTCAAATCAAGAGTTAATTTGACTGATGGATATGCGTCTAATATTTTCTTTGTAAGATTTTTATGGAATTCTTGAATAATGCCTTCAGCCGGCCAACCGAGAGTAATTTGGATGGAAACTTTATCGCCGTCAACATTAATGTCTTTAACAGTATTACCACTGACTAAATCAGTGCCCATGTATGGGCAATGATAGTCCTTTAATACTGATTCTATGTTTTCTCTCTCCATGCAACTATTTTATACAAATTTAAGTTAAAATATACACTATATATGCATTTGCTATATTATAACGAATTAATAGAATCACATAATAGTTTAATTAGGTAAATATGAGGAAAATCTTAGTCACTAGCGCGCTGCCTTACGCTAATGGGTCCATACATCTTGGCCATTTAGTAGAATATCTACAAACTGACATTTGGGTTAGAAATCAGAAAATGTCACAAAATCAATGTTTTTATATTTGTGCAGATGATGCGCATGGCACGCCTATAATGCTCAAAGCTAAAGAATTGCAAATGACGCCTGAAGAATTAATTTCTAAAACACAAAAAGAACACATGGAAGACTTCAAAGATTTTCATATTGAGTTTGATAATTATTATACTACGCACTCTGATGAAAATAGAGAGCTTTCTGAATTGATATATGAACAACTAAA
Source organism: uncultured Gammaproteobacteria bacterium (assembly GCA_902632305.1). Lineage (GTDB taxonomy): Bacteria > Pseudomonadota > Gammaproteobacteria. The sequence continues at coordinate 123,360 of CACPCG010000004.1, forward strand.
AGAAAATGGAAATATTGAATCGAGAGAAATTGAGCAATTTTACGATGAACAAGAAAATATGTTTTTACCCGATCGATATATTAAAGGAACCTGTCCTAAGTGTAAGGCTGACGACCAATATGGTGATGCATGTGAGATTTGTGGGGCTACGTATTTATCAACAGACCTATTAAATCCAAAATCTGTTGTATCTAATTCAAAGCCAGTAACACGCAAAACGGAACATTTCTTTTTTAAACTGAGTGAATATGAGACATTTTTAAAAGACTGGCTCAAGGATAGTCGTGTTCAGAATGAGATAAAAAACAAAATGGATGAGTGGCTTAAAGATGGTCTAGCTAGCTGGGATATAACAAGAGACAAGCCCTATTTTGGATTTCAAATACCCAATGAGAAAGATAAATATTTTTATGTATGGTTAGATGCACCAGTAGGTTATATTGCGTCCTTTAAAAACTTATGTGATAAGAAATCAATTGATTTTATGGAATTTTGGAAAAAAGATTCTGATACAGAGTTGTATCACTTTATTGGTAAAGACATTGCTTACTTTCATGTCCTTTTTTGGCCAGCGATGTTAGAAGGTTCTAAGTTTAGAACTCCTTCGTCTGTTTTTTGTCATGGTTTCTTAACAATCGATGGCGAGAAAATGTCAAAATCAAGAGGAACATTTTTTAATGCCCGAACTTATCTGAAGCATCTCGACCCTGAATATCTGAGGTATTACTTTGCGAGTCGTTTAACTGACAAAATTGAAGACATAGATTTAAATTTTGATGACTTCGTGGCACGTGTTAATTCTGATTTAGTTGGAAAAATCGTAAACATAGGAAGTAGATGCGCAAAATTTATTAATGGCTCTTATGATAGCCGACTATGTTCAGAATCATATAACAAACAACTAATAACTGAAATACTGGAAAGCAAGAACCTAATCGTTGAAAACTATGAAAATAGAAATTTTTCGAAAAACATAAGATTAATATCTTCTTTAGCTGACGATATCAACAAATACATTGATAATGAAAAACCTTGGAAAATGATTAAAGATAAAGAGAATAAAGATAAAGTTCATAAAGTATGTTCCGATGGTATAAACATGTTTAGATTGTTAATTGGTTATTTAAAACCTGTTATTCCAAATATCGCACTCAAAGTAGAAAAAGTGTTACAGTGTGATTGCATAAACTGGTCAAACCTAGATTCAATATTAACCTCGCATCAAATGGGAGAGTTTAAACCAGTTATCGGTCGGATTGAGAAAGATTCGATTGAATTGATGAAAAATGAAGCAAAAGGAGAAATTAATGACTGATGAAAAAATCACAATAGAAGATTTTATGAAACTAGATTTAAGAATTGGTAAGGTGATGAATGTCGAGGAAGTAGAGGAATCAAGAAAATTGCTAAAAGTTGAAGTCGATATCGGGTCTGAAATAAGAACGATTTTTGCTGGAATAAAAAAATCTTACTCACCTGCAGATCTTGCGGGAAAAAATGTTATAGTGATTGCAAACTTAAAACCAAGAGAAATGAAATTTGGAACGTCTGATGGGATGATGTTAGCAACAAGCGATAATGATGATATAATTATTATTAGACCTGATAGAGAGGTTACTCCTGGATCAAAAGTATCATGAAGAAAATAGAAATAAATAAAATACTAGAGGCACTTCCTCAACTTCAATGTAGGAAATGCACTTATAATGACTGCAAATCATATGCTGAAGCTGTTGTCAATGATGGTGAAAATATCAATAAATGTGAACCAGGATCGGATCAAACTCAATTTGAAATTAGCAAGATTTTAAATAATTCAAATACAGGTCTTAATAAATCCAAGATTGAAAATTATAAAATAGCAAAAATTGATTTTGATGAATGCATAGGTTGCACGATATGCATTAAAGTTTGTCCTGTTGATGCAATTATAGGCGCGAGAAGACAACAACATTATATCATCGACGATCAATGTAATGGATGTGAGCTTTGTATAGAGCAATGTCCTGTAAATTGTATGAGTATGATTGATAACCCAAAAAATCAGTCTTGGCAATGGCCCTCGCTACAGTCTGAAATATCTAAAGCTAATTATAATAATAAGCTTGAACGAATAAATAAACTTAAACAAGAGAAAATATCCTTAAGCAAAACTTATAATGATGATAAAAAAATTAAAGACTACCTCAAACAAGCCATAAAGAGAGAGTCTGATAAACGTACATCAACTATAAATTTTTATAATCTATAATTACTTATCTACATAATGAAGAAAAGCGACAGGGCGGATATTATTTCTAAGACTTTAAATGAGATTTATCCTAAAACACCTATCCCGCTAAATCATAAGAGTAATTTTGAATTATTAGTCTCGGTACTTTTAAGTGCTCAATGTACAGATGAAAGGGTAAATAAAGTTACACCATCGTTATTTAAAAAAGCAAATACAGCAAAAAAGATGGCAACACTCAGGTATAACACAATATACAACATAGTACGTCCTTGTGGCTTAGCTCCTCAAAAAGCTAGTGCGATTTTAAAATTATCAAAAATAATCACAAAAGAGTTCAAAGGTAAAGTCCCATCAGATATTGGAGATTTAGAAAAACTCCCGGGAGTGGGACACAAAACTGCAAGTGTTGTTGTGTCTCAAGGTTTCAATATACCTGCATTTCCAGTAGATACACATATTCATAGGCTTGCTCAAAGATGGGGTCTCTCAAATGGTAAAAACGTCAAGCAAACAGAGATGGATTTAAAAAAAATATTTCCTGAGCAATCTTGGAATAAATTACACTTACAAATAATTTTCTATGGTAGGGAATTTTGTCAAGCTCGGAAATGTTATGGCCTTGAATGCAAAATATGTAGAATATGTTTTCCAAACAGAAAGAAGCGTGTCATAACAAAGAAAGCGTAACGCCCCTAATTATTTTTTTATCTTATCCCACATATCCTGCATTTCATTTGGACTAACAGATGATTTTCCACTTTTTTCCATCATATCTCTGATTGATAAATATCTTTTCTCAAACTTATCTTTTGCCTGAATCATAACTTCATCGATACTTAAATCAAGATGTCTTACCAATGATATGTAAGTAAATAGTAAATCACCTAATTCTTCTATAATATCCTCCTTATTTTGGGAATCTATAGCCTCTTGCACCTCTCTTGTCTCCTCAAACATCTTTGAAATAACACCATCTACTTCTAACCAATCCAAGCCTATTTCTCTAGCTTTTAATTGCAATTCAATAGATTCATAAAATATATCTTTCGGGTTGTTCATCATTATCACCTACGATTCTTTTTATCAAAAAATTATAATATCATGTAAAATTAACACATGAGTGAAAAAGTAAAAGAACAGATTTCTAATTGGATAAAAAAAATAACAACGGAATCGTTTGAGATTGAAAGAGCATCAACTGATGCTAGCTTTAGAGAGTATTACCGAATTATTTTCTCAGAATCAAGTAAAATAGTAATGTATGCTCCTCCTCAAAAAGAGGGTTTAAGAGATTTTGTTAAAATAAATGAAAAAATGTCTATGGCAAAAATAAATGTTCCACAAATATATGAGATTGATGAACAACAAGGTTTATTACTCATGACGGATTTTGGTAAGGACACGTATCTTGATGTTTTAAACAAAGAAACTGTATTTTGTTTATATACTGATGCTATTGACGTCATTCATATCATGCAAACAAATATACAATCAGATAACCTAAAAGATTTTGATAAAGAGGAGCAGAATAAAGAAGTGCAGATTTTCACCGAATGGTTTTTAGGTAATCATATGAAAGTTAAAAAAGACGATTATGCTTCGTCAGGACTTTCAGAAGCTTTAGAAAATGTCCTAGATAGAATAAATACAATACCAAAATCATTCATTCATAGAGATTTTCACTCCAGAAACCTTATGGTCACAAAGAGTCGCAATCCAGGTGTATTAGATTTTCAAGATGCAATGCTTGGCCCAATTACCTATGATTTGGTATCACTACTCAGAGATTGTTACGTCTCATGGGAAGATGACCTCATTGAGAGCATGTGTAAAACATTTATCCAAAAAATGGATTCAAATAAAATAACACAAGAGGAGTTCTTTTATTGGTTCGATATAACTGGACTTCAAAGACACATCAAAGCGATAGGAATATTTTGTCGTCTTAATTATCGTGATAATAAATCGAATTATATTCAAGATATACCTAGAACTATGAACTATGTCAAAAAAATACTAGACAAATACGAGGAATTCCACGATTTGCGCTCAACTTTTTCTGATATGAGGTTAATTTAAAAATATGGATTTTAAGGCAATGATTTTGGCATCAGGCAGAGGTGAACGTATGATGCCACTTACCAGAGATCTCCCTAAACCGATGCTCAAGATTGGAAATGTTACTTTAATTGAAGACAAAATTATAAAATTGGCTGAGATTGGAGTGAATCATATCATGATAAATGTTGCCTATTTAGGAGAGTATATCAAAGATCACGTTGGAGACGGCTCTAAGTTTGGAATAAAAATTTCAATAAGTGATGAAGGAGAAGAACCAATAGGCACAGCTTCAGGTATCCGAAAGATTGTAGATTTTTTTGGAGATGATAACTTTATAGTTGTTAATGCCGATATATGGACAAACTATACTTTTATAGATTTGAAAAAACATTCCCTTGGAAACTCTCTAGCCCATTTGATTCTCACGCCTAACCCAAGTTATTCAGAGGGTGATTTCAACTTGACAGAAGATAATATAAGCTTAGGTACAAACTATACTTTTACAGGAATTAGTCTCATCTCTCCAGAATTAATTAAAAAGTATAATGACAGCGACTTAGGTGAAATCTTCAGAAAAGAAAAAAATTTAACTGGTGAAATCTACAAAGGAATGTGGAGTGATATTGGGACCCCTGATAGATTAAAAAACGCTAGGGAACTAATTTCGCTTTAAATCAAATTGTAACCAAGATAAAGGTACCCCAACCCAGAAATACAAAACCTGTAAAATATCTATATTGTAAGGGGAATTTGACAGATAATTTTTCAAACATTACAAATATAGTTAAAATAGCGACCCACATGATATTCATGACACCAAGCGCAAACAGCGTAAGCATCAAAAACCAACAACAACCAACACAGTAAAACCCATGTTTATAGCCGATTAGAAATGCACCTAAGTTTCCATCTCTCCAGTTATTCATCATAAAAGACAGTGGCGATTGACAAACGGACAAACAAGCATCTTTAAATGGTGTAAATTGATAAATGCCAGCTAGCATCAAAATTACTCCACCTAGTGCTGCGTGAGTTGGCTCCATCATTGGTGTTAATAACCCAATTTTGTGAAGTCCGTACTGCGGGAATGTAATTACCAAACTAAATAACACCCAACTCAAAAGGTATCCCATCAAAAGATTAAGTGGTGATGCGCTGGGTTTATTTTCTTTTATTTTTTTTGAATTCAGTGAAGTGAATAACATTATCATAGGTAAGATGGATGGTGTCATCATTGCAATCATCATTACCGCCCACATTATAAATAATAAGAAAAAATCAGAAAAGCTCCAGATACCACTCATTGGGGGCATCCATGTTAAAACTGACTCTAGTAGGCTCTTATTATTCATATCCATATTCATTGAACCGTCCATTTTCATTGGTTCAGTGCCAAATGGTAACGTGCCCATATGCCAGCCCATTCCAATTATGTAACCCCAAGAAACTGCCAATATTAGAATAATACCAAGGTAAACTATGATTCGGTCTTTCAGTGGTGCTTTTTCAAAATTAATATTTTCGTTCATGATATTAATAAAAAAGCCTGTTCAAAATCTGAACAGGCTTCTTTGTTCATCAAATTAAGCTTTTTCTATAGCTGTCTGTTTATTACCGCCATCCATATAGACGAATGGTGAACTTAATCCATTACCACCAGAATATGAATGTGTTATTCCATGATCACTATATTCGCATTTAGATGCTCGACTCACAGTGATAGCATATGGAGGTGCTACTGCAAGCGGTGTGCCACGAACTGTCACAGGTCCTGCAAGTTGCTCCATTTTATTTTCACCAATACCATCAATTACCAGATGACGGTGAGGTGAATCAACCATATAGCTAATGCGAGCTGAACGAGTTGGTAAATATTCACGAGGACCTCCTTCTGCGCCCTTAGCCAGGCTGGCTATAACGCCTAAATGTCCTCCATGGATTCCTTGATATGCTTCGGTCAACGCTGTGCGTTGAGAACTGCTTGCGCTTTTGTCTATGTAAAGTGCTAGCGTAAAACCACCTTTGAGAAGATTTTTTGGTGCGTATAAAAACATCGCAACATTTAAGCCACTTACATCTGTTGTACCCACATGCCCTTTCTCAATATTCCATCCAAGTAAAGCAGTACAAGATCCTTTGGTTGGATCTAGTAAAAGAAGACAAGGACAAATTGTCTCACATGTACAACTCTCAAAATATGTACCGCGAAGATACATTGTGTGATCCGCTAACGCAGCTTCTGTATCTTTAGATTTAAATAAAGATCCAACCACAGGAGTAGCAGCTGCTATTGTAGCTAAACTCTTGATGAAGGTTCTTCTAGTATCGGATACCTTATTTACGAGACTTTTTTTATTATTTTCTTTAATTTCGTTAATCATTGTTCGCCCCTAAAACTTTTTTTCTCTAAACATATTATCATAAAGAACCATAATAACTCACCATAAAAATTGTAAGTATTGAATATTAGCATTTACTTATATTAGGATATCATAGGAAACTCAAGCACTTCAACATCAAATTTATTCAAGATAGACTATCCAAGCAAGATTTTTGTGATATCCTTAACAAGTGACTTTTTTAAAATCACACGAACCTAGGCCAGTAAGGGGGGCAAATGAATAAAATTAAAATAATGTCTGTCTTGATGCTTACTGCTGTTTTAACAGCATGTGGTGGTGGAGTTGGAACTCCGCCAAGTGAATACACAGCAAAAATCTATCCTATCGAAGGAGACTTTGATCGCTTTGAGACTGTCGGTCCTTTCTCGTCAAGAGATGAGTGCACAGCGAAAGCCAAAGAGATGAACGCTGCAGCGTATTCATGCGATCCAAAGACAAACTAAACTTGAGATCCGATTAATTTATACCGCTAACTGATAAAGTTAGTGGTATAGATTAGATTGTACTGATATATCTAGAAATTAGATCGTATGCTTGCAGAGAAAAATCTCCAACTTGTCCATTGCCAACTTTTACTCCGTCTAACTCAGTTATAGGAACACAATAGTTTGTTGAGGATGTACACCATATCTCATCAGCTTGCTGAAGATCAGACTTTGTGACATCACACTCGTGTATTACTTTATTTTCTGCAGAAAACAGCTCGATTAACAAATCTCGTGTCACTCCTGGAAGAAGGTCTACGCCTAATGAGGGTGTAAATATATCATCTCCTTTAGATATAAAAATATTGCTGGCGGATCCTTCAGTAAGCTTCGCATCCCTCAATAAAAGTGTTTCATAAAAATTCTGTTGAGCAGCATAATTCTTTAAAAGGACATTCCCAAGCAAAGATATACTTTTTATGTGTGATTTAGTCCATCTGAAATCCTCTTGTGTGCAACCCTTAAATCCTCTCTTAATCTGTTCACTTGAAAAAATATTATATCCTTCACCCATTATTAATACAGTTGGCTGAATTTTTTTGTCATAGACATGATTACGAGTTGATTGATAGCCTCTTGTAACATGTACATAAAAAAAATGGTCTTTATACTCATTTCTTTCAATTAATTCATTAAATATATTTTCAAAATCTTGCATAAAAAAATGCTCGTCACTCATACCAATCAAAGACATACTAGAGTGAAGTCTATCTAGGTGCTTTTTTATAAGAAATGGTTTTGATTTATATATTGGAATTAACTCATACACACCATCGCCAAATAAAAAACCTCTATCCATAATTGAGATTTTTGCATTTTCACGATTAATGTAATCGCCATTTAAAAAAATTATTTCATCCATGCTCAAAATTTTTTCAGAATCGAATCAAGCGTCCTTCTGTATGCACTTCCTAATTTGATATCCTCAAGACTATAAAGATTAATTTTTGTAACCACTTCATTATTTATTTTCATCATTACATAACCAACATTCTCGCCTTTAGTTATCGGAGCTGTTAAATTACTATCGATAACAAATGTATTTTGTATTTTCTTCAACGATCTCCTAGGAATGGCAATAAATTGGTCTTCTAGAACACCTAGTTTTAACTCTTTCTTCTCACCATTAAAGATTCTTGCTGTGTGAATTATGTCTTGAGATTTGTATACTTTATGTGTTTCATAAAATCTAAATCCATACTCTATCAGAGATTTGGAAATGTTTGTTCTCTGCTCTGGGGATTTGGCTCCCATTACAACTGAAATTAATCTTCTCTTTCCTCTTTTGGCCGAGGATACTAAACAGTATCCTGCCTTTTTTGTATAGCCTGTTTTTATTCCATCAACACTCTCGTCTAAGTACAAAAGCTTATTCCTAGAGTACTGTTTGATATCATTAAAGACATACTCTTTACGAGAATACAGGGAATACATTTTTGGAAAATCTTTTATTAAATTTCTCGATAGTGTCGCAATGTCTGCAGCTGATGTATAAAGTTCCTCACTAGGCAATCCCGTAGAGTTAGTATAATTTGTATCCTTTAAACCCATGTTGCTGGCAATCTGATTCATATATACAGAAAATGTATCTTCATCCCCAGAGATATGCTCAGCTAAAGCAACACTGGCATCGTTACCTGAAGAAGTTATTATCCCATGAAGTATGTCAGATACTTTAATTTTCTTTCCAACTTCTATAAACATTTTCGAACCACCGGTTTTCCAAGCTTTCTTACTTACGAGTACCTTATCATGTAGAGATAATGTATTGTTTTGTAACTCTAAAAAAGCTATGTATGAAGTCATGATTTTAGTAATACTTGCAGGCGGTAAAACTAATTCAGGATTTTTTGAGGCGATTACCATACCGCTGTCATAGTCGAGTAATACATATGATTTAATGTTAGGGTTTGGTGGCTTAGGTATTGGTGACGCCTCTACGTGTGCCAAAGTAACAACAAGAAACATCGAAACTAAATAAAATATATTTTTCTTAAAGTTCATAATTGTTATTCGATTATAGCATACTTTATAATCTTTCCATCTTTGATTTGGCAGCTCTAATATCTTCACTCAAAAAATAGACTGCTAAAGCATATAAACGACTTCTGTTGTAACGTGTTATGACATAAAAATTTTTATGCGCAAAATTAAAAATTTTACCATTAGGCTCCTCTCTTCCAATAACAGACAAGAGTTCCTGATTATCAAGATTGTTATTTGACGACAAGCCTCTTGAAAGATAAGTAATGTATTTTGTCTTTGGTTTATAAGATTTCTTTGATTCAGACTCCAGCACACTTCTTGAGCCGTCGTTTATGTCAGAAATGACTGGATAATTATGCTTCCAACCATGTTTGCGAAAATAATTAGCAACACTTCCAATTACATCTTCATTTGAGTTCCATAAATCGACCTTACCATCATTATTGAAATCAATCGCGTAATTTCTATAGCTACTTGAGATAAATTGAGGTTTGCCTAAAGCACCTGCATAAGATCCTTTAATGTCCCTTGGATTCAGACTGTTCTCTTTACAAAGTAACAAAAAATTAATCAACTCGCTTCTATAAAACTTTGCTCGTCTTCCTTTATTAGGTCCAAGAGATAATGAAGCCAAAGTATCAAATGTTTTAAAAGAACCTGTTCTACTTCCGTATTTACTCTCTATTCCAACTATTGAAACTATAATCTCAGGTGGCACACCAAATTGCTTTTCAGCTTTTTTCAGAGAAAGTAAATTATTTTTCCAAAATTCAAGACCTCTTGTAACATTATTTTTTGTAACAAAAAGTTTTTTATAATTAACACAGCTTTTATCTTCTTTATTACAACCATTCCAAGTTAGAGTTCTTTCAGGAGCTTTTTTAAAATATTTTTTTAATTTTTTCTCTGTTTTTATTTCATCAAACAACTTTTTTAATAAATCTTTATCATAATTATGCTCCGAGGACATAAAGTTTATGAAATTTTTTACTTCGCCAGAAGAATAATCCGCATTAGATATATTTTGAGTAAATATGACAATGAAAATCATAGAAAATTGTGCGATTTTTTTCATTTTCTTAATATCCTCTGATGTGATTTTACTGACATTATAATCCCAACTGTTGCAAAAAGTGTAACCATTGATGTTCCCCCATAACTCATAAATGGAAGGGGGGCTCCAACAACTGGAAGAAATCCTATAACCATGCCTACATTTACAATTACATATAAAAATAAAGTTAAGCTCAATGTGCCTGAAAGTATCCTTCCAAAATTATCAGTCGCTCTGACAGAGATACTAAGACCGCGCAGAGCGATAAATAAATACAAAGACATTAATAGTAGTACGCCGAGGAAACCAAACTCCTCTCCAAATGCAGAAAATATAAAGTCAGTTGAATGTTCTGGTACAAATCCAAGTTTTGATTGTGTTCCATTAAAAAAACCTTTGCCAAAAAATCCTCCTGAGCCCAGCGCAATCTTTGATTGTAATAAATGATATCCAGCGCCCATAGGGTCTGACTCTGGATCAAAAAATGTAAGTACTCTCTGTTTTTGATAGTCATGCATGTTCATCCACAATACAGGAGCTAACAATAAAATAGATATACTACTTCCAAAAAAGAATTTCAAAGATATACCAGCGAGTAAAATAGCTATCGCGCCTGACATTCCTATTAGTAAAGCAGTACCAAGATCTGGTTGCTTCATAATCATCAATACTGGGACTACTACAATTAGACTAGCAATAAAAATATAAGATAATTTCGGTGGCAATGGTTTATTGGAGTAGTACCATGCGACCATCAAAGGAACAAATATCTTCATCAATTCGGATGGTTGAAATCTTATAAAGTATAAATCGAGCCATCTATCAGCAGTATTTCCCACGCCAAAAAATAAAACAATCACTAGAAGTATAAAAGTAAAAAAATACAGAAACGGAGCAAATAATCTTAGATTGTCAGGATGGACTTGTGCGATAAATATCATAGTTATAATACCAATAATTATTCTGGTTAATTGTTTAATAACAAGTGAAATGTCACCTGATGAACTACTATAGATTGTTAATAAACCCAAAATTGTAACTAGGATTATGGAAATAAAAATTTTCGCGTCTATCCTTAATAGACTTGATAAACCACCATAATGATTCCTGTCATCTCTGATAAATTCACTCACTTTTTGAAATAACCTCCTTTTTACTATTCATATAAAACTCTATCGCATCCCTAGCTATTGGTGCAGCTGTAGATGAACCTCCTCCACCATGCTCAACAATTACTGTAACCACTATCTCTGGTTCTTCAAATGGAGCATAGCTTATAAATAGTGCATGATCTTGTAATTTTTTTATATCAGATTTTCCTGCGTCAAGTGAATAGACCTGAGCAGTGCCTGTCTTTCCTGCAATTTCTATATTGTTTATTTTTTTGAGTTGCGCAGCTGTCCCAACTCCTCTTTCATTTGTAACTCTCCACATAGCATGATGTACAATATCTAAGAAATCTAAATTTTCATAGCTAGTCAAAAATTCATTTTCATTATATTTATACTCAGTTAAATTTCCTGTTTTTGAATCTCTATATTTTAATAAAAGATGAGGTATAAATGTTTTACCTGCAGTAGCTAAGGAGGCTGTGGCTAATGTTAATTGAAGTGGTGTGGCTAAAAAATAACCTTGTCCAATCCCAACATTAAGAGTTTCGCCTGGGTACCATGATTGTTGTTTTATTTTATACTTCCAATTTCTATCTGGCACTAATCCTGTTGATTCATTGTATAAATCAATATAAGTTTTCTGACCAAAACCATATTTATATAATTTTTCACTAATTGTATCAATGCCTGTCAATTCAGAAATGCGGTAAAAAAATACGTCACATGATTGCGTTAGAGCGTATGATAAATCTGCAGCTCCATGACCATCTTTTTTCCAACATTTGAAGGGCCTTTTATGATTATTTAATATGTATTCACCACTACAAGAGACAAACTTATCGGAATTAATAATTCCCTCCTCAAGAGCAATCAGTCCAATAAAAGGTTTGAGAGTGGATCCAGGTGGATATTGTCCATTCAGAGCACGGTTAATCATAGGTTTTCTGACATCATTCAAAAGCTGGTTGTAATTTTTACTTGAAATAGATTTGGTGAAAAGATTGATATCATAACCTGGGGCGCTTACAAGTGTGAGGATATCACCATTTTTAGGATTCATTATTACTACACTGCCCTCTTTATTTCTCATTAAATTATAAACGTACTCTTGAAGTTTAATATCAATTGTGAGGAAAATATCGTCACCTCGTTTTGGCTCTTTTGTTTCTACAGTTCTTATTATTTCACCAAGAGCATCAGTTTCTAGTTTTTCAAAACCAGGTTGACCTGAGAGTATATTCTGATAAAACCTCTCAATTCCTAATTTACCTATTTCTGTCATCCCTTCTTGAACTTTAACAACATCAGAATAAATATCTGAGTCAGACACTTTGCCTAAATATCCAAGAATATGCGAAGTAGAGACAGGATATAAATATTCTCGTTTAGCCTTAGATCTTAACTCTATTTCAGGAAGCAAGTGTTTATCAACTGAAATTAACGAATACTCCTCAAGACTTATATCATCAATTAATGTTATCTCTTTTAATTTTCTATTTCTTAGCTGGTCTTTTATATCCTTGCTGTCAATTCTCCCATCGCTGAAAAAATTATCCACATCCTCTAAAAAATCCTGATGGTTAGAAATTTTCTCTCTTTTGATTATGAGATCAAAGGTGCTCACATTTTTTGCAATAATTACCCCATTGCGATCGAAAATATTTCCTCTTAACGCTTGAATAGGTCTTACTCTTATACGGTTCGATTCTGACTTTGTTGCGTAATATTCAAAATCTGATACCTGTACTTCATAAAGCTTTAGAACGTAAACAAAAAATATGGATAAGACTATTAGTGAAGCTATCAGTGCGCGAATTCGATGAGATTTCCTCTCGCCTTCAGCATCATTCATTCGATCCCAACTATATTTCTCTTCAATCTTATTCCGTTTTCTGATATTGTCTTCTCGAGCTTTAGTTTTCATGACATGGTTTTATGAATATATAAAGGACTATAAAATATAACACTTAGATGTAATCTAGAGAAGAGGATTTTTATGATTAATTTTGAACTATTACCGATTTTTCTTGGGCTTTTTGGGCTGATGACTGCCTATATATTATATAAGTTTGTTTTAACCTTCTCTGCTGGTGATGGAAAAATAGTAGAAATCTCAGATCAGATTCACCTTGGTGCAATGGCATTTATTCGAAAAGAATATTCTATCCTTCTTATATTTGCTCTAATACTCATTGCTGGAATATACTATGGTCTGGGTCTGCCGAGCACTATCGCATTTATTGTGGGAGCTGTTTGCTCATCTGCTACAGGGTTCATTGGAATGTACACTGCGACAAAAGCAAATGTTAGAACTACAAATGCGGCCAACAAATCTGGGCTATCCGAAAGTTTAGTAATTGCATTTTTTGGTGGCTCAATTATGGGGCTTACTGTTGCCGCTATGGGTTTACTAGGACTAGGTATTCTGTATTTTCTTTACGGTGGCGATCCTAAAACAGCATCTGTAATACATGGTTTTGGAATGGGTGCATCTACTGTAGCTTTGTTTTCAAGAGTAGGTGGTGGCATTTTTACAAAATCGGCTGACGTTGGCGCGGATTTAGTTGGTAAAGTTGAAGCTGGTATTCCTGAAGATGACCCCCGAAATCCTGGAGTTATTGCCGATAATGTAGGAGATAATGTGGGCGATGTAGCAGGAATGGGATCAGATATTTTTGAATCATATTGTGGCTCAATCATTGCATCAATCGCAATCGCATCAACAATTAGTATTTCTGTTATTGAGATTTTAGGTTCTAGACAATCGCTAATGTTTCTTCCATTAGCGCTTGCATCACTTGGTTTGCTATGTTCAATAGCGGGCATTCTAATTGTGAAAGTACTTGCAAAAACCACATCTACAGAAAAAATTAGCGGAGCTCTCAGAGGGGGGACATTCTCAGCAGCTATAATTTTTATAGTAGCTTCGTATATACTCATTAGAGCGCTTGATTTAAATTCTCATATTTGGTTGGCAGTACTATCTGGAGCAGTTGGAGGAGTTGTGATTGGTCTAGTGACAGAATACTATACAGGAGGCTCACCAGTTCGTAAGATTGCTGGTCAAGGGAAAACAGGGTCTGCAACAGTTATCACAACAGGTCTAGCAACAGGACTAGAGTCAGTGGTCATTCCAATAATTTCAATAGCGCTCATTATTTTCATATCAAATGAATTTGCTAATTTATATGGTGTTGGTATTGCAGCAGTCGGTATGCTAGCAACAGTTGGTATTACTATGGCAATTGATGCGTATGGTCCAGTAGCTGATAACGCTGGTGGAATTGCAGAAATGGCTGGTCTTGGAGAAGATACAAGAGAAATTACTGATAGTTTAGACGAGGTTGGGAATACTACTGCCGCAATTGGCAAAGGATTCGCTATAGGCGCTGCAGCTCTTGCAGCCTTAGCTATCATTACTGCATTCGTTCAAGAAGTTAATCATAATAGAGACGTCCCAATGCAATTATTACTAACAGATACGAATGTGTTAATAGGATTATTTATTGGCGGGATGATACCATTTTTAGTAGCTTCATTAACAATTACTGCAGTAGGCGACGCTGCTTTTGAAATGATCACGGAAATACGTAGGCAGTTCAAAGAAATACCGGGATTGCTAGAGGGTACAGGACAACCAGATAATGGGAGATGTGTCGAAATAGCTACCACAGCAGCATTAAAAAAAATGATTTTACCAGGTGCAATTGCAATATTTGCGCCGGTGATAATCGGCTTCAGTTTTGGCGCAGAGATGTTAGGCGGCCTTCTTGGTGGTGGATTATTAAGCTGTGTGTTGCTTGCTCTAACAATGTCAAATGCTGGCGGGGCATGGGATAACGCAAAGAAATTTGTAGAGCAAGGAAATTTAGGTGGGAAAGGTTCAGATACCCACAAAGCTGCAGTTGTCGGTGATACTGTCGGCGATCCATTGAAAGATACATCTGGTCCATCAATGAATATTCTTATTAATGTCATGGCGATAGTTAGTCTAGTTATAGCACCACTATTGTAAAGTTAGGAGGGGGAGATGAAAATATTATTTCTTGGAGCACCAGGTTGTGGAAAAGGCACACAATCTAAAATCCTTATTGGGAAATTCGGTATACCGCAAATATCCACCGGTGATTTATTAAGAGAAGAAATGAAATCTGGTAGCGACTTAGGCTTAGAAATCAAAACAATCATGTCTAAAGGGGATTTTGTTGATGATAAACTTGTTCTCTCTTTAGTTTCAAAAAAAATTGATAGTAATGAGTGTGAAAATGGTTTCATCCTTGATGGTTATCCAAGAAATCTCGAACAGGCTAAAAACTTAGATAATCTTTTAAGTGCAAAGAAAATCCAATTAGATTTTGTATTTTTAATCGATGTTCCGGATGAAGTATTAATTGAACGATGCACTGGAAGGTTACTTTGTAACGGTTGTGGTTATATAGGGAATAAAGACAGAGGTGAAAATCCAAATGACAATTGTCCAAAATGCTCCAAAGGAGCATTATACCAACGTGATGATGATAAACCTGAAACAGTGAGGAACAGGCTACAAGTTTATAAACAACAAACTTCCCCAGTAATTAATTTCTATTCAGATAAGGGTGTTCTCCAGAAGTTAGTCGGGGGTAATGATCCTGGCAAATTGTCCGAAAAAATTAGTCAAATTTTAGATATATAAATTAAAGAAGCTTTGAAAAATCACCATTTCTGATAATATTTATATGTTGGGTTAATATACATCTATGTCTTTTCTGAAAAATATATTTTTTGTTGGCATGCTTACTTCCACTCATCTAGTAAGTGCCAGTTGGTTGCCGTCCTTCTCAAATGATGGAATTCTTGAATTCATGGAGAACGGGCCGTCATGGGTACCAAAACCATACAAAATACCAATTTCTCAAGGTAGTTTACTTAAGAATGAGAACCTATCACGCTTAAGTGTTGGGCTTAGTAAAGATCAAGTAAAGTTCTTACTTGGAACTCCATCTATAATTGACACATTCCATAGTGATAGATGGGATTATGTGTTTTATGATAGAAATACAAAAAATGATGAGATAAAAAAAATATCAATAATCTTTGTTAATGAGAAACTAAGAGAAATAAATATAGGTGATGAAGATATAACTGATTTGGAAATGTTATCTGATAATAATTACTTAAAAAATGCCCCAGTACAATTAATACCTAAAGATAAGATTATACAAGAATTAATTGTAGCGAAAAGAGCAGATTACTTAACCATGAGAAGTTCTAATAATCTTCCTGTTTGTATAGATGATGAATTTGAAAATTATGAATCTCAAAAAACACTTGTTCAAGCAGATGAGGATACGTTAGAGGTCAGATCTGATGAACAAAATCAAGATGAAGACGGAATTTTTATAGCAAAAGGTAATGTTGAAATTGAACGAATAAATGATTTGGTCAAAGCTGACGAGGCTAAATATAATGCTGACACTGGGCTTCTTTATACAGAAGGTAACGTCAAATACTTGTCAGAGGATTTAACTTTGTATGCAGAAGAAGGTGGTTACAATAGTCAAAACGATACCGTCAACTTTTCTTCTACTCAGTATTTTTTTCCTGAGCAAAAAAAACCAGGAAAAGGTAAAGCAGAGGAGATTTTCATAGACGATGATGGGATTATTTATCTAACACCCAGTAGTTACACTACATGTGCTTTGAACAACCCAGATTGGGAATTATCATCCTCGAAAACGATTTTATACAGAGAAGATGACAGAGGTCATGCGTATAATATGTTTCTAAAGTACAAGGGTGTTCCTATCCTATATTCACCTTTTGTAAGCTTCCCACTTAGTAGAGAGAGACACTCTGGTTTTCTACTTCCATCAGTAGGTAGTTCAGGTGAAAGCGGATCAGTAGTCTCAACGCCCTACTATTTTAATATCGCTGAAAACTTAGATTTAACTATTAAACCAACTAACTTCTCAGGAAGGGGTCTGATGATGGAGGGTGAGCTCAGATATAAGACAGGTAATAGCAATACTGTCATTGAGATGGCAAATCTCAAGAAAGATGATGTATATGGGAAAGGCAGACACGCCTACTTCATTAGGGATGATAGAATCTTCAGTAGCACACTGAAACAAGTTGATGATAAATGGGTAGGGACGGAAGTTACCTCTTCAATTAACGTCGGTGGTATATCTGACATAAATTATTTTGATGATTTTAGTAATTCTGTGTCAAGAGTTGGAAGAACACATATTACTAGAGATATTAAAATTAGTAGAATCGATTATAATGAATTTGGCTATTTCTCATCCTCAATCGGTGCTACTGATTACCAGCTTGCTAAAAGTGGACTGAATGAACAGTACAGCGTCCTACCAAGGATTAAGCTGAATTACACAAGTCCTAGAAAGAATAAACAAATCAATTATAACTTTGAAGGTGAGATTGCAAAATTCGATCATACTATGCCAAACAAAGCTACAGGCACAAGAACGATTCTTTACCCATCGATAGAGTATCCTGTTTCTCATCCGGGATGGGAAATTAATTCTAAATTAGGAATTCGTCACAGCGACTATCGATTAAATGCAAATCTCTCAGGTTTTGATAAAGAAGAGATCTCTAAAACTTTTCCAATTTTAAGCTTAAGGGGAAAAATGATTTTTGAGAAAATGACAACAAATAACATTTTACAAACTTTAGAACCTGAAATGTTTTACCTATATGTGCCTGCAGGTAATCAAAGTGACATTCCTATATTTGATTCAGGTGACATTGATTTTAAATACAATTTGTTCTCAGAAAATAAATTTTATGGCCATGATAGAATTAATGATACAAATCAAATCACACTAGCCCTTTCCTCTAGCATGATTAACACATCAACTGGTACTGAAGTAATAAGAGGTACAATAGGACAAATATTTTATTTAAAAGATAGGTCAGTAAACCTCAACAACAGTGAGACAGATACTAAAGGCGCATCGAATATAATGGGGTTAGTTAATGCTAAGTTTAATGATTATTGGAGGCTTACTGGTTACACTGAATATGACCCATACGAAAACAATGGTGCAAAAAATCAAATCAGACTCTCTTATAAACGTCCCTATGGAAAACAGAATCAAATATTTAATACTAGTTATAGATTTAGTCGCGGTAGCCAAGAAGAAATAGATTTTTCAGCAGTTGTTCCAGTTAATAATAGATTTTCTCTTGTAGGAAAAATTAATTACTCATTTAATAACCGTCGGAGTGAGAGTGAGGACGTACTAGAGAAAATGATTGGAGTAGAGTACGAGAGTTGCTGTTATGGTATTAAAATAGTTGCAAGAGAATTTTGGAATGGAACAAAAACTGATGATGTGCTTTATTTTGAATTCTTACCAAAAGGCATTGCTACATCAGATAATACGACTGCAGAACTTCTTCGAGAGGGAATTCTGGGTTATCAGGATAAATTTGATTATTAAGATGATTAGGTCAATACCAACGATATTTAGTATTTGTCTGTTATTCACGCCGGTAGAATCCTTTGGCTTAGATGATAGAATAATAGTAATAGTAAATGATAAGGTTATTCTCAAATCTGAAATTCAAAATGCTATTGATAGTCTGTCTGACGATGAAATCACAAGAGATTTTAGTACATTATCAGAAAGAGAAATTATAAGTAAAATTATTGATAGGATGATTGATAAAAATCTACTACTTCAGGCTGCAAAAAGATTTGATATAGAAATCTCAGATATTGCCTTAGAAAACAAATTAATTGAAATAGCTACATCGCAAGGACTCACACTAAATGAAATGAGAAATCAAATATTATCAAATGGAGACGACTATCAAAGATATGTTCAGGAACTTAAAGATCAGATGACTGTAGATGCACTTTTCGTGACTCAATTTTACTCGAGAGCAAATGTTACTGAAGAAGAAGTGGATAGTTTTATGAGGAGAGAAAAAATATACGAACAGGGAAATATCAAGTACGAGCTTATTGAATTCGTTCTAGTTGATGACGAAAAAAAAATTAGTAAAGATTTAATCAATCAACTTTATATAGAAGCATCTGAAACTAGTTTCATCGAAGTTAAAGAAAAATATAGAGATTATGACATTAATGTCCGAAATATCGGTGAGATTGAGATGACAAGTCTGCCAGCTCTGTATATTGATGCTCTTCGTGGTAAAAATAATGGGGAATATACAGACCTTATTGAAAGCTCAAAAGGTTATCACATACTCAAAGTATTATCTGCAAAAAATAAAGAAGTGGCATATATAGATGAGTACAAAGTGAGGCATATCCTTATAAAACCAGATCCAATGACATCTGAAAAAGATATTAAAGAAAAATTATTTGAAATACGAAATGAAATAACGAGTATTGAAGTCTTTGCACAGAAAGCTAAAGAGTATTCATCCGATCTTGCGTCGGCATTTAATGGTGGAGATTTAAACTGGCAACGATCTAAAAATTTGGTGCCAGAATTTGCTGTTGTAATGGAAAAAACTCCCATTGGTACTGTCAGTGACCCTTTCCCATCAAAATTTGGTTGGCATATCCTATATGTTGAGAACAAGAGAACAATTAACGATGCAAAGTCAATAATTCGAAAAAATGTAGCTAATGCAATTAGAGCAGATAAAGCAAAAAGAGAGCGTGAAGACTGGAAAGCATCTTTAAAAGATCAAGCGTTTATTGAAATCAAGGATTTTTAAATTGAAAAAAATATTGATAACTTTAGGCGACCCTGCAGGTATAGGACCAGATCTGGGAGTAATGCTCGCCGAAAAAAACTTAGATAAGACTACTATAATAGTTGCGGATCCTGATTTACTTATCAATAGTTCTAAAGTATTAAAAAAAAGAATCGATATCAATATCCTAGATAATATTCTATCAAAGACTAAATCTGGTAAAGGGGTAATTAATATTTTACCGGTGAAATTAAATGTTAAAAATAAACCTGGTGTTTACAACAGTAAAAACGCCGAGTACGTAATTAAAACTATCAAACTAGCTGCAGAACTTTGTAAAGGCAAACTTGCAAATGCTATGGTTACAGGGCCTATAAGTAAATCTATACTCTGCAAAGGTGGTTTTAAAATTTCTGGTCACACTGAATATCTAGCGGAATTATGTAATTGTAAGTCCGTTATGATGCTCATGAATAAAAAAATGAAAGTTGCATTACATACCACTCATTTACCTCTCGATCAGGTATCAAAAACAATAACAAAAAAATCTATAAAACAAACTGTAAGAATTATTAATAATGACATGATAAATAAATTTAAAATCAAAAAACCTAAGATTCTAATTACTGGTCTGAATCCACATGCAGGAGAAGACGGGATACTTGGTAGTCAAGAAGAAAAAGTATTAAAACCTGCTGTGAAAGACCTAAAATCTGATGATATAAATATAGATGGTCCTGTTCCAGCAGATACTGCTTTCTTGAAAAAGAACATATCAAAGTATGATTTAATTCTAACGATGTATCATGATCAAGGTTTGCCAGTGATAAAATTCGATAATTTTAAAACTACCGTTAATATTACACTTGGCTTGCCTATCGTTCGTGTTTCTGTCGATCATGGTACCGCACTAGACTTAGTTGGAACTGGTAATGTTGATATTTCAAGTTTTACCGAGTCTATAAAAATTGCAAAAAGTTTAAGTTATGCATAAATACAAAAAATCTCTAGGACAACATTTTATCCATGATTCAAATATTATTGATAAAATTATTAAATATATAAAACCAAATGAATCAGATACATTTTTAGAAATCGGTCCTGGAGATGGTGCACTATCATTTCCGCTATCCACAATTGTTAAGAATCTGATTATGATTGAAAAAGATAGTTCTCTAATATCTAAACTTAATTTATTATTAAAATCATCAAAAAGTATAAAAATAATTAACGGTGATATTCTTAAGATTAAAATAGAAGATTATTTGATTAACAATTTAAGAGTAGTAGGAAATCTTCCCTATAACATATCGACTGAGATATTATTTAAATTCACTCACTTAGACATAACAGTTAAAGACTTACATTTTATGTTACAGAAAGAAGTAGTAGACAGAGTTGTGGCAAAGCCTAAAACTAAACAATATGGAAGGTTAAGCATAATGTGTCAAACTTATTTCTCCGTAGAGAGTCTTTTTGATATTTCACCTAACGTATTTTTCCCAAAACCTAAAGTATGGTCTGCATATATTAGACTCGTGCCTAAAAAAAATATATTTATGAGTAAAATTCATGAAAATAAGTTTAATTTTATTGTTAATGCTTCATTTATCTCTAGAAGAAAGATGATTAAATCATCATTAAAAAATCTTGTAGATTTAAAAAAACTATCACATGTTATCGGTGATATTACCGTCAGACCCGAAGAACTTCATTCAGAGGATTTCATTGAGATAGCAAGACATGTTTAAAAAATGGATTATTTATCTAACTTTCTTTTATTCTATATATTCGTATGTTACTTTCTTTAGATGGTATCTTGGTGATCAGCAGATGATAATCGAGGATTCTCTTTATCTATCACTTCATGCTTCTATCTCTCTGTTTATTTTTACTATCTTGATACATATTTTTTATCATTCAAATGATGACGATGCTGCTCAAGTGATTTCTTTTCCGCCTATCATATTTCTTTTTTCAATGAATTCTGGTTTTTTCGTATCAACGGTAAATATGTATCACTTTCAATTTTATAGCGTACCAAAATATTTTGATTTTTTAAGGAATACAGAGATAGGTTTAATTATTATAATCTTTGCGATATTAATAATTTCTAGTGCTTTAAAAAACTTCAAAGAAAAATCGGAAGATCCAATGCCTACAACATCATCATCACTTATCATTTCAGACGGAATTTATAATTTTTCACGTAATCCAATGTATCTTGGGCTTTGTCTGCTTCAAGTAGGTATTGGTATGGCACTGAGCTTTACGCACATCATTATGTTCACACTCTTGACAATCGTTATATATAGATATGGAGTTATCGATAAAGAAGAGCGCTACCTAGAGGAAAAATTTGGTGATAAATACATTTCATATAAAAATAAAACAAGAAGATGGCTATAAATCGTATTGATTTATAGTTCTGATAATAGATAATATCAATGTTATGGATGATTACTTACTAGAAATTCTGAGATGTCCAAAATCCGGTGGTAAACTAAAAATTGATAAAGATAAAAAAGAGTTAATTTGTCTTGAATCGAAACTTGCATACCCTATTGTTGATGACATCCCTATAATGTTGCTTGAGAAAGCACGAAAACTTGGAGATGATGAACTATGAAAATAAAACTAGGAACTAAAGTCAAGAATTTTGAGATAACAGCGACAGATAATAAACTCAAAAAGTTATCGGATTTACTAAAAAAGAATCTAATCGTGTATTTTTATCCTAAAGATATGACTCCGGGCTGTACAACTGAAAGCATAGAGTTTAACGAGAATATTACAAAAATTAGAAGAGCTGGATGGGAAGTAGTTGGTATATCTAGAGATTCAATCAAATCACATGAAAAATTTATTGATAAACATAATTTCAAATTTCCGCTTATTTCAGATTCAGATGAGAAAATATGCAAAATATTTGATGTTATAAAAGAGAAAAGTTTGTATGGTAGAAAATACATGGGTATAGATAGAAGCACATTTCTCATAAATAAGAAATCTGAAATAGTTGGTATATGGACCAATGTTAAAGTTAAAGGTCATGTAGATGAAGTTTGTGAAAAACTCAAAGAGTTAAAATGATTAATATTGTCGCGCTTTTGTTATTTATCATGGTAGTACTCACATTAATCAATGGTATGCTTTTTTTCAAAAAGTTAATTAAACTTCAAGAAGAAAATAATAACCTATTGAAAAAATTATTAAGTGCTGAATCAGACGAAAGTACGGGGAAAGCCATGCCTTCTGAAGATATTGAAAAATTAAAAGCAGAATTTTTGAAGAATAGGAAAAAATATGACTGATAATATATTTCTTAAAATTATCAATAAAGAAATTCCAGCTGAAATAATATATGAAGATGAAATAACATTAGCCTTCAATGATATTAGTCCTCAAGCACCAGTTCATATTCTTGTTATTCCCAAAAAAGAAATAAAGAAATTATCTACATCCGAAACAGCAGATAAGGAATTGTTGGGTCACTTAATGATTACCGCAAAAAAGATTGCCAGTGATCTAGAACTTAATGATTACCGACTTGTAGTTAATAACGGAGCGGAAGCTGGACAAACGGTTTTTCATTTACATATCCATATTCTTGCAGGCAGACCTTTTGGCTGGCCACCTGGGTGATTATTTTTTAAAAAACCCTAAAATCTTATCCATGAAATCAGAAAACGGATTTACTCGTAATTTTTCGGATTCTACAGTTATTTCATCTACACATTTTACTGACCTAGCAGCATAAGGTCCATGTGAGGTCTCTTGATAAAGAGCAACATAATCAAAGCCCTCTTCTAGGGTATGTCCGATTTCAAAGTTCTCTTCTCTAGATTGAACTTGCCCAGTCATCAACGTTGGCATTAAGGCTAAATAAATAGGTTCGCAATTTTTTGATTTTGCTCGCTCAACGACTTTTTCATCTACAATAATTTTTGAATCAGTCTCTATCATGGCAAAATCACATGCTTCAAAAAAGTCATCGGCGTCATCAACAGAATCAGTTTTGAGAAATCTAACACATATTTTGCTATCTGATTGTATTTTTGAAGATAAACCTTGGAAAAAATCTAATCCCAATGATTTAGGGAATGTTACTATATCAGGTTTAACGTTATTCGAAAACGCAATGTATTCCTCTGTATTTGGAGACTCTTCATCTGTATCTAAATAAACTCTGGTGGTTAGATTACGTTTTGTTGATTGCCCTCTAAAAATCTCAATTCTATTTTTTGCAATATCCTCTCCATCGCTATGCAAGACTCTCGCAATGTCAACGCCTTCAATCCATTGACGAGCTATACCAGCCATCAACATAGTAATTAATTCTTTTTCATTATCGGTAGAAGGTCCCAGCGTGGCAATTATAAAACTAAGTCTGTGTCTTCCATCATTTGACATATCGTTTCCTCTTTAATTTCAATGTTATTCCGTTAAATATCGGTAATTATAACTCAATTTTTAACCATCCTACAATAGTAGTCTTATAAATTCAAAGATTGTATAATTTGTATATGATTGATGTGTTAATAAATCTTAAACTAGTTTTCTTTATTTTCTTTCTAATAGTATTTTTTTCATTAGAATTTTTCTTTAGTCAACGGAATACTGAGAAAAAATTTACAAGATTATTCTTCCACAGTTGTTTTGCAATATTTAACACAATTATTATGAGGATTCCTACGATATTTTTATTGTTGCCCATCCTTTTAATTACTAATGACAATAATTACGGCTTACTAAATATTATGGAGTTCAATTTTCTCATTAAGGCAATATTGGCCTTTATACTGCTAGATTTTGCATTTTATTGGTTTCATAGGCTTAATCATATGAATAATTTTCTCTGGAGATTTCACAAAGTGCATCACTTAGACACTCAAATGGATGTTACTACTTCACTGAGATTTCATATAGGCGAATTAATCATTTCATCAATATATAAATCTATCTTAATTATTTTCCTCGGTGTCCCTATGTCCGTCTTTATTTTTTATGAGATTATTCTCTCATTGTCAGCACAATTTCATCATGCAGATTTGAAGTTACCTGAGAGTATTGATCGACAGATAAGTAAAATTATAGTTACACCAAAATATCATACAAATCATCACACAGTTGCGATAGAAAGTAGGAATGCTAACTTTGCATCAATCCTTACAATCTGGGACTACCTGTTTTTTTCACTCAAAGCAGCTGATAATGGAGAAAGACGCTACCTAGGCGTCAAAGAAAGGGATAAGCAATTTGGCTTTATTATTAACTTAAAAGAACCATTCATTAACAATTAATTGACATATTGCTGGGTTTTTGATGTAATACGAATACGCCGTTTTGATATCAGCTTGCCGGCGTAAAAAAGCTAAAGCGATCGGTAACCACCAATGCTTTAGTATTAGGTGGTTTTTTTTTGGTAGTTGATCTTCAGCTTGTGACCAAACCGATCAGGTAAACACTAAAGAGGAGAAAAAAATGAGTAAAATAGATAGTAGTATAGAACTTGATAATCCATTAAGTTCTTCAAAAATTGGTGCTACAGATGGATTTGTAAAAGTAGGATTTTACAAAGACGGTAGACTAGATAATGACATACCTGTAGTTGATATTAATGATGCGCTCAGGACCGTTATCTGTAATAGCAAAGTTACAATCAATCCTTACAACATTTCTAAAAAAAATGGCTTCTTTGAAATTGTTCTACCAAGGAACATAAGAGGTAGTCTTGCAAATTTAATTATCGTGAAGACACTTACTAATATTGGACTGAAATATAAATCTAATAGTTGTAAATTGGAGGTTGATGGTAATGAAAAAACAATTTGTTTCCATTATTGAACAATTAACGTGGATTCCAATTAGTTATAGACATGACGGTCTGCAAGGTATCGTTAATGAACTGAGATTGTTATTTACTGGTATGACTGTTAGATATAATGGCAAAGTTAAGGTTATTGATACAACCTTTGCAAAATACAGAAACTACAAAAGAAAAGGTTTAGAGAGTCTAACACTTCTATATAAATCTTATGATGGAAAAAAGGCAGCAATACACTTCGGGGAGAATAATCCTTGGAATTGGATGCCAAAATTTATACAGATGAAGTTAAGGGCTAGAGGGGATCTTCCAAAAACACATATAATCAAAGGATGGGAAGATTAAAAAAAACACCCCCTCGTGAGAGGGGGTGCAATCAAGTCCATTTGAATTTTATATTTCCTATAAAACTCTCCCTATAAACTACTTAACTTTCAATTGGGAAAGATAGCTCATCGCCATCGAAACGTGTGCCTTCGTAACCAACTTCTTTGTTGATTCTTGCAGCAATACCTTTCTCTGCGTCTGTTGCAAACTTCTCATCCCATGTTGCAAGTCTTTTTCTCATGTACCAGTGCCATAGTGGTGGTACAAGCGCTAATGCGAAAATTGTGAAATAACCCCAACCTGTGTTAGGCGCGCCCACATTTTCAAGCTCCCAGAAATGGGTTTCACCACGATCATGATGATCTGCTTGACGGCCGATTTCAATAAAGAACCAGCTTGTGAAAAGCGTGTTGTTATCCCAGTTATGACGATAGTCAATTGGCTGATCTTTGACACGAATTAAACCGTAGTGCTCAAGATAGTTCAATGCTTCTAATTCGAAGTTTGAAACAACCCATACTACAGTAAGTGCTGCTACACCAACCCAACCACCAGCTGCAAAGAATAATGCAACTGAAGGTACTGACATTAAGTAACCTCTAATCCAACGGTTTTGCCATGAGATGAAAGATTTACCCATACGTCCAAGTCTTTCTTTTTCCATATTGAAAAGGAATTTTGACTGACCTAGATATGAAAGCATATAGTGACCATAAATCGTACGACCGCGAGGTGCAGTTGCAGGATCATCCTCACTTGCTAATTCTAGGTGATGGTTATAAACATGTGCATAACAGAAATGTGCTGAACCAGAAAGGGCCATTGTTGCTCTTGAAATTAAGAACCCAAAACCTTTTGTGTGTGACAACTCATGTCCGTATATGATACCAATACCTGCAAATATTCCAGTTGAAAGTGTTGCACCAATTAGGTCTAGACCTGTTATTCCTGAGGTAACTGGAATAATGCCAAACAACATTGATGTAACTTCTACTGGCATACCTGACATATAACCGTAAACTCTCCATGCTAGTGCAAGTTGGAGTAATACGAAAACAGGTAACATTAAATACATTACCAAGTTTTGAAATGCAGGGTTTGCAAGCGTATTTCCATTATCATCGTGCATTCTGCTTGATGCTTGCTTCTTAATTGCTGTATCTATAAAGATACCAACAAAAAGAAGAACAACGCCTGTCCACGCGAATGCTCCGCCTATAAGTACACCTGCAAACGCAACTAAAATTAGTGACGGTGCAAGCAAATACTTCATATTGTGTAAAATTTTTAACATAACTACCTCCTAAGTAGTGAATATGTCCATATTTAAACGTACAACCATATTAAAATATTAACATTGTCTAATATATTTAATATTTGTTCGTGTTCTGTCCATAACATTATATTGACAATACAAGCATGTCAAGTTAAAAAACATTAATTTTATGGGATTTAGTAATTATTTGATAAATATAGCTATTTTGACTTATATTTACGTCGGAATTTAGCTACCCTGCCTTCTTTGGTCTCAATTCGACCTTTACCAGTGTAAAATGGATGTGACTCAGAAGAGGTCTCGATTTTATAGACAGGATACTCTTTACCATCTTCGTATTTCATTTTCTCTTTAGGCTTTAGAGTAGATGACAGCAAAAAACTAGTATTACTAGACACATCATGGAATATGATGGGCTGATATTGTGGGTGAGTATCTTTTTTCATAATGTGTAAATATAGCATAAATCATAAATAAAAAAGGATTTTTCTTATAAAATTCGCAGATGAAATGAGTATCATGTAAACTAGAAATTCTATGAAAATGATACAAATATCAGATTTACACTTGTCTGAAAACAATGATTATCAAGTATTTGATGTAAATACATATGAGTGTGCTCAAAAAATTGTCAATCACATCTCTAAACATGAGACTGATGCTGATTGTCTTATCATTTCAGGAGATATTTCAAACGATGAGAGTGCAGCATCATACAAACACTTGATGGAAATTATAAAAGATCTCGAAATCAAGGTGTATTTGATGCCAGGCAATCATGATTCAATTGAAAAATTAAAATCATGCACTTCGCATGATTTAATAAATTCAACTCTATATTTTGAAAAAGATGAGTGGATTACATTTATGTTAAACACAAAAAAAGATGGGTCTCCTAATGGGTTCCTAAAAACTGACGAATTAAGAATACTCAAAGAAAAAATAAAACAGAATCAGGATAAATATTTCATGGTATTCATGCATCATCATCCAGTCCTGATTGGTTCAGATTCTATGGATAAAATGGTAATTGAGAACGCAGACCTTCTTCTAGATGTCATAAAAAATGAGAGTAAAATTCGAGGTGTTTCTTGGGGTCATGTTCATAATGTTTTTGAGGCTCAGCTGAATAAGGCGAAACTTTTCTCTACTCCGTCTACATGTTTTCAGTCAAAACCTAAATCTAAGACATTCATTATCGACAAAAATGAAAAACCAGGATATAGGAGAATTGAACTTAGAAGCAATGGAGAAGTCCGCACCTCAGTCGCTAGAATCTAGATATTGCATGGAAACAGTAAAAATTAAATTAGTTATTGTATCCTTTCTCACCATGTTCTGTTAAATCAATGCCTGTCTCTTCGTTTTCATCAGATATCCTTAATCCCACAAGATTATCAGTGAATTTTAGTGCTACATATGTGAATATCCCACACCAGACAATCGTAAAAATCACACCTATTATTTGGATTATAACTTGTTGTGAAATACTGCCATCTAACCCTACTCCACCATACATTGATGATGCGAAGATACCAGTTAAAATTGTACCAAGTATTCCTCCAACACCATGAACTGGAAACACATCTAATGAATCATCAATCATAAGAACTTTTTTAATGTATTGAGTGGCCTCATAACAAATCAAGCCAGCTGATATACCGATTATTAAAGCACCCATCGGCCCAACAAAACCTGATGCGGGTGTAATTGTTCCAAGACCAGCCACCATGCCTGTTACTATTCCCAGCACACTTGGTTTCCCCTGTTTCATCCATTCTCTGAACATCCATGCAAGTGAACCAGTAGCAGCTCCGATATGAGTTACTAGCATCGCCATTCCTGCTGACTGATCTGCTGCCAATGCAGAACCAGCATTAAATCCAAACCAACCTACCCATAACATTGATGCGCCTGTAACAGTCATAGCAAGATTGTGCGGAGGCATTGGTGTTGATGGAAAGCCTTTTCTTTCTCTTAACATGACTGCCGCAACAAGCGCAGCGATGCCTGCATTTACGTGCACCACTGTTCCTCCTGCAAAATCGAGCAAACCTAGCTCTCCAAGCCAGCCTCCTCCCCAAACCATATGACAAATTGGAGCGTAAACAAAAGTCATCCAAATGATACTGAAGACCAGCATGGCAGAAAATTTCATTCTCTCTGCAAAACCGCCAACTATCAAGGCAGGAGTAATTATAGCGAAAGTAAGCTGGAACATTGCAAATACTGTCTCAGGTATATCACCTGATAGGTCGCTAGCTGTAAGAGAAGAGAGAAAGAGATTGTCAAAGTTTCCTACAAAAGCATTAAGTGATCCTCCGTCACCAAATGTCCAACTATATAAGTACACAACCCATAAAACTGAGATTGTACAAGTTAAGGCGAAACACTGCATAAGTACAGATAAAACATTTTTACTTCTTACAAGTCCTGCATAAAACAATGCTAGACCTGGTAAAGTCATAAAAAGTACCAAAACAGTGGATGTTAGAATCCATGAGGTATTGGCATGCGATAAAGTATCTGCAAATACAGGTTCTACAAAAAGACCTAAAAACATTAGTCCAACTAAATTTAAAAAGATATTCATTTTTTTCATATTGTTGCTCCTATAGGTTTATATGCACGAAATATGCCAACTTCGTAATTATTTGCTATAAATATTCGCATCAAGTAACCTTATATATGTGTGTATTGAATCGCCGGAATTAAATCAAATGTATATAAAATTAGGTGCACAAAACTATCACACAGGCGCACTAATATGAAGCAAGAGAAAAAAATTTATGATGCGATAGTAGTGGGTGCTGGGCCTTCAGGATGCACAGCCGCACATTACCTTGTAGCGGAAAATATGGATATTCTTCTCTTAGACAAATCAATGTTTCCGAGACATAAACCATGTGCTGGCGGTATTACAATGAAAACACTTAAGCACCTCCCTATTGATATAGACCATCTTGTTCAACACACTGCTAAAAAAATGAAGTTTAGTTTTGATAATAAAAAAACAGTTTCACTGCAACACAACACAGGTTCATGTGTGATGGTGATAAGAGATGAATTTGATAATTTCTTTTTCGAGGAGACTTTGAAGAAGAAGGTGGGCTTCAAAAAAATAAATAAAGTTTCTAGCATAGATAAAAAAGAAGATTTCTTAGAACTTGATATTGATGGTCAGAGATACTTTACAAAGTTTCTAATTGGTGCAGATGGAGCGAATAGCAGTATTAGAAAACTTACCGAGAACACTCGCCACAATCATCCAGTATCAGCTTATGAAGGAATTGTCGATATGGAATCTAAGGATGAAGCAGTAACAGAATTTATTTTTAATGATAGCGGATATGCTTGGATTTTTCCTAAGTCAGACCACCTAAATGTTGGGATTGGGAATTTAATCTCAAATGATAGGACCAAAAAAAGGAACAAAGATGATCTCTATGATTTCGTAAGAGAGAGATTTAATGGGAAAGATATAAAAAACATTACTGCATTCCCAATCGGTACCGAGGGGATAAAATACAGGTCTAGGGATAACATATTTTTAGTTGGTGACTCGGCTGGACTTGCAGAGACTTTACTTGGTGAGGGTATTTACAATGCTGTTTTATCAGGCAAATATGCTGCAAAATCTATAATAGAAGCTTGTGCTAAAAAATCTGATGCAAATGAAATATACAATAAATTTTTGGAGAAATTGACAACAGAACTATCTATATATCAAAAAGGTTCAAAATTACTATATGGATTTCCAAGAATTAGTTACTATGCGATGAAACTTTGGCTCGGTGAAAAATTCATGAAAGGTTATTCAGAAGGTAAAAGCCTCTCAGAGATTATTGGAAAACAAAAATCTGTTATTAATTAGTTAAGATTCTCGACATCTACAAACTTCAGCGAGAGCAATTAATGTCTCTCTATATTCATTCTCAGAAAAACATTTTGCGTATGAGACAGCTAAATCAGTTTGCTCATCGATTTTTGTTTGCAAGTAAATGTCAGACTCACATGATTTAAGAATATTAATAATTAATTCACTCTGATTACCTGAGTTATAATCTACAATGGCTTTTTCAATTACTGCCCTGTCGCTTTCAGAACATTTACCTAATGCGTGTATGATGGGAAGTGTTACTTTACCTTCTGATAAATCCTCAGCCAAATTTTTTCCAGTGAGTGATCGTGAACCAAAATAATCTAAATAATCATTTCTTAATTGATATGCAATTCCAAAGTGATAACCATACTTACTCAGATTATCAATCTCATAATCATTGTAGTCACTCACTATGCCACCAATTTTTGCGGAGGCCTCAAATAAAATAGATGTTTTTCGATAGATAATTTCCATATACTCTTTTTCTGATAATTTTGTGTTTTCTATATTCATCAACTGCATAACTTCGCCCTGAGCAATAGTGTTTGTGGTATGTGCTAGAGTTTCGTATATCCTCTCATCATTTATTTCAACAATGATTTCAAATGCTCTAGAATACAAAAAATCTCCTACTAAAACTGCTCCTTTATTCCCCCATATTGTATTTGCTGTATCTTGGCTGTGCCTCATTACTGACATATCGACAACATCATCATGAAGAAGCGTTGCAGCATGAATAAATTCTATAATAACAGCCGCATCAATAACTTGGTCGCATGGAGAGTTGGTCTTAAGCTTAGAGGCAAGTATCACAACTAATGGTCGCAAGCGTTTTCCACCACTTTGGATTATGTGTTCTCCGAGTTTATTAATGAGGGAGACACTCGTTTTAGAGCGCACTTTTAATCTTGATTCAAGTAAATCTAATTCACTTTGTACTATGTTTTTTAGACTTTTTAGATCCATAGAGTAATATTACAGGTATATATCACATTTAATATATAGATTAAGGGTAAAAATGCCAACAATACCTGCAAAAAATGTTTATTAAATTGGTAATACGCGTTAAAATCTAGCAATTCGGGTAATACATATGAAAGCAATTATAAAGAACGGATGTCAGCAATTTAAAGTCACAGAGGGTGATTACATCAAAATCATGCCAATACAATCCCCTGAAGGTGCGTCCATTTCGTTTGATAAAGTTATCATGGCTTTTGATGAAAACAATGCGATGCTACCTACCAGCAAAACATCTAGTATCAAGGTTACTGGAGTTGTAAAAAAGCACGGAAAATACAAGAAAATCCGAGTCGTGAAATTCAAAAGACGAAAACATTACATGAGATCGCATGGACATAAACAAAATTACACAGAAATTAAAATTGAATCAATAAAATAGGTACATTATGGCACATAAAAAAGCAGGCGGTAGCACCAAAAACGGTAGAGATTCAGAATCCAAGAGACTTGGAGTAAAAAAATACGGCAGTGAATTTGTTAAAGCTGGTAATATTTTAATCCGTCAAAGAGGTACTCCAGTAAAACCGGGCGTCAATGTCGGATGCGGAAGGGATCACACTTTATTTGCAAAAATAGATGGATATGTATCTTTTCAAAAAAAAGGGCCTAACAAACACAAGTATGTTAGTGTTCTTCCCACGAAAATTAACTAGTAACTCAAATTTAATTTACACATAAAATGAAATTTATTGATGAAACTACCATCTCGGTAAAGGCAGGTAATGGTGGTCATGGTTGCCTCAGCTTTAGAAGAGAAAAATATATACCATTTGGTGGTCCAGATGGAGGCGATGGAGGTCAAGGTGGCTCCGTTTTTATTACAGCAAAAGACGGTTTGAATACACTTGCTGATTTTAGAAACCGAAATGAATTCCGAGGTAAGAATGGAGAGAGTGGAGGTGGAAAAAATAAAAAAGGTAGAGCGGGTGAAGATTTAATCATTGAGTTACCAGTTGGGTCTGTGATTTTTGATGATATAACAGGTCAAGAATTATGTGACTTAGATAAAGATGGAATGAAAATCAAAATTGCAAAAGGCGGGGACTATGGGCTGGGTAATTCACGATTTAAGACATCAACAAATAGAGCACCTCGTAGGACCACAAAAGGTGGAGAAGGTGAAAAGAAAAAACTCAAGATTATCCTAAAAGTACTTGCAGATGTAGGATTAGTTGGTTTACCAAATGTAGGGAAAAGTTCAACTCTTGCTGCAATAAGTTTTGCAAAACCTAAGATAGCAAATTATGAATTTACAACGCTACACCCAAATCTTGGTGTTGTTTTGGTAAGTGATTATGAGAAGTTTGTAGTTGCCGACATACCGGGTCTCATAAAAGGAGCATCAGAAGGCTTAGGTCTTGGTATTCAATTTTTAAAACATATATCCAGAACCAAACTACTTCTCCACATTATAGATTTATCAAGCAACGATTATGACAAAATAATGACTGATATAAACATAATCAATGATGAATTAGAAAACTTTGAGGATAATCTTCAAACAAAAGATAAATGGTATATTTTTAATAAAATAGATTTATTGAAACCAGAGGAATTAAAGATAATGAAAGAAAAAATATCTAAAAAAATTCAAACAAAATTGTACTATACATCAGCTATTAATAAAGAAAATTTAGAGTTAGTATGTCATGATATTTGGGAGCACTTAAAAGAGAAGTATTATGGCTAATTACAAAAATATCGTTCTTAAAATTGGTAGCGCTCTGTTGACAGATGTGAGCCATGATGTTGACGAATTTATTAAGAATGTTTGTAAGCAGATTGCGAAAGCTAAAAAGAATGGAGTCAATTTTACAATAGTAACCTCGGGTGCTATTAGTAAAGGCCAAGAAGTTCTTAACGTATCTGAAAGACCAAATGACCTTGATTTCCTGCAAGCACTTGCGGCAATTGGTCAGCAAAGCCTGATGAGAATGTATGAAAAACATTTTAATGATTTAGACTGTTTAACGGCTCAAGTATTACTCACACATGATGATATGAATAGCCCAAATAGGTTTCTGAATGCTAAAGCTACCATATCAAGAATACTTAAATTAGGTGGTGTACCTATCATAAATGAAAATGATGTTGTCGCTACAGAAGAGATTAGATTAGGAGATAATGATACGCTCGCTGCAATGGTATCAAATCTTATAGATGCTGATTTGTTAATCATACTTACCAATCAAGATGGGCTTTACAATAAAAATCCTGATAAAAACCATGATGCTAAACTAATCAAAAAATGTAATGTGAAAAACCTTACAGAAGAGGATTATGAAATAACTGAAAAGAGCAAGTTTGGAACAGGAGGTTTTAAAACAAAATTAAATGCGGTCAAGATGGTGACGTCACAAGGGACTAAGTCTGTAATAGCATCTGGATTTAAGCAAAATGTTATAGAAAATATCTTGGGCAACAAAAATGTCGGTACAATCTTTTTTTCGGAATAAGAAAACTAAACCAATGATTTAATTTGCTTATTTAGACGAGATTTGTGTCTGGCAGCTTTATTTTTATGTATAAGACCTTTAGATACTAATTTGTCCATCGTCGATACGGCCTTCAAGTAATCTTTCTTGGACTGTTCAGAATTTTTTTCCGATATTGAATTAAGAACTTTTTTAACACTCGACCTGAAATTGGTCTTCTGAGATGCGTTTCTCTGTCTAGCTTTGTTTGCTTGTCTTACTCTTTTTCTAGCTTGATTTGTATTTGCCAATGTAATCTTCTCCTAATAAAGGTAAAATAAAACAAGATTATCTCAATGGAGGTATCTGCTGTCAATAGTTGATAATAAATGAGCGAAGAAAAAAGACAAATATATAGAGAATCCCTTGTAAAATCATCATTCCTCGTAGGATCAATGACTTTTCTATCAAGAATATCTGGTTTTGCAAGAGATGTGGTATTTGCAAACTTTTTTGGGGCGGGTTCAAGCACAGATGCATTCTTTATAGCATTCAAAATACCAAATTTTTTTAGAAGATTATTTGCTGAAGGAGCATTTATACAGTCATTTGTGCCAATTCTTAATGACTACAAATCAAATAAACAAAGTGAGCTTAAATCTTTCTTAAGTTATGTGCAAGGTAACTTAAGTTTAGTTCTTTTATTAATTGTAACACTTGGTGTTATATTCTCAGATTCCATTATTGGTTTATTTGCACCAGGATTTAGCTCTGTTGAAAACCGATTCGAATTGTCATCTGAAATGTTACAAATTACTTTTCCATACTTATTTTTTATCTCGCTAACAGCACTGTCTGCTGGAATTTTCAATACGTATGATAAATTTTTCTTGCCAGCGATAACACCTGTTCTTTTGAACCTATCACTTATAGTCTCTGCAATTTTTGCATCAGCATATTTTCAAGAACCTATTTTAGCTCTTGCTTATGGTGTTCTCATAGCTGGAATTGTTCAATATGTTATACAAATACCTCTTCTGGTAAAAATGAACCTATTCGTATTACCTAAGATGAGTTTTGCTTACGAGGGTGTGAATCGAGTCATTAAACTGATGTTGCCAGCCATGTTAGGAACAGCAGTTGTCCAAATCAACCTTATTATTGACTCCATAGTTGCGTCTCTCCTAACAATTGGAAGCATAAGTTGGCTGTACTACTCCGATCGACTCGTAGAATTCCCTCTTGGTGTTTTTGGCATCGCAATAGCAACTGTAATATTGCCAAGGTTATCAAAACATTACTCAGAAAATTCTATGAATGATTTTAGTAAAACTCTGCTGAGAGCACTAAAAGTAGCTATTGTCTTCAGTCTCCCTGCAATGTTTGGTTTATTAGTATTATCAGAATTAATTATCTCAACTTTATTCCAATATGGTAGTTTTAATCTATCTGATACTCAAATGAGTTCGCTCAGTTTATTAGCATACTCTCTAGGATTACCAGCGTTCATCTTAATGAAAGTTTTACTCACAGGTTATTTCTCAAGACAAAATACTAAAACTCCAGTTAAGTTTGGAATAATTGCAGTACTATTTAATATATCGATGAACCTTATCGTTCTATTAACATACCTCAATAATCCTTACAATGGCGCCCACGCTTTGCTAGCTCTTGCAACTTCTGTATCTGCATGGATTCAAGTCTTACTTCTTTACAACAAACTTCAAAAGGACAAGATAATTAGTGAGAAAATATTTATTAACAAAAATACAATTTCATCAATTATTAGTTGTTTGATTATGTCAATAGCATTAATATCCTTAAGCCCAAATCTTAATTATTGGGTAAATCATGAGTACTATACAAGAGGAATATTTATTACTGGGTATATAGTTTTTGGTGCTAGTATTTATTACTTATCAATGAAAGTATTTAAAAATAACTTTGAAGAGCTTATTTATGGAAATAATTGACGACTTAAAAAAATCGCGATTCGTATCAGATTCAACTGTTGTAACAATAGGAAATTTCGATGGGATTCATAAAGGTCATATATCTCTTATAGATAAAACTTTAGAACTTTCACAAAAAAAAGATATGACTCCTCTTGTAATCACATTTGATCCTTTGCCACAAGAGTATTTTACAGTTAAGAATTTTTTTAGATTAATGACTATATCAGATAAGATTGAGTATTTTAAATCACGAGGGATAGAAATTGTGGTTAAAATCCCATTTAAAGAAGAATTTTCAAAAATCACCGCTAATTCATTTATTAAAGATTTGTTGATTAAACAGCTCAACATTAAGCACCTTGTTATCGGTGAGGATTTTAGGTTCGGTCATAATAGACAAGGTGATTGTGAGTTATTGAGAAGTCATATCGATTTTGAAACACATGTCATGAAAAACATTGTAAATCAAAACAATAAAATTAGTAGTACATCAATAAGAAATCTGATTCGTTCAGGTGAAATAGAGAAAGCAAATAAATTTTTATATCATAATTTCAGTATGCAAG
>CACPCG010000005.1 GCA_902632305.1 uncultured Gammaproteobacteria bacterium
ATCTTCGCCTTTGTATTTTAAATCTTGCGGTTTTTCTCCAATAGAAGAAAATTGGTATAACTGGTTGTTTTTCCCTATGGTTACATTTTTTTTAATAACAACATGAGGCCCTATTTCTGTACCCGAATCGATTTTAACATTAGCATCAATAACTGTATACGGACCAACTTTTACGGATGAATCTAATTCGGCAGATCTGTCTATAATAGCCGTTTCATGTATCATTTTTATTCTTAACTGCACCAAGTAACTCAGCAGAAGAAACAATATCATTATCAACCTTGCTTATTGCCTCGAACTTATGTACGTCTCTTTTACTTTGTGTCAATTTAACTTCTATACGAAGGATATCTCCAGGATAAACTGGCTTCTTAAATCTTGCTTTATCAATACCAACAAAATAATACAGCAAATTTGGGTCATTACGCTCATTACTTTTAAAATCTAGCAGTGCAGTTGCTTGTGCCATTGCTTCTAAAATCAAAACACCTGGAAAAACTGGATGATTTGGAAAATGTCCCTGAAAAAATGGTTCATTATTGCTCACATTCTTTTGAGCAATAAGATAATCATGTTTTTTAAAATCAATTAATTTGTCTATAAGGAGGAAAGGATATCTGTGAGGTAAATAATTTATTATTTCGTTACTAGCCATTTTATTCTCCTATATCGCGTGTGAGTTTTTTCAAAGTCGTATCGAGCATTTTAAATCTAGCTTGATTCTTTCTCCATGTCTCAGCTGTTTCTATTGTTGTTCCAGATGCATAATGTCCAGGCTCTGTGAGAGTTTTCGTGACCATTGCCATTCCATGGATATGAATGTTATCACCAATTTCTATGTGGCCATTTATACCTGATCCACCACCAATTGTACAATCTTTACCTATGATAGTACTTCCTGCTATCCCTACGCAAGCCGCAATAGCGGTATTTTCTTTAATGTGGACGTTATGAGCTATGTGCACTAAATTATCTATTTTTACATTTTGCTCAATAATTGTTGAGTCAATCGAGCCACGATCAATGGTGGTATTTGCACCAATCTCAACATTGTCTCCAATGAAAACACTGCCAATCTGAGGAATCTTTGTCCATGTACCAGTATTATCTTTTACTAGACCAAATCCATCAGAACCAATAACAGCTCCTGAATGAATAATAACATTATCACCAATCTTTACATTGTCATAAATAGATACACCAGAATAAATAATAGTATTTTTACCAATTTCAACATTTTTAGAGATGAAGGATTTTTTTGAAATATACGCGGAATCAGCAAAGTTAGTATATTTTTTAGTATCAATAAATTCACCATCATCAAATTTGTAAGAACAGTTATCAGTCAATATTCTAGAAAATACAAATAAAGGATTATCTGATAGTATAGATGGTTTATCAGTTAATGATAAAAAAGAACTTGTTGTTAACAAACAACTTATTTTTTCATTTTCAACAAAAGAAGACTTTTTTTTATCTATGAAAAAAACAATCGAATTTTTATCAGGATTAGTGATACTAGATATACTTTCTATTATGGTATCTTTATTTCCTTGATAATCACATTCATATTTTGAAGCAAGCTCAGATAATGTATATTTGTTTTTAAGCTTCATTATTGAAGTTTAGAGATTATATCCTGAGTAATATTAATATATTTTTTGGCATATAGCGTCGTACTCTCGGCTCTGAATATAATATCGAAGTCATTTTTTTCTGCATATTCTGATATTGCCTCATTTACAACTTTTTCAATTTTACTATATTCCTCTCTTTGTGTTTTATCTAAATCTATTTGAAGTTTTTCTTGTCCACTT
This sequence comes from uncultured Gammaproteobacteria bacterium, assembly GCA_902632305.1. Lineage (GTDB taxonomy): Bacteria > Pseudomonadota > Gammaproteobacteria. The sequence continues at coordinate 1,818 of CACPCG010000005.1, forward strand.
CTCAGTTTTTCCTCTACACCTTGAATTTTAGTGATAAGTCCCTTTTTTTCTTTATCTGACATTACAGACTCATTTTTCAAATATTTATCATTCAATGTATTCCACTCTTTCTCTAGAGTCTTTAGATTGCGTGCTCTTGGATCAAATTTCTTTTGTATTTTTTCTCTTGCATCTTTGTACATAGGGACTTCATTTAAAAGTCTTGATAAATTTACTATACCCATCTTAACTTCTGCATAAGTAAGCTGAGGTTGTATCATAATGCTGAAAACTAAAGTATAAAGTAATAATGTTTGTATTTTTTTCATTTTAAAAAGCACCTCCAAGTCTAAAAATTACAGATTGAAAGTCATCTCCCTCTTTCTCTCTCAATGCATTAGCAAATCCAATTGATAAAGAGCCCACAGGCGTAAGTGCATTAAACTGTATTCCATAGCTTGCTCTTAGTTCATTGTAATCGAAATTGTTAATTTTCTCAAATACGTTGCCCACATCTGCAAAAAGAGAGGCTCTTATCCCACCTGTTTCCTCTCCAAGAAATTCTGGTGGTGGAAACACCCAGTCAAATTGTGCAACAGTAAGAAAATCTCCCCCCACCGTGTCACATTTAATAAACTTTCCATCTACGGCCTTAGACGCGCAAGTATTAGCACCTCTTGGTGCGTTATAAGTGAAAGGTCCTAAACTCGCTCCTTTAAATCCTCTAACGGTATTATTACCTCCAGCAAAATACTTTGCATAAAATGGCAAAGAGGTAGTTCCTCCTAAACCAACACCTAATCCAAGAATGGTCTTCATACGCAAGGTAGTATTCCAATCAAATCCAAAGGTTGTAATTGTATATGGGAAATTAAATTCTGTATCATATCTTCCTTGCACATAAGATGCTCCATCTAAAGCGATAAAAAGATTAGCTTGAAGTTCATTCAAGTAACCCGTCTCTGCAAATCTTGTCCTATTTCTTGTATCAGATGTATAATTAGCTCTTAAATTTACTCCCAGAGAATTTTCACCATGATCATCTATATGATGTGTAACAATGATTGGCGAACCAATAGTAGTTGTAAACTTAGTAAGTGAAATATCGTAACCAAGACCAAATGCTTCAGTCTCAGATATTGGCGTATTAAGCAGTATGCCGGCTCCAATAGTATCAGACAAATATGTGGCAGTTGATGTACCACTAACATCTGTTTGGCTTAAGAAAATATTAGTCGTTTTACTTACACCATCCATCGTATAATATGGGTCTGTGAGGAAAACTCTTAAAGTACTCTGGACTGTGCTTTTAGAAGCTTTTACTGCAATATTATTTCCACCACCCAAAAAGTTATCCTGCTTTAAGTCTATATCAAAAAGAGCACCATCGATGTCTGACCAACCAGCACTAACTCTAAACTCACCCGACTTTCTCTCCTTAATGGTAAAAGTTAAATCAATCATATCATCAGTATTAGGGACTCTGGTTTTAGTAACATCCACCGTCTCAACAAACTTTAATCTTTGCAATCTTATCTTAGACCTATCAATATCCGACTGTTTGTGCAAAGAAGCTTCATATTGTCTCAGCTCTCGTCTATAAACTTCATCATTTGTACTGTCGTTGCCTGCTATGGTTATTCTTCTAACAATACTCCTCTTGCCAGAGCTAAGCCTATACTCCAAATCCACGATCTTTGTCTCATCGTCGATTACCGGTATGGATAATATTTCAGGAAAAGCATAACCGCGCTCTCCAAACATACTTTTGAGAACTAACTCAGATTGTTGTATCTTCTCTCTTGAAAACACTTGGCTGGGTTGAAGGATAGATGATATCTGTTTTTTTATTTCACTTTCATCTAGTACAGTATTTCCAAAGACTTTTACATCTCCAAATTCGTACTTTTCTCCCTCTTCAACACTAATTGTGATAGAAATATCCTGATTATCATTTGATAAGTTAACCTGATTTGAGAGAATTCTAAATCTTATAAAACCTCTATTGAAATAATATTCTTCAATTCTTGCAATATCAGATTTTAAGGTAGATCCGGAATATGTATCTCTACTTGTCCATACTTCAAAAAAATATTTGGTACCAAGTTTCATTAAATCTCGAAGTTTCGAAGAGGAAAATGCTTTATTTCCTATAAAATTTATTTTTTTTATTCTAGATGCTTCACCTTCATCTAAAATAAGCTCTATGCCCACTCGATTTCTCTCTAATTTCGTCACAACTGAACTTATATTCGCATTATAGCGTCCACGATCAAAGTACAGTCTTGTTAACTCTTGTTCAACTTTATCAAATATATTTTTATCAAAAGGTCGTGCCCTACTTACCCCGACATTATCAAGTGCATTTATAATATCCTCATCTTCGACAATTTTATTATCTGTCAAAATAATTGTCGAAATTATTGGTTTCTCTTTGACACGTATAAACAACACATCCTCTTCAAATGAAATTGATATATCATCAAAATATCCTGTTTCATAAAGTTTCTTAATTATCTGTGAACCAATTATTTTATTAAAAACTTCACCTTCGCTAATCTCTGCATAATTAAGAATTGTATTATTTGTTACTCTTTGATTACCCTCTATATCTATTTTAGTAATTATTTTATCATCATCATCAGCAAAAACATTTGAGCAAAAAAGTATAATTAAAATGAAAAATGAAGACTTAATATTTCTAACCACTGAATATTCTCAAAAAATCATTGTAAAAAGCTATAACCATAATTCCAAATAATAAAACCAGTCCTATTTGTTGTCCAATGAGTTGGAATTTCATTGAGACTGGTTTACCAATTAACATTTCGATACTATAGTATACAAGGTGGCCTCCATCTAAAACTGGAATTGGTAACAAATTTAGAACACCAAGACTTATACTTAAAACAGCAAGTAAGTATGCAAAATATACATATCCCATGGAAAGTGATTTCCCTGAAAATTCTGCAATACTTAAAGGTCCGCTAATATTTGCCATATTTGCCTGTCCAGAAAATAATTTTATGATCATCTTAAATGTAAGAATTGTATAATCCACTGTGAGATTATATGACTTAATTACTGATTCTAAAAATGGATATTTAACAGTCACACGCTGTAAGTTCATTGTTTTCCTATCTGGCGCTATTCCAGCAAAACCCTCAACATCTCCACTAACCTCTCTTTCTGAGGGCACAAGAATAACATCTATTATCTTTTGATTTCTCTCTACCTTTAGGCTTAAAATATTAGAAGGGTTATCCTTTATAATATTTACAAGCTCCGACCATTTTGAAACTGACTGGTCATTAATGCTTTTTATAACATCTTCTTGCTGTAAGCCCGCAAGTGAAGCTGCTGAATCACTCTCAACAAAACCAAGTTCTGTATTATAATCAGGTCGTAGCGGCATTAAACCAATATTGGTTATAATATCGCCCTCTTTTTTAAGAATATCATCTTGAACAGGTATTTGAACTTTTGATTTTACTCCATTAGAATTTATTAATTCTAGGGATATTGCTGTGTTGCCTTCTATTATACTATTCAGTATCTCAACTCTTACATCCTGCCATCGTTGTGTTCTTATTTGATTGATATGTGTAATCTCAAAATTCGTATTTTCCGAAAATAAGTTTTTGTCAGATCCATTGACTCCTTCAAGAAATGGTTTTACACCAGTTATACCTGAGACATGAACAATAACGAAGAAAATAACTGCAAGTATTAAATTAAATAAAGGGCCTGCAGCAACTACAAGAAATCTTTTGTAGACTGATTGTTTATCAAAACAAAATTCTTCTCTATAGTTAGGATTATTCTTATCAAGCTTATCTAACTCTTCAGACTCAAGCATCTTTACATAACCACCGAGGGGAATTGCTCCAATACTATACTCTGTTTCACTTCCTTCAAATTTTCTTGTAATAAGATTTTTTCCAAATCCTATTGAAAAGTTAAGCACTGTTACATTAAAGAGTCTTGCGACATAGAAGTGTCCAAATTCATGGAACGTAACTAATATGCCAATTGCAATAAAAAAACCCAGTAAACTCTGTATTATTTCCATTTTTTCTCTATATACTCTTGTGAGTATTTTCTTGTTGTTAAGTCACATTCTATAACATCATCAATGTTTTTCAATCTTACATGAGGTATTGTTTTTAAAGTATTTGATATTATTAACGGAATATCTGTGAATCTAATTTTTTTATTCAGAAAATTATCTACAGCAACTTCATTTGCAGCATTTAAGATGGTAGGAGCGTTTAATCCTATTTCAAGTGCCTTGAGACAAAGATCGAGACATGGAAACTCACGTAACTTAACTCTTCTAAAATTCAAATTGTTTATCAGAGAGGATAAATCCTTACCATTCTTACTCTGATATCTATCTGGCCAAGACAAAGCATAACGAATAGGGATTTTCATATCATGATCACTCATGTGTGTGATTGTAGATTGATCAAAAAAAGTTACTAACGCATGAACAATACTTTGAGGATGAATCAGAATATCAATTTTTTTAATATCAATATTATATAAAAGTGATGCCTCAATTACCTCCAAACCTTTATTCATCATGGTCGCAGAATCAATAGAAATTTTTTGACCCATTTTCCATGTTGGATGCTTAATAGCTTGATTAGGTGAAACATTTTTTAGTTTGCTTTTACTAAATCCCAAAAACGGTCCTCCAGATGCAGTAAGGGTAATTTTTTTGATATTATCAGATTTTTGTAAGTCATTTATTGAAACAGTAGAAGGGTTTGACAATATCTGAAATAACGCATTATGCTCACTATCAACGGGTATTATAATAGATCCACTTTTTTTTGCGGCATCAAGCATAAGATCACCTGACATAACTAATGATTCTTTATTCGCTAAAAGTACTTTCTTACCAGATAAAATTGCATCATATGTTGGTCTTAATGCTGCGCCACCGGTGATTGCTGATAGAACACAATGAACTGATTTATTCTTTGAAACAGCAGAGTATCCACTTGCTCCATATAATATCTTAGTTTTATGTTTTTTTCCTATTATTTTTTTAAGTTTACTTGCATAAAACTCATCTTGAACTACAGCAAAAGTTGGATTATGTTTAATAATTTGAGACTTTAGAACACGAATATTATTTTTTGCAGTTAGCGCAAAAACATTATAATCGCGATTAGCTTCTATAATGACTGAAAGTGCATTCCTTCCAATCGATCCTGTCGAGCCATGAATTGTAATGTTAGTTTTTTTCACGCGAACATCCAGTATTGAAATATTATAATGCTAGGCAAATAACTATCGAGTCTATCCAGTAATCCACCATGTCCTGGTAATAGTGAACCAGAGTCTTTTTTATCGAAACATCTTTTCAAACAACTTACGGTCAAGTCTCCAAGAGTACAAACAATGCAGCATATAACAAGAAAAATAAAATCCAGAAGAATAAGAGAGTATTCTCTGTATACAATCAAATATAAAAAAAACAAAAGACATGGTAATACTATAGATCCTATGAATCCTTCAATCGTTTTGTTAGGACTTATATTCGGACAAAGTTTAATAACTCCATATGCTTTTCCGATTACATAACCAGAAATATCGCTTAGTGAAACTAGAGCGATAACAAACACTATATATCCAATTACTTGAGTATTATTATGTGTAAATAAGGAAGTTAATTCATCATTCAAAAACAAACTCGAGTACCTGTTACCAATGAATATGATTGAATACCAAGAGATAAATAAGATAAACATTCCTAAGATATTAGGTAGGGTTTTGATTAACTGAAATATTTTTTTTGGACTGAAGACTATCAAAAATCCGACTACAGACCAGAGAGCTATTCCTAATAACAATACTGGAAGATAGAATATTTCCGGAAATTGATGTGTAATATACATTATTGATACTAACGTGAGTATTGATGTTATCTTAGTGAGATTTTTTGCCTCAGTAATTGATAACCATTCATAAAAAGCATATATAAAGACAGCAGTGACTATTAAAGCGATAAAATTGAGTGGGAGATAGATCAGACATATAATGACTATAAGAAACAGAATGGTGCCTGTGACTATTCTATTTATCATTTTTTTCTATTTTACCAATAGACTGCAACCCACCGAATTTTCTAGTTTTATTATAAAAAAATTTGATAGCTTCATCAAATTCATTTTCGTTGAAATCTGGCCATAAGCAATCTGTAAAGTATAATTCTGTATAAGCATGCTGCCAGAGCATAAAATTACTTAATCTTTGTTCTCCAGCAGTTCTAATAAGTAGGTCAGGATGATTATTATAAAAAGTTAAATTTTTTTCAATATCTTCTTCAAGTATTTTTTTAGTACTTAATTTTACATTTTTTAAATGATTGTTAATTGCATTTACAATATCCCATTTACCGCCATAATTTACTGCAAAGTAAAGTTCTAAACCATCATTATTATGAGTAAGATGCTCTAAATCTGAAATATGTTTTATGAGATTCCTATCAAATTTTGACATATCACCAATAAATTTCACTTTAATATTATTGTTATGGAGATTTGACATATTGTTAAGTATAGATTCCCGAAATAAACTCATCAGTAGTGTTATCTCTTTGCTAGGTCTGATCCAATTTTCACTACTAAAAGCAAATAAAGTTAACATTGAAATTTGTCTAACAAGACATGCATTAATAATTTTTTTTACTGCATCTATGCCCTTTCTGTGCCCATATGATCTCGGCATATTTCTCTCATTAGCCCATCTACCGTTACCGTCCATTATAATAGAGACATGTTTTATTCGTTGACTAACCACTATATTTCACTGATCTCCTCAATTTTTTTTGTAATTATATCTTCAGACTGTTTAATGTGTTTATCAGTTAATTCTTGAATTTCTATTGTATAGTCGCGTTCAAAATCTTTTGATATTTTCTTATCTTTTTCCAGATTAGAAATTGTAGTGTTAGTATTTCTTCTAATATTCCTTAAAGCAACTTTAGTGTTCTCGCCCTCTTTTTTCAATAGCTTAATCAACTCATCTCTTCTTTCCTGCGTAAGAGGAGGTATTTTAATCAATATTACTGTTCCATTAACAACTGGTGATAAACCCATATTGGAATCAATTATTGCTTTTTCAATTGGTTTAATTGCGTTTTTGTCCCAAACATTTAGACTGAGTGTAGTTGCATCTGTGACCGAGATATTTGCAAGTTGCTTTAATGGAGTTTTTGCATCGAAATAATCTGCCTCTATGCTGTCCAAAAGACTTGGATTAGGCCTTCCAGCTCTAATTTTAGACAATGTCTGATGTAACGAATCAATAGTTTTGTTCATCAAAGATTCTGTATCTTTTTTTATTACCTCTATCATAGCTATATCTTATCAGTACTTAATGTAATTTGTAATCAAGAAATCTAAGCAATGTCAATCATGTAGATTATTTTATTTGATTATAGACTTCTTTTGCAAAATCCTCATTTTTTTTCTCTAGACCTTCGCCTAGCTGATATCTCACATAGGAGATTATCTCGTTATCTTTAAGAATCTGCTTAAGTGTTTGCGAACTATCTTTTATGAAAGGTTGATTGATAAGAGTATTTTCCGATATAAACTTTTTTATTTTACCCTCTAATATATTTCTTTTGACATCCTCTTTCTTGTCCAATTTTTCAAGCTCAGCTTTAAAAACCTCTCTCTCGCTTGAGATAATGGATTCATCGATAGATTTCTCGTCTTTAGCTATGGGATTAGATGCAACAATTTGCATACATATGTCTTTACCAAGTTCATCATTTTGGTTTTTCAAACATACTATTGCACCAATTTTATTATTATGAGTATATCCAGATATATTATAATCATTCAGGTTAAAAACTCTAAATCTTCGTACAATAATGTTCTCTCCCATTTTGGTAATTGCGTTTTTTCGTAAATTCTCGAATTTTTCATTAAAACCCTTATCGATATTATTTAAAATATCCTCTTCACTTAATATATTAGAACTCAAAATTATTTTACAGCATTCGTTTACATATGATATAAAGTCATCACTACGAGCAACGAAGTCTGTCTCAGAATTTACTTCAATTAGTATACATTTTGAATCACTGTTAAAGTGATATACTACTCCCTCTGCTGCTATTCTTGACGACTTTTTGTCTGCCTTTATTCCTTCTTCAGATCTCATTAACTTAACAGCTTCATCGATGTTGTTACTTGCTTTTTGAAGATATTTTTTGCAGTCCATCATTCCTGCGCCAGTAATGTCTCTGAGTTGTTTTAAAAGCTCAATTTCTGATGACATTTATTTTTCCGTTTTATCTGATTTAGTTTCTATTAAATCTTTGTCAGCCTTAACATCTATTACCTGCTTTTTTCTCGTTGACTTTTTTTGAGTACTAGATATGTTTTCATTTTTAGCGGGGGAAGTTTTGACTTTATTATTTTTAATTACTTTTGATATTTCACTAACAAATAATTCAATCGATGACATTGAATCATCATTACCCGGTATCATATAATCGACTCCATCAAAAGAATTATTACTATCTACAACTGCAATAACGGGTATGTTAAGTTTATTAGCTTCTTGTATTGCAATTTTTTCATACCTAGTATCTATCACAAACAGAGCATCTGGTAATTTTTCTAATTTTTTTATACCATCTAAATTTTTTTCAAGTTTTACAATCTGTTTTTTTACTGACAACATCTCTTTTTTTGTCATATCATCTAGAATTTTTGAGGCATCAAGTTGCTTTTGTAAGTCTTCAAGTTTTTGGATTGATTTCTTAACTGTGTCAAAATTTGTGAGCATTCCTCCAAGCCAACGATTATTTACATATGGCATACCAACATCAATTGCATGACGATAAATTATCTCTCTGGCAGCACGTTTTGTTCCTACGAATAATATCTTAGAATTATTCTTTATAAGTTTTTCGATAAAACTGGTAGCTGCGTTAAATTGCTCTACGCTTTTGTTAAGGTTGATAATGTGAAGCTTATTATATGTAGTAAAGATGTATGGTTTCATTTTAGGATTCCAGTATTTGGATTGATGACCAAAATGGACTCCTGCAGAAATCATCTCCTTTATTGAGAGCTGTGACACTAGTTTACACGCTCCTTTGTTATGTAGTATGTAATAATCATATATCGATATGGTTTTTTATCACATTTACATGGATTCAACAATAAAAATCTGATAATTTGTGCTAAAAATACGTGATTTATATCAGATATGGTTAATTTAAAAACATCAGATGAAATTATTAAAATGAGGACGGCAGGTAAACTCGCATCCAAAGTTCTTGAAATGATTGGTGAATATGTGAATGTTGGAGTATCAACCGAGGAACTCAATGAGATATGTCATAGGTATATAGTTGACAAGCAAGAGGCTGTACCAGCTCCATTAAACTATCATGGATTTCCTAAGTCCATTTGTACGTCAGTAAATCATCAAGTATGTCATGGTATTCCATCGAAGAATAAAGTACTTAAAAGCGGTGATATCGTTAATATTGATGTTACAGTAATCAAAGATGGTTACCATGGAGATACAAGTAAAATGTTCTTGGTGGGAAATGCATCGATTTTAGCTGATAGATTATGTCGTGTTACACGAGAATGTATGATGATGGGGATTGAGGTTGTGAAACCCGGAGTCCATATAGGAACTATAGGCGCGACTATACAAGAGCATGCAGAAAAAAATAATTTTTCTGTTGTTAGAGAATATTGTGGGCACGGAATAGGAAAGAATTTCCACGAAGCTCCGCAAATACTTCATTATGGTGAGAAAAACACTGGAATACAATTAGAGGAAGGTATGACATTTACTATCGAGCCAATGATAAATGCAGGTAAATCAGGAACGAAGTTATTGAATGACGGTTGGACAGTTGTCACGCAAGATAAATCTCTCTCTGCTCAATGGGAACACACAATTCTGGTCACAAATAATGGTTTTGAAATATTAACAAAAAGGGAAAATGAAGAATTATGACAAATGATCAAGATCAAATATTAAGATTACTCTCAGATTTAATTGAGTGTAAATCAATCACTCCAGATGATGCTGGATGTCAAATCCTCATAAGTAAGTTTTTAGAGAGATTAGGTTTTACTGTAAATCATATTAGAAAAGATGATGTTGACAATATGATCGCTGTACTTGGCTCAAGTGGACCAACATTTGCGTTTGTCGGTCACACGGATGTAGTTCCTGAAGGAGATGTTACTAAATGGTCATCACCGCCTTTTAAATTAGAGCAAATTGGAGAAAAGCTTTTCGGCAGAGGGACCTCTGATATGAAAGGCAGCATTACCTGTATGTTAATAGCTATCAAAGAACTGGTTGACAAATTTGATAAAATTAATGGCACAATAATTATTATACTCACTAGTGATGAGGAAGGACCAGCTATAAATGGGATACAAAGTCTCGTCACTGATGAACTATCCGCATATAAAATAGACATGTGTCTAGTAGGAGAGCCATCATGCAAAAAAATAATTGGTGATACGATTAAAAACGGAAGAAGAGGATCGCTATCAGGTACCCTTCATATTAAAGGTGTCCAAGGTCATATTGCTTACCCTCAAAATGCAGTTAATCCAATTCATATTTTTGCTCCGACTTTAGACAAACTTATCTCTGAAAAATATGATCTGGGAAATAATCATTTCCCACCTACGTCATTTCAAATATCAAATATAAATAGCGGTGTAGGAACAACCAATATCATTCCTGGTGATTTAAAAATGGAGTTTAATTTTCGGTATTCTACGGAGACAAATGCGAATAAGCTCCAGAGTACTGTAAAAAAAATACTCGATCTCGCGACAATTGATTACTCTATTGAGTGGAGTCACTCGGGTGAGCCATACTTGACAGAAGACTCAAGATTACTAAAAATATGTCAGGAGTCAGTAGAATCAATTACAAATCATAAGGTCGCAATATCAACAGATGGTGGAACATCAGACGGAAGATTTATGGCAAAAATTTGTGATGACGTCATAGAGTTTGGTTTAGTCAATGAGACAATTCATAAAATTGACGAGCATACTACAATCGAAAATATTAAAAAGCTAAAAGATATATATCATAGTATTCTTGTTAAATTATTTACTTAACTAATCTGATTTGATTGAATCAATCCTCTGGTATAATCAGTTTTAGGATGATTTAATACTTCAGTAGTTCTACCAGATTCTATAATCCTTGAGTCTTTTAACACACAAATTTGGTGTGATATTGCATTTATAACTCTAATATCATGAGAAATAAAAATATAACTCAAATTATATTTTTCTTGGAGTGAAACAATTAAATCGAGAATGCTCTTTTGGACGACTACGTCCAAAGCACTAGTTGGCTCATCTAGAACAATTAGTTTTGGGCGTATAGATAATGCTCTTGCTATAGCAATTCGCTGCCTTTGACCGCCAGAAAACTGATGCGGATATCTCATTAACATTGACTCGTCGAGGCCAACTTCGTATAGTAATTTTTTACAAATTGCATACAACTCATCTTTAGAATTGTTATCAAATATCGCCAAGCTCTCAGAGAGAATTTGAAATATATTTAATCTCGGAGAAAGAGATGAATAAGGGTCTTGAAAGACAACTTGAAAATTTTTCCTTTTTTTTCTAAGCTTTTCTTTATTTAATTTACTCAAATCGTGATTCATAAATGTTATTTTTCCACTATAGTTTAAAAGTTGTAAAATATTTCTAGCTAATGTGGTCTTACCGGATCCTGATTCGCCAACAATTCCAAGAGTTTCTCCTGAATTCAACGATAAATTTATATTATCTAGAGCTTTGAAATATTTTTTATTTTTTTTAAAAAATGAATTTTTTATTAAGAAATCACAATCAAGGTTTTTAACTGATAAAATCTCCTCATCATTTACGTTCTCTTTAACTATTCTTTTTGGTCTACTATTTAATAGTGTCTTTGTATATGATTCTTTCGGTGATGAGAATATTTTAGTTGTAGTATTTTTCTCAACGATTTCTCCATCTTTGAGTATCACTACTTCATCAGAATAATTTTTGATCATGTCTAAATCATGAGATATAAGTATTAGTGACATATCGCTCTCTCTACTCAAAGACTTCAGTAAATTTAGTATCTGATTTTGAAGATTCACGTCAAGTGCCGTTGTTGGTTCATCTGCTATCAATATAGACGGCTTACAGATTATAGCCATGGCAATCATAACTCTCTGTCTTTGTCCACCAGACAGCATATGCGGATAACTGTTAAGTATCTTATCCTTATCAAATAATCCACATTTTTTAAAAATATCACTAATAGATTTGTCTTGCTCATTTATATCGTTTGTCAAATGCAACTTTAAAACTTCGATAATTTGCTTTTTAATAGTTTGAACTGGATTAAGACTTAACATTGGTTCTTGAAAAATGATAGATATCATATTGCCCCTTATGGTCCTCAGATACTCCTCAGATTTTTCGAGGAGATTTTCATTATTAAACTTAACCTCTCCGGAAGTGATATGAAATTTTTTAAGATCAATTAAAGAAGATATCACCTGCCCAGTAATTGTTTTTCCGGAACCTGATTCACCAACTATACCGAGTATCTCTCCTTTTTTAAGATTAAACGAAATATTATTGAGTATTTTTCTATCAAGATTATTATTCCGATATGTCAGACAAAGCTCATTGACTTCTAAAATATTCATTATTTCGACCTTGTGTCCATTGACTCTCTCAAACCTTCTCCGATGAATATCAATAATAGTAAAGTACCCACTAAAACGAAAAAAGTAGATAATGATAACCACCATGCTTCTATATTTTCTTTCCCTTGTGAGAGTAATTCGCCAAGACTAGGTGTATCTGGAGGAACGCCCAAACCTAAAAAATCTAGACTTGTTAATATTAGAATTGCTCCACTTATTCGAAATGGTAAAAATGTTATGACTGAAATCATACTATTAGGCAATATATGTCTTATTATTATTTGATAATTTGTAAGACCCATTGTTCTTGCGGCTATGACGTAATCCATATTTCTTCCTTTAAGGAACTCTGCTCTTACGTAATCTGCAAGACCTATCCATCCAAACAATGACAGTAAGATAATCAATAGTGATATACTGGGTTCGAATAATGATGAGAAAATGATGAGCAAATAGAGCTCTGGCATAGAACTCCAAATTTCAATAAATCTCTGGAGAAATAAGTCCGTTCTTCCAGCAAAGTAACCCTGAATAGCTCCAAAAAATATTCCAATAATTACACCTATAATCGTTAACACAAATGCGAAAATCACAGACAACCTAAATCCATAGATTAATCGTGCCAATACATCCCTCCCCCTATCATCTGTACCTAGATAATTATACTCAGATGGTGGTGCCGGATTTGGCGATGGATTATCTAAATTTATTGTATTATAAGAGTTTGGATTAATTGGAAATATTGCCCAATTATTATCTTTGGCAATTAATTCTTGCATAAAGCTATCCTTATAGTCAGCTTCTGTATCAAAATATCCGCCAAAATTTTTTTCTTTATAATCTATTATTATTGGAAAATAAATTTCTTCATTTATGCTCATTACAAGAGGTTTATCATTACTTAATATTTCCGCGAACATTGATAGAATAAAAAAGAAAAGAAAAATGTACAAACTATATATGTTACGTTTACTTGAACTAAAATTATCCCATATTGAGCTATTTTCCATATTCATATTCATTCATTTTTTCCATCAGATAATGATGAGAATTTGATTCTAGGATCTACCCAGACATAACTAATATCTGTTAATAACTTAGCCATAAGTCCCAATAGGGTAAAAAGATACAATGTGCCTAATACGACAGGATAGTCTCTTTGTAAAATTGATTCATATGACAACAAGCCAATACCATCCAGTGAAAAAATAGTTTCTATGAGAATACTACCTGTAAAAAAAGCTGAAATAAATTGAGCTGGAAAACCAGTTAAAATGGGTATTAATGCATTTTTAAAAATATGCTTGTATAATATCTCATTTTCGCTTAGCCCTTTAGATTTAGCGGTTAAGACATATTGTTTGTTAATCTCCTCTATAAAACTATTTTTCGTCAACATTGTCATCACTGCGAAACTGCCGATTACAGTACATATTATTGGTAGAGTCATGTGCCATAGATAATCAAAAATCTTGTCAAACCAGCTTAGTTCAGACCAGTTATCTGACACTATTCCTCTAGTTGGAAAAATATCCAAAAAGCTTCCTCCTCCAAGTAATACAATTAGGCCTATACCAAGCACAAATCCCGGTATAGAATAACCAATTAAGATTATACTACTCGTAGTAATATCAAACTTAGTGCCATGTCTTACAGCCTTCTTGATTCCCAATGGTATACATACAGAATAAATTATAATAAAGGACCATAATCCTAAGCTTATTGATACAGGAAGTTTATCTATAATGAGCTCAGATACTGTTTGATGATGAAAATAACTCTCACCAAGATTAAAGGAGAGATAATTTGTTATAAGTATCCAAAATCTCTCCAGAAAAGGTTTATCAAAACCATAATACTTCCGTAATTGTTCTAAGTGCTCCTCGTCCAATCCACTCGAACCCCTGTAAATGTTTGCGGATCCAGAGGATGCCTCACCAGAAACATTTAAATTATTTAATTGACTAGTTATTTGTTCCACAGGGCCGCCTGGTACAAATTGTGTTACTGCAAAAGTCAAAAATAATACCCCAAATAGTGTTGGTATCATAAGTAATAGTCGTTTTACTATATATCTCAGCATTACTTCAAAGACCAGGTTTTAAGGATGTAATCAGTTGGTTGATAATATCTTGGTAATTTTCTTGGGAATGAAAACTTATCAAAATATGCAATACGATGTTGGTTAATATACCAGTTTGGCAAGAGATAAAATTCATTCCATAATAATCTATCTAAGAGATGAGATGCTGTAATCATTTCAGATCTACTGGATGAAAATACAATTTTATCTACAAGTTTATCTACTGAGTTGTTTTTTATTCCTCCAACATTATAAGATCCTTTTTTGTCTGAACTTGATGAGTGAAACATTGCAAATAACTCATTTCCTGGTGATTGTTTTTGAGGGTAACTCATCACCATCATATCGAAATCGAAAGTATCAACACGTCTTTGGTACAATGAGACATCTATAGTTCTATAATTTAACTTAATTCCGAGTTTACTGAGATTTTTTGCAAACGGCGCTAATATTCTCTCGAACCCTTTTTGGGCAAGTAGAAAGTCAAATTCTACAGGATTATCATTATCATCATGTAAAACATTTTTTCGTACTTTCCAACCTAGTTCATCAAAAATATTTTTTGCCTTTTTAAGATTTTCTCTTATACCAGATGATTGATTAATGAAAGATAGATTTTTATTAACAACTTTTTTCTCAGGAATAGATAATTTCTTTGCTAATTTTCGCTCATTATCCGACGGCTTTATGTTAGCTGATAACTCACTATTACTAAAAAAGCTTGTGCATCTTTGATATTGATTATAAAACAAATTTTGATTTGACCATTTGAAATCAAAAGCATAGGTTATTGCTTCTCTAACTTTCTTATTTTGAAATATTTCTTTTCTTGTATTGAAAATAAATCCTTGTATACCAGCATTGTTGTCATGTTTAAGCTGAAGTTTTTTGATTGAGCCATTTACAAAGTTTGGTCCAGAATAATCTCTGGCCCATCTCTTTGAGTGGTTTTCAAAAATATAATCATACTCACCAGCTTTGAATGCCTCTAATCCTACCGTCATGTCCTTGTAGTATTTAAATTTTATGTAGTCAAAGTTATACATACCTACCCTGGTAGGTTCTTCAATCGCCCAATAGTTTTGATTTCTCTTGTATGTTATATATCTTCCTGGCTCAAAGCTGTCAATAATATATGGTCCACTAGCAATTGGTTTTTCTAAAATCGTCTGATCAAATTTTTTTCCTTCTAACCATTTTCTAGAAAATATAGGAATATCTCCGATAATCATGTGTAATTCTGGATTTTTTCTCTTAAAGATGAACTTTATTGATTTTTCATCTAATATTTTTACAGACTTAATATCTGCCCAGTATATTCTATATTGAGGGTGAGCAACCTCACTGATCAAAGTACTGTATGAGAATAGGACATCTGACGATGTTATTGAGTCTCCATTAGAAAATGTTGCATTATCTTTTATATAGTAAGTGACCGATAAACCATCATTGGCTAGATTATACCCACTTGCGATATGGCCATAACTGGAGGATGGCTCATCCAGACTTCTTTCCATAAGTGTCTCAAAAACCAAATCATTTAGACCTGCAGGTGCAAGTGATTTCAAAAGAAAAGGATTCAGTGACTCAAAAGTCCCAAAAGCAGAGAGCCGTATAGTGCCTTTTTTAGTTGATGTAGGATCAACATAGTCAAAGTGAACAAAACCAGTATCGTATTTTGGTTCATAACCTAGCGCAATAGACTTTTCTGCAGATGAGCCATGCACAGTAAAAATCAATAACACGACTGTCAAGATTAAATTTTTAAAAGAAATAATATAATTCATTGATTTTCAAATATTCCATTTAATAATATGATATTCTAAATAATAACAAATTTGAATCTTGATGATAAATCTAAAAAATAAAAAAGCATTAATTACTGGAATAGCAAGTGATAGATCAATCGCAGCCGGTATAGCCAAGACTCTATCACAAAATGGGGTAGATTTAGTGCTCACATATCAAAATGATAAACTTAAATCACGAGTTGAGAAAATAGGTGAACAATTGGAGTCAAACACTAAAATATTTCCATGTGATTTGTCATCTGATGAGGATATTGAACATCTGCATGATGATATTAATAAGTTGTGGGGAGAGGTTGATATTATAGTTCACTCCGCCGCATTCGCACTAAGAGAAGAATTATCAGGGAACTATCTAGATAACATCAGTAGAAAAGGTTTTCAGATTGCTCATGATATTAGCTCATATTCCTTTACTGCTCTAGGAAAAAAGTTTAACTCAATTATCAATGATGGGGGTTCGTTAGTTACGTTAACATATCTAGGATCCCAAAGAGTAGTAAAAAACTACAACATAATGGGTCTTGCCAAAGCTAGTTTAGAAGCAAATGTAAGATACATGGCGTCATCTCTTGGCGAGAAAAATATTAGGGTTAACGGTGTTTCTGCTGGACCTATAAAAACGCTTGCAGCTTCAGGGATTTCGGGATTTGGAGAGATTTTAAAACATGTGGAAGAAAAATCACCATTGAAAAGGAATATAACTCAAGATGAAATTAGCAACACTGTGGCATTTTTGGTTTCAGACTTATCATCAGGAATTACTGGTCAGATAATCTACGTAGACTCTGGATATAATATTTTAGCAGTTTAATTCTCAATCCTATTATCCTCATCTAATTCAATCTCCGAATTATTCATAAAATTCCTATAAAACTCACTAAAATCAGATTCACTTAAAGTATTTCTCGAAAAAGTCATAAAATCGAGATAATTATCATTTGAAGAAATTGAAGAAGGCAAATTAATTGATTTGATTATAAACAGAATAATCGAATTATTATTAAGCCTTTTAAATTGATAGCCTAAAGATGGGTTTGAATTAAAGAAAACATCCAAATATTCTTGATTGATATTTGTTGAGTCGAATGTACCAATAAAATCTTTGAAGGATTCATCAGGGTCTTCAATACCTGCATTTAGATCGTTTCTGTAATTTTCAGTATAATCAGCCATTTTTTTCTGGCTCAATTCTTGTATCAGTATTTTTTTTATAACTGGCTTTGATTCTTCAAAGGAGATTTGGGATTTGTCTGTGATATTTTTGGTTTTTGCAACTAAAAATCTATTATCATCAACGAAGATAGGTTCAGAAATATTACCATCATTCATAACAGATTTATTCAAAACTTCATCTCTTACGTGTTGAAATTTGAACACGCCTGCGCCTGAATCAACAGTAATATAGGCAGACAGTTTAATACTTTGACCTGTGAGTTGAGAGAAATATTCAATATCATTCTCCCCTGAATAGATACTATTATTAACTTCATCGAGTATGTCAAAATATTTTCTCATTCCTTTTTCTCTTTTAAGAGTTTCACGTATCTGAGATTGAACTTCATTAAGAGGTATCTCTTTGCCTTTTATGATATTTTTAATAGCAATGAAGTGAACAGTATTTTTTGAATAAATAGGTTCTGATATTTCGCCTATTTTAAGTTTTGATAATTCCTGAGAAATATAACTAGGTAAATCCTCTCTGATAAAAGTACCCATGTACCCATTATTTGATTTTGATTCCTGGCTTACAGGATAATTTTCCGAAATTGACTCAAAAGACTTCCCAGATTTTAAATTTGATTGTATTTCTTCAATTAATCGTTTACTTTCATCATTGTCATCTAGATAAATATGGTTGATCTCATATTTATTACTTATTTTATAATCACCATTAACCAAACCGTCTTTATAGAATCTCATTATCTGCTCATCTGTAATTGTTATATTTGAAATAATTTCGTCTCTACTGATGTCGATGTAAGAAAATTGAGCAGACAATGGTTCGATGAACATATTCTTGTTTGACTCATAGTATTCTATTAACTCTTTTTCAGTTATATCAATGTTTTTGTCAAAACTACTTTTCTCGATAATTTTGTAAGATATATCTCTCTGTTGAAATCGATATTTTGATAGATTTTTTTTCTCTAACTTGGTAAATAAAGATGTTTCTGTGATGGAGTTTTGGAGCTGATCTTTTATTCCCTTCTGATAGATATATCTCTCATAAGCCTCAGGCGTGGTGTTTAAACGGAACAATTGAGATTTATATAGGTTATTATTAAAACCTTTTTCATCTCTAAATGCCGAAGTATTGTAAATATTCTCTAAAATAGAATCATTATGGTAGACTAATCCTATTTTTTTAGACATTTGGTCCATTAATATTGATCTCATCATGTAATTGATTGTAAGTTGTCTAATGAATGTGTCAGTGTATATGGGTGGTATTTGACCTCCAAAATTTTCCTGAAGAGCTTGCTTGTATTGGTAAATTTCTTGGTCTAACTGAGAATTAGTTATTAGTTGATCATTAATTTTCATTGCATACGTTTTTGAAGGAGACTGATAGTCACCAAGACCCATAAAAATCAGAGGAATTGCTACAAGAATAACTAGTAAACTAATCACCCATGTACTCATATTTTCTCGTATTTTATTTAGCATTATATTAAAGCGTTTTACGGAGACGAAGGGACTCGAACCCTCGACCTCCTGCGTGACAGGCAGGCATTCTAACCAACTGAACTACGCCTCCAAAAAACTATGTTCATACTATCACTAAAATAAAAATACATAAATAAAAAAGAAGCAACTCTAGGCTGCTCCTTTTAATTTATGGGTACTGTAAGAGTCGAACTTACGACCTCCGCCTTGTAAGGGCGGCGCTCTAACCAGCTGAGCTAAGCACCCCCTTGCTGAAGACTTAATTAAGTGCGTCTTTAAAGGCTTTGCCTGGTTTGAATGATGGGACAGTAGATGCTGCTATCTGAATCGATTCACCAGTTCTAGGATTTCTTCCAGTTCTTGCATCACGTTTTTTTGCTTTGAATGTACCAAAACCAACGAGAGTGACTTCATTATCACCCTTTAGGGCATTAGTTACTACGCTTATCATAGCTTCAACGTGTGCTGTAGCGTCAGATTTGCTGCTACCTGCTTCTTCTGCTACTGCGGATATAAATTCTGCTTTATTCATTTGAACCTCTGTTTAAAAATATTATTAGTATTGTGTCTGATACCGTCTTGATGAAATATCGCTGTGATTAAAACACCTAAACAGTCACATTTTTAAAATAGTTTACATTATTTTCTTTAATTTTAATATTCAAGAATCTAATTCTCTTTGAGGTTTCTTCATTTACATACAAAAAAAAGTATGCTAGTGAGGCAATCTCTTTGATGGCGGTTGTTTTCCTTTTTTTGCATCTACAGCAGATTTTTTTCCGCTAGATTTAATCTTGTTTGGCTTGCTTTTTAAAGCAAGCGCAA
This sequence comes from uncultured Gammaproteobacteria bacterium, assembly GCA_902632305.1. Classification (GTDB taxonomy): domain Bacteria; phylum Pseudomonadota; class Gammaproteobacteria. Next base: position 21,910 of record CACPCG010000005.1, read on the forward strand.
AAACTTCATCTACGAATTTGACTGGGGTAATTTTAAGACCTTTCTTCACATTATCTGGAATATCTATTAGGTCTTTTTCATTGTCCTTAGGAATTAATACCTCTTTTAACCCACCTCTTAGGGCAGCTAGAAGTTTTTCCTTCAACCCACCAATCTCTAACACCTCACCACGAAGCGTTATCTCGCCAGTCATTGCGATATCTGATCTCACAGGTATGTTCGCTAATGAAGAAGCAACTGCGAGAGCCATACTTATCCCGGCACTTGGACCATCTTTAGGTGTCGCGCCCTCTGGGACATGGATATGAATGTCTTTATTGTCATAAAAATCAGTATCTATGCCTAGAGATGTCGATCTTGTTCTAACAACCGTTATAGCAGCTTTGATTGATTCTTGCATTACATCGCCGAGTTTACCTGTCTGAGTAACTTTGCCTTTTCCACTCATTAACGCACACTCTATTCTCAAGAGTTCTCCTCCGACAGAAGTCCATGCTAATCCATTGACCTGCCCAATCATATCTTTCTTATCAGCGCTACCAAAAGTATATGGTTTCACACCTAGATACTCATTAATGTTTGCTGGAGTAATTTTAATTGTCTTAGACGATTTTTTTGTCATCAACAGTTTAACCACTTTACGGCAAATTTTTGATATTGATCTATCAAGTCCTCGAACGCCGGCTTCTCGTGTGTAAGATCTAATTACATCTCGGAGTGCAGGTATAGTGATTGATAGTTCCTTGGATTTTAATCCATTTTGCTTAAATTGTTTTGATAGTAAATATTTCTTTGCAATATCAACTTTCTCATCTTCTGTGTATCCAGGCAATCTGATTACTTCCATCCTATCCAGTAATGGAGTTGGGATAGAATCAATTGAATTAGCAGTTGCAATAAACATGACATCTGAGAGATCAAAATCTACTTCTAGATAGTGGTCATTGAAAGCAAAGTTTTGCTCCGGATCAAGTACCTCAAGTAATGCTGATGATGGATCACCTCTAAAGTCCATTGCCATTTTATCAATCTCATCTAAGAGAAATAATGGATTTTTTGTTTTTACTTTGCTTAAATTTTGTATCACCTTTCCCGGCATTGAGCCAATATATGTCTTACGATGTCCTCTAATTTCAGCCTCATCTCTAACACCACCTAGTGACATTTTTATGAATTTTCTATTTGTTGCTCTAGCAATTGATATGCCTAGTGAAGTTTTACCAACACCGGGTGGTCCAACAAGACATAGAATTGGGCCTTTAAGTTTTTGAACTCTCTTGTTAACCGCGAGGTATTCCAAAATTCTTTCTTTTACTTTCTCAAGCCCGTGGTGATCCTCATCCAAAATCTTTTGAGCGTGAACAATATCGCTGTTAACCTCTGTTTTCTCTTTCCAAGGAAGATTTAATACCGTATCAATATAATTCCTGACAACAGTCGCTTCAGCTGACATTGGAGACATCATCTTAAATTTATTGAACTCAGAGGAGATTTTGTCTTTAGCCTCTCTTGATAAACCAGCTGAATCAATTTTTTTCTGTATTGCTTCGAAATCATTTGGCTCCTCTCCGATTTCACCAAGTTCTTTTTGAATCGCTTTCATTTGCTCGTTAAGGTAATACTCTCTTTGGCTTTTCTCCATTTGCTGTTTCACCCTCCCTCTGATTTTTTTCTCGACTTGAAGGACGTCTAGCTCCGCATTCATGGTTTTAATAAGATATTCAACTCTTGGTTTTGTCTCTATGATTTCAAGAACTTCTTGTTTTTCATCCAATCTCATGGTCATATGTGCAGCGATACTGTCAGAGAGTTTAGAAATATCCTCTACGCCTGCTATTGATGACAAGACCTCTGGTGGAATCTTTTTGTTGAGCTTCACATACTGATTAAATGTATCCTCTAATGTACGACTTAAAGCATCTTCATGTGTAAGTGAGAGTTGATTTGAAGGGCGTAAAGAATCATATGTCGCATAAAGCGAGGTTTCCTCATCAAATAGTTTTGTAATCTTAGCTCTAGAAGACCCCTCAACAAGGACCTTCATTGTTCCATCCGGTAATTTAAGTAGCTGCAGAATTGTTGCCACACAACCGACATTGTACAACTGTTTCTCTGTCGGATCATCTACGTCTGGAGACTTTTGTGTGACCAAAAGGATGTTCTTATCAAAGTCATTCATTGAATCTTCAAGAGATTTTATAGATTTTTGTCTACCCACAAACAATGGGACAACCATGTTTGGGTAGACTACTACATCTCTTAGTGGTAACACTGGTATTTTAATTTTATCCATTTCGTCTATATCCTCATACCATATAACTTATGGGCGTTTGGCGAATTTTCAATTAATCTTTTGAATTTACTTTAGTTTTATTTTTACCATAAATTAAAAGCGGCTTATTCGATGAATCAATGACTGATTTGTCTATAACAACTTTATCTATATCTGTAGAAGATGGAAGGTCATACATTGTATCAAGCAAGGTCTTTTCTAATAGAGTTCTTAAACCTCTGGCGCCAGTTTTCCTCTCCATTGCTTTTCTGGCAATACTCGATAGTGCATCATCTCTGAATTCTAAATCACACTCTTCCATCTGAAATAATCTCTGGTACTGTTTAATGAGTGCATTTTTTGGTTTAGTAAGAATTTTTACAAGCGAATCCTCATCTAACTCCTCTAATGTGGCAATTACCGGTAGCCTTCCAACAAATTCTGGTATTAAACCATACTTGATTAAATCTTCTGGACCAACTGTGCTGAGTGTTTCAGCTAATGAAACTTTTACAGATATATCCCTAACATTAGCGCCGAAACCAATCCCCGACTTATCTGTTCTATCTTGAATAATTTTATCAAGACCAGAGAAAGCTCCTCCGACAATAAAGAGTATGTTTGAGGTATCAACTTGGAGGAATTCCTGTTGTGGATGCTTTCTGCCTCCTTGAGGTGGTACAGAAGCGATAGTACCCTCTATTAGTTTTAATAGAGCTTGTTGGACTCCTTCACCAGAGACGTCTCTTGTAATTGATGGATTATCGGATTTTCTTGAGATCTTATCTATTTCGTCGATGTATACGATGCCAGTTTGTGCCTTATCAACATCATAATCGCATTTTTGAAGTAATTTCTGAATTATATTCTCAACATCTTCTCCCACATAACCTGCCTCAGTGAGAGTAGTAGCATCTGCTATGGTAAATGGAACATTCAGGAGCCTCGCTAGAGTCTCTGCCAACAATGTCTTGCCAGATCCTGTTGGGCCTATAAGAAGTACATTGCTTTTATTTAACTCAACTTCAGTTTTAGTGTCTTTCGAATTTAATCTTTTGTAATGATTATAGACTGCAACAGAAAGTACTTTTTTTGCATGATTTTGACCGATGACATACTCATCAAGTATATTTTTAATTTCTTGTGGTTTCGGTAAATTCTTTCTTGTTTTGAGAGATTTTTCCTCTAATTCGTCTCTTATTATCTCATTACATAAATCTACGCATTCATCACATATAAAAACAGAAGGGCCTGCAATTAGCTTACTGACTTCGTTTTGGTTTTTACCACAAAATGAACAATGTAGTAACTTATTGGAGTCTTTTGTATTAGTATCCATCTAACAAAATTATACCTTTCTTTTAGAAAAATGTAAAAAATATCAGAAAACAACAAATTATACAGGGAAATCTTTATCGAGAAGCCAATATTTCGTCAATTATCCCGTATTTTTTTGCCTCATCTGAGGTCATGAAATTATCTCTCTCAGTATCATTTTGAATCTTTTTGAGCGATTGACCAGTATGATGTGAGAGTATCTCATTTAGTCTTGCTCTGATATTAAGAATTTCTCTTGCCTGAATATCAAAGTCTGTCGCTTGCCCTTGAAAACTGCCTAGAGGTTGATGAATCATTACTCTAGAGTTAGGCAACGAATGTCTTTTCCCCTTCTCTCCACCAGCGAGTAAAATTGCTCCCATGCTTGCTGCTTGCCCTACACATAGGGTGCTTACGCTTGGCTTAATAAATTGCATTGTGTCATAAATTGATAATCCCGATGTTACTGAACCACCTGGTGAATTAATATATAAATTAATATCTTTTGTTGGGTTTTCCGATTCTAGAAATAGCAATTGAGCAACAACTAAATTTGAACTTATATCATCAATAGGTCCGACCACAAAAATTATTCGTTCTTTAAGAAGCCGAGAATATATGTCGAACGCTCTTTCACCTCTGGGCGTCTGCTCTACTACCATTGGTACTAAATTATTTTTAAAATCCTTGGTCATTTTTAATTTACTATTTCATTAAAGTTTTTCTTTACTTTAGTTCTCTTACAATTAGTTAAAACGTGCTCTATTATACCATCTTCTATAATTTTATGCTTGATTTGGTCTGCCATTTTATTATCCTCATTTATCCGGGAAAGTATATCTTTTTTGTTTGGCTCATCAGATTTACTTATATATTGTAAAACATCATCGTCCGATGCTGAGATATTATTCGATTCTGCAATTTTTCTGTATATAAGATTTAATTTAACTCTTTTCAATGCTATGGACTCAAGCTCAACTTTGGTTTTATCATCAACATTTTTCATCATTCCCTTATATTGTTTTTCTATTCCAGCATTCTCAAGATCTAACATATGTTGGGGTATATCAAAATTCATATTTTTTAATAATTGCTCATTAATTGAGGCTACCATGTTTGATTTTGATCTCCTCTCAATTTCTATCTTCATTTGATTTGAGACGCTTTGTTTGAATTGTTCGTCTGTTGAATTTTCTAATCCTAGAGTTTTGTAAAATTCTGCATTCAAATCAGGAATAATTCCAGTAAACACATTTTTAATTTTTACCTCATAGCGAATATCTTTGTCAGCCACACCTTTATTTGGAAATGTTTTAGGCATTTTATAAGTAAACGAAATACTATCTCCCATCTCTCTGCCTTTAGTGGTTTTGTAAAACTCATTAAATAGCTTCACCGTAGCCTCATCACCCTGAATCAAATCATCAATCACGAGTGTAAAGTTATTCCTCGATAAATCTTTATTTTCCTCGTTATCTACAAATGCGAGGTAATCAATAATTACTTTGTCTTTCGAAGAAATTTTACCTTTCTTCTCCTCCCATTTAGTGTTCTGTTTTCTTATATTGGAAATTACATCATTAATATCAGTATCTGTAATGTCGACTTCTGGGTCTTCAATCAATAATTTACTCATCTCCATCATTTTTATTTCAGGATATACTTCGAAATTTACATTAAAATGCAAATCTGTATCTAAAGAACCTTCATTTTGAATATCAAGTTTATGCGGACTTGCGGGTGATAAATTGTTTTCAAGTAAAGCTTCGCTCAAAGATGAATTTATGAGCTTCCCTAAAACATCAGAATGAATATTTTTCCCATATTTTGCTAAAATCACATTCTCTGGAGCCTTTCCTTTTCTAAATCCTGATATATTGGAATTCTGAATGTAATTATTTAGATAAGTTCGATGTGTTAATCTGTATGTTTCCTTATCAACTTTTATTTCTAATGATACCATTAGTCCTTCCTGATTTGTGACTTTAACAATCTTCTTCATGAATCTACTCAATTACCTTTACATGTTCTTATAATTTGATTGATAAAAAATTCGATAGCTATCTGGGCACTATCAAATTTTTCTGATAGTACTTCATTATCGGAGAGTTCGTCAAACTCGTAAACAACACACTCCCATAATTCCTTATCACTCTGCACATTAATAAGTGAGAGGGTAAGATATGATAAAACTGCTGTACCATAATCACTCATTACAGGAGTACAATCAAATCGTACTGTGTAATCATTGATTTTTTTAATACTCTTACGTATATCGGTATGTAGGAGATATTCACTCAAACCGTTATTGAATAACTGTATTCTTCTATCATTCAATGACTTAAGATTTACATTTATAATTTTCTTATCTAATGATGAATTTTTAATTTTCTTGGCTAGTTTATTCTTAAACTCATTTATGAAAACCTTTCCCATAATTTATCTCATTTACATTTATACTCGAGAACAATTCTATCTGATTCTAAATAATATTCATAATTTTTCTCAGATTTAATAATATAGTTAGATTTGCATTTTTTATCAATAGCACGCATACAGTCTTTTCTCTCTGCTGAGAAACAAAAATCTGTTTTAGAGGTACCAACTAATTTATAGTCATCATCAGAAGCACATGATGTGATTAAAATAGTTATTAGTAATAGCGTAATCTCTCTCATATAAACTGTGATTTATACGAGAGGAGAGACTCGAACTCTCACACCAAAGGTACTGGTACCTAAAACCAGCGCGTCTACCAATTCCGCCACTCTCGCATATTTGGGGTGGATGATGGGATTCGAACCCACGACAACTGGTACCACAAACCAGGGCTCTAACCAACTGAGCTACACCCACCGTAAATACATCTTATCATGTTTTTCGCGCCTGGAAGGACTCGAACCTCCGACCCCATCGTTCGTAGCGATGTACTCTAATCCAACTGAGCTACAGGCGCAAATTCGGGGTGATAGGATTCGAACCTACGACCTACTGGTCCCAAACCAGCCGCGCTACCAAGCTGCGCTACACCCCGTAAATTATGAATGATATACCTTTTAACAGATTTTTTGTATTAAAAATTAATCCTGTAAATAGTTCCAAGTTGTATCACCATCTGAATCTTCCAATTCTATGCCCATGCTAAGAAGTTTATCTCTCACTACATCAGCATTCTTAAAGTCTTTTTTAATTCTATATTCGTTTCTTTTTTTTACGAGAGCTTCAATTTGCTCAATTTCCTCTGTATCAGAAAAGATTTTGACTGTTTTTTCATTAATTGGAGATAATCCAATAAATTTCATTGAATGAATTAATTTCACTCTAGCTTCAAAATCATTACGAGCAGTCTTTGATAATCTTGATAAGTAATTTATTGCCTCGGGTGTATTTAAGTCATCAGAGAGTATGTCTTGAATTTCTTTAGTATGAGAATCAGCATCATCGAGTGGCCTAGCTTTTGCGTCAACCATAGAAATTACTGATAAGAGTTTTTTATATAAGTTTCTTGCATATATAATAGTTTGATCTGACCAATTAAGAGGTTGTCTATAATGTGCGGATAACAAAGCTAATCGAATCACTGATGTACTATTATCTTTAAATAAATCATCCAAAAGAATAACATTTCCCAATGATTTTGACATTTTCTTTTTATTAACAAGCACAATTCCGTTGTGGAACCAATGATTACAGTATTTCTCCTTACTAATACAACTACCTTGTGCAATCTCATTTTCGTGATGAGGAAATATAAGATCATTTCCTCCGCCATGGATATCTAAAGTAGTATCGTCACCCAATATATCCTTTATCATTGAGGTACACTCAATATGCCAGCCTGGTCGACCTTTACCCCATGGGCTCTCCCAACCTGGGGTGTCATCTTCGGAGGGTTTCCATAAAATGAAATCTTTAAATGATTTTTTATATGATGCATTATCTATTCTCACACCGTCTAACATCTCTTCGAGTTTTTTTCCAGATAATTCTCCGTATCCTTTGAAACTATCAGTATCAAACAGAACGTGAGAGTCTTTAACGTATGCATTACCATTTTTAATGATTTTTTCTATAGAGGATATTATTTTAGAGATTGTATCAGTGACTTTTGGCTCATGTGTTGGTCTAAGATTAGACAATCTATCCATGTTGTCACGATAGATCTTCGTGTACTTTGAAGTGATTTTATCAATTGATAGTCCCTCTTTTTTTGCTGCATCAATTATTTTGTCATCAACATCTGTGATGTTCCTTATATATTTTACAGAATCATGTTTAGCCATCAAAAGCCTGTACAATATATCTGGAACTATTGCAGCTCTTGCATTGCCAATATGTGGGTGACCATAAACTGTCGGGCCACAAACATACATTGACACGGAATCATCCAAGAAAGGTTTGATCGCTTCTTTTTTTCTTGTCAAAGTATTATATAATCTGATGGTCATGGTAGAATATTAGAATATTATGAAAAAAATCATTTTTACACTTTTATTTCTAGTAACTATAGCATCAAGCTATACATACGGCAAAACATACAACAAAAGTGTAGATAAACATAACGAGGATATTAAATTGGTAACTATAATCACTAATCTAGGCGAGATAAAACTTAAATTGTTTGTTAAAGAAGCGCCAGAAACAACAAAAAATTTTATTTCATATGCTAATGAAGGCAAATATAATGGGACAATATTTCATAGAGTAATTCAGAATTTTATGATTCAAGGCGGCGGTCACCTTCCAGATTTGTCCGAGATAACAACCAATGCTCCAATCATAAATGAGTCCTCTAATAACTTAAGCAATAAAAAAGGCACAATTGCAATGGCAAGAACCTCTGAGCCAAACTCAGCAACATCTCAGTTCTTTATTAACCTTAAAAACAATGATTTTCTCGATAAAGAAAAGTCACCTGATGGTTATGGTTATTGTGTATTTGGAGAAGTTATAGAGGGCATAGAGATTGTTGAAAACATAGGTAACGTCTCAACTGGTAACAAAGGGTATTTTTCTGACGTTCCTCAAGAAACAATTGTGATTGAAAAAGTTACAATTGATGAATAATTCTTATGAAAACAGTCTTTATTTCAGACTTACATTTAGATAAAAATCAACCAGAGCTGATCAAGCATTTCATTGAATTTATAGAGGGTTACAATGAAGAGATTGATAATCTCTATATCTTGGGTGATTTAGTAGAATCATGGGTTGGTGACGACGACCCCGCGATTGGTACAGACCAAGCATTAGAAGTCATAAGAACTCTCTCAAAAAAATCAAGCGTTTACTTTATGCATGGGAACAGAGATTTTATGATTTCGTCTAAGATTTGTAATAAATACGGAATGAAATTAATCAATGATCCAACAACAATAACAATATTTAATAAAAAAATTACTCTGATGCATGGCGATTTATTATGTACCGATGACATCAAATATCAAGAATTCAGAAAATTAGTCAGGAATGAAGAGTGGCAAAAAATGATGATGACTAAATCACTAAAAGAGAGAATGCAATATGCTGAAAGTCTTAGACTTAAAAGTAAAACAGAAACGGATGGTAAACAAGAATTTATTATGGATGTAAATAATAATGAAGTCGAAAACATTTTTAGAGAACACGATGCAGATGTTCTTATTCATGGTCATACACATAGGCCTATGGTGCATGATATTAATTTAAATAAGAAAATGTGTAAGAGAATCGTTCTTGGTGATTGGGGCAAACAAAGTCATATTTTAGAGATAGATGCAACAGGTATGAATTTTAAGAAGATATTATTAACTTAATATCTTACTGAATAATGTCAAAACTTTTGATAGATTTATTTCCTGCGATTTCTTGAATTATTTTTTTGGTTATAGAACGAATTTTTTTTAATTCTGTTATCTGGTTAATATTGAACTCTTGTATTTTTATTATTGTTTCCCCTGATACACAATCGAATGAAAGTTTAGAATTTGTTTTTTTGAAACCACTATTAACATCATAAATAAAAATATCATTACTCTGTATTATCTCATTTGATGATAGAGATGTTATTCCGTATCCAAGATTTTTCAGTAACAAAAGCTCAAAGCCGACTACTACCACATCAAAATTGTCGTTAGTTTTACTCATATAATCTAGGTAATTGCTATAGAAATCGTACAAATTTCTCTGTGGTTGATTCTTTGGCACTAATTTATATATCAATTCATTGAAATACATAAGAAGAGTCAGATGTTTGCTTTTAATTGGTATTGTTTTATGAATCTCATATTTCAACAACAATGGTAAATTAGATTTATTGATTTGAATGTTAAGTTCTCTAGAAGTGTGTAATTGAGATATATCTTTTCTTTTTTTAGCTCCTTTTAATATTGTTGAGACTAGACCTAGTTCTTTTGTAAAAACATCGAAGATAATACTGGTCTCTCCATATGACCTAGAGTGAATGATATAAGCTTTTAATAGTTCGTCATTCAATTTATATATCCGAGTTTTTTTAAGAACTCATGACTATTCTTCCAGTTTTTCTTAACAACAACAAAGAGTTCAAGATATATCTTTTTATTTGAAATTTTCTCGAGCGCTTCGCGAGAAATAGAACCAATTTTTTTTATTTGATTACCATTAGAACCAATAAGTATTTTTTTCTGATTTGATTTTTCGACATAAATTGTACTTTTTATGCAAATATTTTGTTTTTTATTAAGTATTTTCTCAGTATGTACTGCACAATCATATGGCACTTCTCCATGAGTAAGTTGATTAATCACTCCTCTTATAATCTCTTGTGTTGTAAGATTATTTATATTTTCTGATATAGCATCATGCTCAACATCAGATTTTAGGTTTTCTAATACCTCATCAAGATATTTGAGAAGACTTTCAATCCCATCATCTGTAATAGTAGATATTGGGAATAATTTCTTTTCAAAATATATCCGTATAGTGTTCTTTAGTGTTTTTAATTCATCTTTAGTCATCAAATCAATTTTGTTTAAAATAATAATTATTTGATTATTACTGCCAATCAAAGATTCTAATATTGATTTCTCTTTTTGAGATAACTTGAAAGTATTATCAAACATTATGAGGATAATATCAGACTCAGTAACACTTTTTAGATATGAGGCTTTCATCGAAGACGATAAAAGATTATTCTCTTTTACAAAATAACCAGGAGTATCATTGATAGTAAATATTGAATTTTTTTTAATAAAATTATGCTTAATATTCGTTCTTGTGGTCTGTTTTTTTTCACTGACACTCGACACATATGAATTACATAGTGTATTCATAAGAGATGATTTTCCTACATTACTTTTTCCTATTATTGATATGTTTAGTTTCTTCATTTTTCTTAAGTTGTTCTAGGATTTTTGATGAACATAATTGTTGACCTTCACGTACATTATTACATTTTGATGTGACACTAATTGAATTAATTTCAATTGAGCATGTGATGTTAAAAACAGGTTTATGATCTGAGCTTTTTAATTTCTCTGTAGTATATTTAGGCAAAGAAATTTTAATATGTTGGCAATACTCCTGAAGTAATGTCTTACTGTCCTTGAGTCCTATTTTCTCTATATTTGTCAACTCTGACTCGAACATAACAAAAATAATATTTCTTACAGTCAGATAATCGCTATCAAGAAATATCGCTCCAATTAATGACTCAACAAGGTCAGCCGAAATTGCTGATTTAAGATTTGAGTCTTCTAATCTTAGGTTTTGAGATTCTAAGTATGTTATTAAATCATATTTCTCTGAAATCTCAGTAAGTATTTTTTTGTTGACAATATTTTGTATTTCACGAGATATCTCTCCTTCGGAAGAATCAGGAAAGTCCTCAAATAATCTCTCAGTTATGGAAAGTCTGAGCACTGAGTCGCCAAGTAGCTCCAAACGCTCGTAATTTTCTTTTCTGACGCTTCGGTGTGTGAAAGCCATCTGACATAGATTTTTATCATTAAAAGAATAGCCCAGTATCATACTAATGTATTCATGCATCTTACTTTTATTAACAAATTTCCTCTGGTTATCAATCAATGCTCTCACCAAATCTATCAAAAAAACTCACTTTGGAATTTGGGTTCCAATACATCCAAATTAAAAAAGCCTCGCCAACTAAATTCTCTTTAGGCACAGACCCCCAATATCTACTGTCATTACTATTATCACGATTATCGCCGAGCACAAAATAGCTATCAGACGGAACATTATAAACAAAATCATTGCTTCGATGATTAGTATTTAAAATCATATATTCTCTCGATCCATTATTCTCTAGCATTATAAACTCTTTGATATCATCGTATAAATCTTGAGAGTTCTGAGTCAACTGGTTCAATTTATAAATTCTGTCATTCACAAATATAGTCTTATTTCTATACTCGATTTTATCTCCAGGTAATGCAACAACACGCTTTATATAATTAATGCTTTTATTCTCAGGATATTGAAAAACAATTACATCGCCATATTCAGGCTTATCCATCTCAAATATAATTCTATTAGTCAAAGGCATCCTAACTCCGTATTCATACTTTTTAACAAGAATAAAGTCACCTACAAGTAACGTCGGAATCATGGATCCGGATGGAATTCTAAATGGCTCAATAACAAATGAACGAAAGAAAAGAACTGCAAATAAAATAGGAAATAATGAAGAAAAGAAATCAATTATATCAACTGCAAAAAAATCATCTGGAATTATTCTTCTTAATATGAGTAGAATTCCACAAATCAAAGTTATTAGTACTAATACCAGGGTAAAATCCATTTTATTTTTTCGAACTCATAAATTCATAAAAAGCTTCTTTTGGAATCTCCACATTTCCAATTTTTTTCATTTTTCTTTTCCCTTCTTTCTGCTTTTTAAGAAGTTTCATTTTTCTTGTAACATCACCACCATACAACTTCGCTGTGACATCTTTTCGAAATCCCCTAATTGATGTCGATGCGATTACTTTCGAACCAATGCACGCCTGAATACTAATTTCAAACATTTGCCTTGGAATTAAATCTTTAAGATTATCAATTAAATCTCTTGCTTTTCTGTAAGAATTATCCTTGTGCATTATCTGCGATAATGCATCGACCTTTTTTTTATTAACATGTATATCAAGTCTAATCATTTGACTATCTTGATAGTCTATAATTTCATAGTCATAAGACGCATAACCTCTTGTAACAGATTTAAGAGTATCAAAAAAATCGTAAATAATTTCTGATAATGGTATTTGAAACGTTATCTCGACGGTATTTGTCAGATAAACTAAATTATTTTGTCTACCTCTTTTTTTTGTGCAAATCTCAATAACAGAGCCTAGATATTCTGGTGGAGTCATTATCTTTATTTCTGCTACTGGTTCAAGAAAACTTTTGACTTTATTATCAATTGGTAAATCTTTTGGGTTTTTTATTTCAATAGTTTCGTTATTATGAGTAACAATTCTATAAGTAACAGATGGGACAGTCATAAGAAAATCTAAATTATACTCTCTAAGTAATCTCTCACGAATAATCTCCATGTGGAGTAAACCGAGAAAACCACATCTGAACCCATGACCAAGAGAAACTGAATTCTCAGGCTCATAAGTGAAAGAATTATCATTGAGTGATAATTTATCTAATGCTTTCTTAGAGTCTTGATAATTTTTTGTGTCTATAGGATAAAATCCTGAAAACACACGTGGTTTAATATCTTGAAAACCCGGCAAAGGTATTGTTCCATCGTCTTTAGAGTCTACTATAGTGTCTCCTACGGGGGCAGCATCAAGTGATTTTATAGATGCTATCAGAAACCCAACATCACCAGCATTTAGTTTGTCTAAATATGTAATCTTCGGTGTAAAAATACCAAGCTTATCTACTACGTATTCTTTTTTAGTTGAGAGAATTTTTATTTTATCCTTAACGCTTAGAAAGCCATCAACAATCTTAATTAAGACAACAATTCCTAAATAATTATCAAACCAGGAATCAATAATACATGACTTGAGGCTCTTATTTATGTCTGACTTTGGTTTTGGTACATTTCTGATAATTGTAGGCAAAATATTTGAAACCCCTTGTCCAGTCTTTGCGCTGACCTCTAGAATATTTTCTGGATTAATATTCAACAATTCAGAGAGATCTTTTTTCACGCTCTCAGGGTCAGCAGACGGTAAATCAATTTTATTGATGATTGGGATAATGACTAATCCAAGTTTTTTTGCTAATGAGGCATGTGCAATACTTTGTGCCTCTAGTCCTTGTGTTGCATCAACAATCAAAATAACTCCCTCACATGCAGATAGTGAACGTGATACCTCGTAAGAGAAATCTACATGCCCGGGTGTATCAATTAAATTAATTTTATAATCAACTCCCTCAAATTCATAGTTTAATGCAACTGTCTGAGCTTTAATTGTTATGCCACGCTCTCTCTCTAAATCCATAGAATCAAGAATCTGATCCTTCATAGATCTTGTGGCTAGCATTCCATGACTTTCTATCAATCTGTCTGCAAGTGTTGATTTTCCATGATCTATATGAGCTACTATCGATATATTTCTAAAGTTTTGCATTTAACTATATAATACCGATGCTTGGTCAAACATCAAATTATTTAGAGATTTTGAAAGCTATAAATAATGGGTTTTTATTTCTATAAACTAAAATATTTGCCAATGAGTTTGTGGGCGCACGTGAAAGAATGTTTTTGAAATCTTCACTATTGTAGATAGGTTTTCCGTTAATCTGTGTTATTACATCATTAATCTGTATTTTTGATTGAGAAGTTTGTTCACCAGACACCTTTTTTACTAGGACACCGCCAAATATATTTAAAAGTTTTTTCGTTGAATCATCGATGTCACTTACGGAGATACCTGAGACTGTTGTGTTTTTAATTTCTTGTTGAGTCATACTCGCGATTTTATCATCATCAGGAAGCTCCTCTATTGTTACAAACTTTGTGAGAGTTTTCTTACCGCGTAACAATTCTACTTTAACCACAGAATTTACTTCGGTAGTCCCTACAATTAAAGGTAAATCTTTTGATTTTTTAATAACTTTATTATCAAATTTTAGTATAACATCGCCCTGTTCAAACCCTGCTTTTTCCGCGGGACTATTCTCTAGTATCCTAGCTACTACAGCTCCTTGTGTTTTTGTAAGACCAAAACTTTCAGCTAACTCCTCATCCATTTGTTGAATATAAACACCCAGCCAACCTCTTTTAACTTTTCCATTATCTTTAAGTTGTCTGTATACAGTACTCAGTGTTTCTGCAGGTATAGCAAAAGAGACTCCCATGAAACCACCAGATCTTGTATAAATCTGGGCATTTACTCCCACAACTTCTCCGTTAAGGTTAAATAGCGGGCCACCAGAGTTACCTGGATTAATAGCGACATCAGTTTGAATATACGGAACATAGCTTTCATTTGGCAAATTTCTTTTCTTTCCACTTACAATACCGGCAGTAACTGTATGATCAAATCCAAATGGTGAACCAATTGCTAAAACCCATTCTCCTATTTTTAAATTGTTGGAACTCCCAATAGTAACAGTTGGTAAGTTATCGGCTTTTACTTTTAACAAAGCTAAATCACTCCGTTCGTCCGTTCCTACAAGGTCGGCTTGAAGAATCGATCCATCATTAAGCGTTATAGATATTTCTGATGAGTTCGCGATAACGTGATTGTTCGTCATAACATAGCCGTCTGTTGACAAAATAAATCCCGATCCAAAACTAGGTGCTTGTCTTGGTTGTCTGTCTGATTCAGGTGCATTCTCAAAAAATTTTTCGAAAAAAGGTTTAAATTCATCAGGTATATTTGGAATATTAATATTGGGATTATTATTCATTGCTCTCGTGGCATTTACGATGACAACTGCATCAATATTAGAGTCTACAATTTTTGTAAAGTCGGGTAAATTATTAGCTAATAATGTTTCTGTAAAAAATATTAAGAAAATAGAAACAAAAATATACCGTTTGGAAAACAGCATTTTACTTGCAGACTGAATCCTTGTTTTTGTGAGGTTTATTTTCTTCGCAATTACTATCATTAAATTTTACATTCTCGGTTATGGGAGCACCTTTACCATCTATATTCGATTTAGAATACTTTATTTGCTCACCTGAGTAGCTTAACACAAAAAGCGTTAATACAGCAAAAACGAATGTACTAGCATAATTGACGACATTTCTCGCGAATATGCTCTGATTTGAGTGAATTTTTTCAATCTGCTCAAAAGTGTCTTCTGCAAACGACTTGCTCACTTTATTAGGGCATTCATCATTTAGAATTGCTCTCAGCAAGCCTAGGTATTTTATATTTTTATTACTTTTTGACACTAATCATCTACCTCAGATTTAATAACATTTATCAGTATTTCTCTCGCTCTATGAAGCCTAGATCGTACTGTCCCTGTAGGAATTTTGAGTTTATGTGAAATTTCATCATAACTCAAATTTTGTATGTCATATAATTCAATAACTGTTTTCAACTCCGTAGGCAAATTACCATACTCTATAGTTACTTTTTTGGATAATCCTTCTAACTGATAATAATCTTGAGGATTATCGTTACTTACTCTAGTATCATTTAGACCAGAATAATCAGTAATAGTTTCCTTTTCTTTCTGCTTTTCCTTTGAATTTATATAATTTAGCGAGCAATTAATGGCTATTCTGTGTAACCATGAGTAAAATTTACTTTCAAAACGGAAATTATGAATGGATTTATAAGCTCTTATGAACGTTTCTTGAGCTACCTCCTCGGCATCATGATAATTTTTTGTATACTTGAAACAGAGATTTATTAGACGAAATTGATATTTTTGAACTAAGCTCGAAAAACTATCGATGTTACCGTTTATTACTTGTTGGACCAACTCTCTATCGTCATCAGAATTCAATTTTCACAACCTATTTGTATACAAAATATCAATTTCAATGCTATTTTATTATATATGACATCAACTAGAAACACAGATATTTTAATTATTGGCTCAGGTTTGTCGGGGTTATCACTTGCACTATCGATGCCGAAGAATTTCAATATATTAATAGTTACTAAGGATAAGCTGGATAGCTGCTCGACAGCATGGGCGCAAGGTGGTATCGCTGCAGTAATAGGTAATAATGATTCTCTTGCTAGCCACATCAAAGACACGATTGATAACGGGCATGGATTGTGCAACCTAGATGTTGTTAACGAGATAATAAACAATGGCCCAGAGTGTATAAATTGGCTAGAAGAAAACCAAATTCAATTTACGCGTATCAATAATCAAATAGACCTTACACTTGAAGGTGGGCATTCTAATAGAAGAATTTCATATATTAAAGATCAAACAGGAAGATTCCTCCATAACGGTCTAACAAGCGTCATCAAAACAATTGATAACGTAACTATATTAGAGAATACACAGATTATTGATTTGATACATGAATACAATGATAATGAAAAGAGATGCCTTGGAGCTTATTTGTATAATAAAGACACACACAAAGTCACCACCGTCAAAAGCAAATTTTCTATTCTAGCAACAGGTGGTGCCAGTAAAATTTATCAATATACAACCAATCCACACACATCTACTGGTGACGGAATAGCTGCTGCATGGAGAGCCGGTTGCACCGTAACAAATATGGAATTTATTCAGTTCCATCCAACATGCTTATATCATCCAGAAAATAAGTCTTTCTTAATATCAGAATCTTTGCGAGGAGAAGGAGCGAAATTATTAGGTAAGGACTTACAACCTTTTATGCATCACTATGACTCTAGATGTGAACTAGCACCTCGTGATGTTGTAGCTCGCGCAATTGATAATGAAATTAAAACCAAAGGTCTGAAATGTGTTTTTCTGGATATAACTATGAAAGATAAAACGTTTATTACTAATAGATTTCCTGCGATTTATGAGAAATGTCTAAAAATGGGAATAGAAATCTCTGAAGAATTAATACCAGTTGTTCCAGCTTCTCATTACACCTGCGGAGGTGTTCAAGTTGATATTTCCGGAGAGACAGAAATAAAGAATTTATTTGTTATTGGTGAAGCGGCACACACTGGATTCCATGGAGCAAATAGATTAGCCAGTAATTCTCTACTAGAATGTGTAGTCATGGCGAGAAAATGTGCAGAGAATATTTTATCCAGAAATAGCGCAGTCTCTCTCACATCTTCAGTTCCCCCATGGGATGATAGTTATGTAACAGAATCATCTGAGAAATTCAAGTTAAGTCATAATTGGGATGATTTGCGCAAGATAATGTGGAATTACGTCGGTATAATTAGAACAAAGAAAAATCTATCATTAGCTAACGAGAAAATTAGTTTGATTGAGAAAGAGGTAAATCAGTATTACCAAAAATATTATATAACATCAGATTTACTAGAACTTCGTAATATTATTCAAATTTCAAAACTTATCATAAAATCTGCAATGAGTCGTAAAGAAAGTCGAGGTTTACATTTTACGAAAGACTATCCTCTTTCAAATGACATATTTTGTAAAAATACAGAAATTTTAGGAAGAGAAAATGAATATAAATCTAGAGTCGTAAAATTTAAAGTCTAAAAATTTGTTTTCTATAATAACGTAACTCCTCAATTGACTCTCTTATATCATCTAATGCACGATGATTTGATCTCTTAGAAAAATTATCAATTTCTTCAAAAAACCACCTCTTCCCAAGTTCTCTGATGGATGTAACGTCAATATTACGATAATGGCAAAACGCTTCCAGTGTAGGCATGCATCTAGCCAAAAATCTACGATCCTGGCATATACTATTTCCACATAATGGCGAAACGGACTTAAATGTGAACTGTGCTAGAAAATCTAGTGTTTGTTTTTCTGCATTGCTCTCGTTTATATCACTACTCAAAACTTTCTCCGTTAAACCTGACTTTGAGTGTTGATTAGTATTCCAGTCATCCATATTGTTCATTATTTCTTTTGGTTGATTGATAACTAAATTAGGACCCTCTGCAAGTATATTTAGATTCTTATCAGTAACTATGCTAGCTATTTCAATAATATAGTCATTTTGTGTATCTAGTCCTGTCATTTCAAGGTCTATCCAGATTAAGTTACTTTTTTCTTTCATCGTCTTAGAGTAATATAAATATATAAGAATGTAAATTTGGGTAATTCAGAATGGAGCTATTATTTTTTTTAGTAATCTTGTATTTAACATCAAAATTATTGTTAGATTATCATCAGATTAATTTCATATCTAACGCAGATGTGAGCAGAAATGAAATTAGCCGGCTTGGCATAGATGATACATTTGTGGATCAATCTAACAATTATAACATTTTTAAAATTAAAATTTCTGCCATAAGCACATTAGTTAACTCTGCTCTTATAATATTTGTTCTTTTCCTTGATGGTTATTCTTATTTATACAACTATTCTAATTTAATCACTATTAGTTTTATTAATAATGAGCTTGGCGTTATATTAATATACTTTTTGATATCAATATTGATAAATCTACCAATATCTTATTATCAAACTTTTATAATTGAGGAAAGTTTTGGATTCAATAAGATGACTAAAAATTTATTTATCAAAGATACGCTAATAACCTCTATTTTTAGTCTTATTATAATAAGTATTCTATTTAAACTTTTTGAAATACTTTATGTTTCAGCAAACGATTTATGGTGGTTTTATATGTGGATAATTTTTATACTGACCAATCTTATAGCCGCTTATGTATTTCCTACTATAATCGCGCCCTTATTTAATAAATTCACAAAGTTAGATAATCCAGAATTGATAAAAACAATTGATAGCTTAGTCGCAGAAACAAAGTTTCCGGTAAATGACTTATACGTAATGGATGGTTCAAAAAGATCTGCGCACTCGAATGCATACTTTACTGGCTTATTTGGTAAAAAAAGAATAGTTTTTTTTGACACACTTCTTGAAATGTTGAGTGCGAGTGAACTTAAATCTGTCCTAGCTCATGAGATAGGTCACTATAAAAAAAGACATATTTTTAAATCTTTGATTTTGTTTAGCTTCATAAGTTTAGTTTTTATTTTTATTTTTCACTTGTTTGTACAGACAACGTTCACTGAATTTGATAATTTACAATCTTTGACACCCTCTTTTATAGCTATTTTATTTATTGTTATTTCCCCGCTAATTTCTTTTTTCCTAAAACCATTTCTATCATCTTTCTCAAGAAAGAATGAATTTGAAGCAGATAACTATGCAAAAGAATACTCTGAGAAACAACATTTGATATCATCTTTACTAAAACTTTATCGAGGCAATTTATCATTAATAAAATCAAGTCCTCTTTATTCTGCATTCTACTATAGTCACCCAAGTGTATTTGATAGAATAGAAAATCTAGAGAAATAATGGAAAATCACGATAATTTATCAAAAAGGAAATGTGTGCCATGTGAAGGAGGGATAGAACCGCTTACTAGAGAACAGTCACTCAACTTTCTTAAAAAACTAAATAAGGATTGGATATTATCTAAAGATAATAAAATTATATCGAGAGAATTTAAAACAAATAATCATTATGAACTAATGTCATTAATAAATATGGTGGCATGGATATCCAATACAGAAGATCATCATCCAGAAATTACATTCACCTATAATCAAGCTGAAATTAAATACTACACTTACGCCATAGATGGTTTGTCAGAAAATGACTTTATTTGTGCTTCAAAAATTGATTATTTCTTTAAAAACTAAAGTTCCTTTCTCTCATTGAAGGCATGTGAAATTGTCTCGCTATCTAAGTAGCCAAGCTCACCATTTAGCGGAATTCCAAATGCGATTCTTGAGACTTTTATATTTAAGTTAGTACAGATATTCTGAATAAAATGTGCGGTTGCTTCACCCTCAATTGTAGTGCTTGTAGCAAGAATTAATTCTTTAATGTTTTCTTTTTCTAATCTAATTTTAAGTTTATTTACTCCAATTTCATCTGGCCCTAATCCATCTAATGGCGATAATGTTCCCGTTAATGCGAAATAATCTCCATTGTAGTTTGTACTCTCCTCTATTATATATATATCTGCAGGAGACTCCGTGATACAAATAATACCCTCATCTCTGTTTGGACCAATACACAAGTGCTCATTGCTTTTTTTTTGTAATTCTGCATCATGGACGTCTAAATATAGACCGCATCTATCACACGTCACAACTTCGGTAAGAGCTTTTTGCAATTGTCTAGATAAATTAAGTGTCTTATCTTTGTTGGAACGAAGAAGTTTATAAGCCATTCGTTGTGCAGTTTTAATCCCTACCCCAGGAAGAATACTTAGGGCATTTGTCAAATCCTCTAAAACTTTAGATTTTTTCATACTAAAAAGGTAGCTTCATGCCACCGGCACCTATCATGTTACCCATTCTACTCTTAATTTCTTTATCAACTTTACTATGCGCATCATTACATGCCTCTATAATAAGGTTTGATAGAAATTGATCATTCTTAAGCGAACTATCAATCAATAAATTTAGCATTATATGGTTCCCATCAACGACTACTTTGACCTCCGCATTTTTTGATTTCCCCTCACATTTGATTTTGGCAATCTCAGCCTGAACTTTTTTCATGTTCCCATAAAGATCTTTTGCTTGTTTCATTTTATCTAAAAAACTCATGTTACCTCTCCACTTTATTCTGTAATTTTTTTAATAGACGCTTTTTCTATATCAGCATTAAATACTTTTTTTAATTTATTTATATCAGGATTATCTTTAATCCTATCATATCTTTTCTCTATATCTATCTTTTCGGATTTAGCGTTTAGAGCCATAGGAGTAAGGAGATTATCTGCATAAATAACAGATATTTTTCCATCTATCGAATAATGTTTTTTTATGACTTTAATCAAATCATTTATACATGTTTCTGGATAAACATCTTTTTTATGTAAACTAATTTTTAAAAAATGCTCATTTGATGTTTCATCAATTATAAATACTGAGTGACTAGCTAAATGTAATAGCAGTCCATCTAAATTTAAATTCACGTATGTTTCAAGCCATGATGACTCTTGACTATCATCATTATTATTATTCTTTTGGTTATCTTGTTCCACTGTATCATTAGAAATGTCGTTATTATTTAATTTATGTTCATCATATTTACTATAAATATCATCTGAAATGGATTCATTATTATTTGAAAATTGTATTATTCTCAAGAGAATCATTATTAGATAGTCTTTTTTGTCAGGAGCATATACATAATCTTTTTTTGATGAAACAAGGATTTGATAGATAAGATGGATATCTTCTCTGGCAAATTTAGCTTTATTATCTTTTGTGTTAGATATGTCATCGTATATTATAGTAAAGAATTTCTCTATGAGCTGATCAATAACATTAATATAATTGGTCGATTCGTCAATATTTTCTATTGCTTCTATTACAGATTTTTCGTCTTTATTATTTAAATATAAAACCAAGTTATCTATGGTAGCCAAATCTATATTCCCTAGAAGCTTTAGAACTTTTTCGGTTTGGATATTTTTTTGACAGTATGTTATGCATCTCTCTAGAATACTTAAGCTGTCCCTTATACTTCCATATGAGTTTTTGGCAATGATGGTTAGAGATTCTTTTTCATATTTTATATCCTCACTTTGCAATATTTTCTCTAAGTGAGAAATAATTATGTCATTTGATGCAGATTTCAATCTAAAATGAAGACATCTTGAGAGAATGGTATCGGGTAATTTTTCTGCTTCTGTCGTTGCTAGTAAAAACTTTACATGAGATGGTGGTTCCTCAATAGTTTTCAATAATGCATTAAAGCTTTTTGTAGATAGCATATGCACTTCATCAATAAGGTAGATTTTAAATCTAGATTTAGTAGGAGCATATTGAACATTTTCCATAAGTGATCGTGTATCTTCTACTTTTGTTCGAGATGCTGCATCAATTTCAATTAAATCTATTTGATTTGTATCATCAATCTCTTTGCACGAACTACAATCTCCACATGGTTCTTCACTTACGCCTTTTTCACATAGCAAGATTTTTGCAAAGAGTCTTGCTATTGTTGTTTTACCCATTCCGCGAGTGCCTGAAAATAAGTACGCGTGATGGATTTTCTCTAATTTGATGCTACTTTGAATAGTTTCAACTACCTCATTTTGACCAGTTACCTCATGGAAAAACTTTGGTCTATATTTCAGAGCTAAAATATCATTATTCATCGTAAATATTATAACTCTTATTCACATTTAATGTTATATATGGTTGCTACATTTTACGTAAATCAAAACAGGTTGGTTTTTTATGGAAGGGTTTGTTAAGCATAATCCTTGATTTCTTATCCAAGTATTTGCAGTATATTCATTTGTTCCATCAACCACAGTGCCAGAGAAAATCAGGATTTCTTGCAACCTCTGTCTCAAACTTGGGAGTCTAAATTCAACACAATCATTACACTTAAGTAAATAGACATACTCATCATTATGCTCATGTAAGTTCATAATTTTACAGTTTTCAGTGTATTTAGACCACGTATTATCATTTATGCTCTTCACAACGCGTTTATGGTCATCAAATTGAAATTGTCTTAGTTTTACAAATATTTTACATCCGTGTTCACTAAATGGATTATGAATACTACCGTTTGGATTTCTCACATAAGAGCCCACAGGATAGTCTCCAAATTCATCTGAGAACACACCCTCTAATACAAATAATTCCTCTCCATTCTCATGAATATGACTTGAGAATCTACTACCTGCTTCAAATTTTACTATAGAAGTTGCAGTTGCAAATTCACCAAGATTATTTCTTTCTAAAAAAATTCTACTTACACCACTAGATGGCGAGCTATGCCATATTTGATCTCCTTCGAAGACAATGACATGTTTTGTAAAGTCCTGGTTTATTTCTTCTTCGAAATTAGTTGTCATTATCATGATTTTGGTATGTTATCGTCTACAAGTCTTAAAGTTAAACCATCAAATTCATCTCTAATTTGAATTTGACATGAGAGTCTACTCAACTGTGGATTATAGTTCTTAGATCTTTTGAGTAGAAATAACTCCATAGTATCAAGTTCCATTGGATCTATCTTATCTACCCACTCTGGGTCAACATGAACATGACATGTTCCGCATTGACATTTTCCTCTACAATCTGCGGGTACTTCTGGGAGTTTGAGTTTAAATGCGGCGTGAACGACTTTTGCTCCTTCTGGCATTTCGATTTCAAATATCTCTTCATCTCTTTTAAAAACAATTTTCGCCACTACGACCCCTGTTTTCTGAATTTAAGGAACGTTTCAGTAATTAGATACGGACTCTTATAGTTATTAAGAAACTCATATTTGAGAATTTTTGATTCGTTTGTTGGTTCTTCAGAGGAATTATCATTAACTACCATCCCCTTGTTTGTAATAATAATGCAGAAGCCCTCATATTTGTCTCTTCCTTTAATGGTAAGAATAAAGTTTCGTATTCCTACGTAGAGAATACTGACTGAAAAATCTTTTATTATGCTTGTAGTATTAATAATTCCGCCAGAATAAATCGCATCATTAAGATGTAAGTTTTTTAGTTCCTTAGTCAGCACCCATTCTTTTATCTCCGAATCAGAGAGTAAATCAACAATTGATTTTGTAAAAGGTACGAGAAACTCTACTGTCGTCGTTATTTCATTTTGTGATTCGTTGTCTTTAAGTAATTTCATTCTGTTATCGTAATCGAAATTTTATCAGAAATTATTGGAGGACTATGTGGTATGTGATGGTGGTCCGCAAAAAGCAGTTGTAGGGTATATTTCCCAGGTGGTAATTCTAGAGTTGTATTACTTTGACCTCCACCAAAGTGAAGGTGATTACTATCTGCTGGTATTGGTAAATTTAAATTTGGAATTTGATCAACATTTATCAATAGATGATGATGACCTGAAAATGGTTCGTCTACACCTGCTGAGACTAGGTTCATATTTTCTAAACCAAATTTTATCTCTATTGGATTTTGTAAAATAGCATTATTGTGAGGTTGGATAAAGAATACTCTCGAATTTTCTTTAGATTCTGACTGTGCTAAAACTATTGAGTTTGATGTTACTAATATAATTAATATCCATATTCTTCTCATATAAATATTATATCACTCAATACAAAGAAATTAAATTACAAGACTATGAGAAACATGCCTTAGTGGTGATGAGATTCAACTCGAGGGTCAACTACTAAAAATTTAACCATATAGCGTTTTCCATTTAAACCTAGGCCAATCATAAGAATCTCCTCGCCAGCATTAATATCTCTTCTAGGACCCATAAGCATTAAATGCATGCCACCGGGCTTGAGCTCAATAGTAGAATTTGCTGGAACGATTAAAGCTTCAACATGCGTCATTTTTGCGATATCACCATCATGCTTAGTATCGTGAACCATGACTGAGTCATAGACGGGTGATGTAAATTTCTCGAACTCTATATCATCATCAGAACTGTTTGTAATTTTAAGATAACCAGCATTCATCATCCCAGCTGGAGCTAGCGGTATATGCGCTCCAATAAATACTAATTCACCTTGAGAATCTCTACTTTCGTCAATACCAGACATAAAAGCAAAAGATGAACTGGATATCATTATAAATGACAGGACAATTAGATATTTTTTCATAAGCAGATTTTATCATAGTTTAATTTTGTAATCTAATTATACAATCAGAAATAGTTAGAATTCTTGAGGATACTTGATATAGTAATACTCTTTAAGTCAAAATTATGAGCATTTTAGAAATATCTATTATAATCACGTTAAGCATCTTTCAGTCGATATTCGGAGTAGGTTTATTAGTTTTTGGAACTCCCATATTTTTACAACTAGGATATGGATTTTTTGAGGTACTCAACATATTGTTACCTTTCTCAATTATTATAAGCTTCCTTCAGCTAATCACAAAAAGTGAGTTGACGGATGAGTTTGCAAAAAACTTTGTTTTTTTCTGTATACCGTTATTGATTATATCTCTAGTAATATTAGAAAATATATACAATCAAATTAATATCATTCTAATTGTTGCTATAGTCATGATATCTTTTTCAGCATTAAATATTCTAGTTTCTAAAGGAAGACTAAGATTCAAATTAAATCAATCAGTCAGATCTTTAAGTCTTGCTTTGTTAGGATTACTTCATGGGTTTACGAACTTAGGTGGTGGCTTTCTTGCCTTAATATCTTCGAACATAGGAAATAGTAAATTAGAGGTAAGAACTAATATTGCTTTTGGATATTTAGTGTTTGGCATAATTCAGATATTATATGTAAATATTTTTATCCAAATTATGGATTTGAATAATCTATTTTTCGTTATTATTCCAATCATATGCTTTTTTATATCACAAATAATATTTAATAAAATAAGTGGGAGATTGTTTCCGATATTAATAAATTATATGGTGCTAATGTATGGCATATTTTTATTATTCTAATCAAAGTAATTTTTCGTAAGATAAATAGAATGGAGAGAGGGAGATTCGAACTCCCGGTTGATTTTACTCAACACTACCTTTCCAAGGTAGCACGATAGACCACTCTGACACCTCTCCATTATTGGAAATAATATTATTATACCCTAAGAAAATTTAGACAGATAATTTTGATTTAAAATTATTTGTCTAATTCAGCATAATTTTTTCTTGTTATTTTATGTTTTAAAAAAATAAATATACCAAGTAAAAAAAATATTGATAAACTCAAAATCCCAAATCTAGTACTTCCTGATAAATAAGTAATATATCCTACAACAAGAGGTCCTAGAAGAGCTGCAAATTTTCCAAGCATGTTATATATACCAAAGAATTCACAATCTCTACCCTCTGGTAGTAAAGTTGAATAGTAAGATCTACTCAATGCCTGAATTCCACCTTGAACAGAACCTATTAATACTGCAATAAAATAGAACTCCATGATTGTAGATAAGTTATAAGACAAGATGGTTATAATTAGATACACTATTAAACAAAACAATATCCCAAATTCTGTATTTTTATATTCAGCCACTTTATTAATTAAAATAGTACCAGGGAAAGCTACAAATTGTGTTACTAAAAGAGCTAGTAATAAATCATTTGATGTAAAACCTAATGTTAAACCATAATTTACAGCCATTCTTATGATTGTGTCCACTCCATCGATATAAATCCAATAGGCTAATAAAAAATAAAATATTCTCTTATCATTAATAATATATTTGAACGTATCCTTTAAGGTTCTTGATTTATAAACTTGTGTCTCTTTTGAATCCTCCCAAAATATAATCATAGGTATCATAAATACTAACCACCAAACAGAGGCAAATATAAAGACGAGTTTTTTATTTATGATGAGCTCATACGTAGAATTCTGATTAATAAATAAAAATAATATTGCTAATACAAAAGCAATTCCTCCTCCTAAATATCCGAATGCGTAACCATATGACGAGATTGAGTCATAAGATGATTTATTTTCGAAGCTTAGAAGCATTGAATCATAAAAAACATTTGATAACATAAAGCCTAATAATGAAATACTGAAGAAAATCGAAGCTAATGCCCAATTATATTGACCTATAAAAGACAAAATTAGTGTTGATGTAATTCCCAATAACCCAAAAAACACAAGGAATATTTTTCTACTATTTTTTTTATCTGCAAATAAACCTAAAATTGGTGCGAATACTATTAAAAGTAAACTTGCTGATGAGTTTGCGATACCAAGCACTAATGTCCTTGTTGTTTCTAAAAATTGAGAAGCATAGTAATCAGCAAAGATTATTGGAAAGAAGCCAGCTAAAACTATAGTTGCATAAGCAGAATTTGCCCAATCATATAATATCCAACTATAATATTTTTTCTTATCCACTAATTACTCAAGGAAGTGGTGGGATTCGAACCCACGAGAGCATTTCTGCTCTAACGGTTTTCAAGACCGGCCCATTCAACCACTCTGGCACACTTCCAATATTTTAGATATTATAAGTTATATTGCTTCTTAATCATAATTTAATGCAATCAGCACCAAAATATTGTTGAAGCACACTTGGGATGTTAATTATATTATTATCTGTATAATTCTCTAGGATTGCAACGAGTGCTCTACCTACAGCAAGACCTGATCCATTTAAAGTATAAGGATATATTTTAGATTTAGCGTTATCTTTATATCTTATATTTAACCTTCTAGATTGAAAATCTGTGAAACAGCTACATGATGATATTTCGCGGAAAGATTTCTGCCCTGGCATCCAAACTTCTAAGTCAAAAGTTTTTGATGCTGAGAATCCTAAGTCAGAGGTTGCCAAGAGAACTCTCTGATATGGTAGATTAAGTTTTTCTAGTATAGACTCTGCGCTTTGAATGATGCTGTCAAGAGCTTTTTGGGCTTCATCAGGTTTTACAATCTGAACTATCTCAATCTTCTCAAACTGATGTTGTCTTATCATACCCTTTGTATCCTTTCCATATGAGCCTGCCTCAGATCGAAAGCATGGGGTGTGCGCAACATTCTTAATAGGCAAATCAGATTCTTGAATTATTTTATCTCTATATAGGCCTGTTAGCGGAACCTCACCTGTAGGAATTAAATAGAGTTCCTCGTTAGCAATCTTAAATAGATCGTCCTCAAATTTTGGCAATTGGCCTGTTCCACTAAGAGAATTTGAATTAACTAAATAAGGAAGATAATATTCTGTATAACCATTATTGATATGCTCATCTAACATAAAAGATATCAGGGAGCGTTGAAGTTTGGCGAGTTGCCCTTTAATGACAACAAATCTTGATTTAGAAAGAGTTACAGCTGACTCAAAATCTAATAGGCCATTATCGACAAAAAAAGATGAGTGATCTACACCTTTGGTTTTTGTATTTCCCCATGTTTTAATAACTTTATTCTTGCTCTCGTCTCCAATTGGTATGTCATCATCTGGTAGATTTGGAATTTCCAGCAGTAAATCTCTAAGATTATTTTCTACTTTCTCCAAAATTTTTTTATTCTCAGAAATATTTTTCTCAATTTGTATAGACTGATTCTTAATAATATCTTTTTCAGATTTATCTTTAGCGCTTTTGAATTTATCACTAATCTTATTTTTTTCTGCAGAAAGATCTTCTTTAGTTTTAATGATTTCTTTTCTTTTAGTATGTAAGGCGTTTATATCCTCAAAATTTATCTCATATTCTCTTGTCTTGAGTTTTTTAATGACAGCTTCTTGATCATTCAATATTTGATTAATATCTAACATTATTTTTAAGAGTAGTTATTTTGACTCAAGAATTTCTCTCATGCCATTTGACTGTTGTGATGACAGTATACCTCTAGCCTCCATTGATTCGATCAAATTTGCTGCTCGATTATAACCGATTCGAAGTTTCCTTTGAAGAAATGAAATTGATGTTTTTCTAGACTCCATCACAACTTTTACAGCATCATTATAAAGTGGGTCGTCATCACTGGAGATTTCTGTTACATCCTCATCATCATCAGAGCTTAAAAGCGAATCTATGTAAGATGCTTCGCTATTTCTTTTTAAGAACAACACTATCTCTTTAATTTCTTTATCACTCACATATGCTCCATGAATTCTCCTTGGAATTCTTGACCCAGGACTCATAAACAACATATCACCATTTCCAAGAAGATTTTCAGCTCCCATTGAATCAATGATTGTTCTGGAGTCAACTTGAGTAGTTACTTGTAAAGCTGCTCTAGCTGGAATATTAGCTTTAATCAATCCAGTAATAACATTTACTGAAGGACGTTGTGTTGCAAGAATTAAGTGTATACCCGCAGCTCTTGATTTCTGCGCTAAACGAATTATCAAATCCTCGACTTTTTTACCTACGACAAGCATCATATCAGCAAACTCGTCTATGACAACTACAATGTATGGCAATTTTTCATGGATGAGACTCTCATCATTTTGATTAATTTCATTCTCTTTTTCACTGAGAAGCTTATTATAAGATTTAATGTCTCTGACACCTAGGTCATTCATCAATCTGTACCTTTTCTCCATTTGTTGGACACACCATCTTAGACCAGCAGAGGCATCGTTCATGTCCGTGATAACTGGGTTAAGCAAATGTGGTATTTCGTCGTATACACTTAACTCCAACATCTTAGGATCTACAAATAACATCTTCAGTTCCGATGAATCTGATTTGTATAGAAGACTTACTATCATTGTATGAAGTGTAACTGATTTTCCAGAACCAGTTGTACCAGCTACAAGTAAATGTGGTAGTTTTTGCAAATCACTACAAATTGGGTTTCCCTGTATATCTTTGCCTAATGCAATTGTGAGCGGAGACTTTGATTTTTCATATTCTTTAGAAACAATTATCTCTCTTAATGATACCATTTCCCGATTTTCATTTGGAATCTCAATTCCAATTGATGATGTGCCCGGAATGTTATCTACGACACGTAAACTAGTTACAGACATTGTTCTCGCTAAATCTTTGGAAAGTTTAATAATTTGATTTACCTTTATACCTTTTGCAGGATTTATCTCGAAAAGTGTTACCACTGGCCCTGGTTTGACGGATAAAACTTCGACATCAATACCAAAATCTTTGAGATTAGATTCAAGCAATCGAGACATCAACTCTAGAGAGGAGTCATCAAAAGATGTCTCATCTGTCTGATGATTCTCAAGTAATTCTAGTAGAGGTAACTCTGATTTTTTAGTGATTGAAAAAAGTTCTTGCTGCTTTTCTTTAAATTCTCTTTTACTAGTGTGTGAGACCTTCTCTTTGATTTCAACTTCAATAGAGCGATCTTTTTTTTCAGATAAAATTTTGTCGGTTTTTGCTGATTGTCTTTTTTTCTGTATGACTAAATCAATCTTCTCTACAAAGTTCCGTAATACGAATTTTGTCTTGTAATATATATATTTAGCTAAAACAAATAATCGCTCCATAATTTTTCTCATCGGAATTTCAAAGAAATGAACTGAAGTATAAAGAAATGTAAAGCTGAAAATCATTATGGATCCGGGGGAATTTACATATGTTAGAAAGATATTAGACAAATATAGCCCAATTAATCCTCCAGAGTTATTAGATGTATTTAAATTATCAGCATTCTCATGACTAAAAATACTCGCTAAAATACAAAGCGACAGTATAGAAACTGTAATAAGTAAAAATTTAAAAAAAGAATCCCACGAACTAGTGTTAAATTTTATCTTATATTTTTTATATACGATGTATATCAAAACTGGTGGTAGCAGATAAGAAATTTTTCCAAATAAGTGAAAGACTATGAACGATACATGTGCTCCGACTATGCCAATATAATTATTTACAGTTGAGGCTAGTCCTGAGTTTAGAAAGCTTGGGTCATTGGGGTCATGACTATATATTGATAACAAGAATAACGTAGAGACAAGTAAACTCAAAAAACCATAGGTTTCTCTTTTCAATTCTATAAACTTGTTATTATCAAGTTTTTTATTTCGTCTAACTTGAGCCAAATAACCCTCGTTTTCTTTTATTTTAGTATATAAAAAACATTTTTTCTATGGACTTATCAAGTTAAAGTTTCGCTATTGTTAATCCATCGCCTTTGCTATAGGATATATCCCATGGATGAAAAACACTCGCCTTTGCTGATACTCGGTTCCGGTCCCGCGGGATATACTGCAGCACTATATGCTTCAAGAGCTAATCTTAAACCAACACTTATCACAGGAATTGAGCTTGGTGGTCAACTTACCACTACTACAGATGTTGAAAATTGGCCGGGTGATCCTGAGGGTCTTCAAGGTCCTGACCTTATGGAGAGGATGAAATCTCACGTTGAAAAATTCAACACGTCGATTATATTTGATCACATCAAATCCGCTGATTTATCTAAAAGACCATTTGAACTTACTGGTGACAATACAATCTATACATGCGATGCATTAATAATCGCAACAGGCGCAAGTGCAAAATATCTTGGCCTAGAATCAGAAAAGACATACCTTGGCAAGGGAGTATCCGCTTGTGCAACATGTGATGGATTTTTTTATAAAAACCAAGAAGTAGTCGTTATAGGCGGTGGCAATACAGCTGTAGAAGAAGCATTATATCTCTCAAATATTGCATCAAAAGTAACACTAGTACACCGAAGAGATAAACTTAGAGCAGAAGCAATGCTCGTGGATAAACTAAATAATAAAATTGACGAGGGCAAAATTGAAGTAGTTTGGGACTCTACATTGGAAGAAGTTACAGGTGATCAAACAAAGGTAGAGGGTGTCATACTAAACAATAAAAAATCCTCGGAAAAACTCAACATAGATTGCTCTGGAGTTTTCATAGCTATTGGACATCAACCCAATACCAAGCTGTTTCAGGAATTTCTTGAAATGGATGACAGTGGTTACATAAAAATTAAAACGGGTAGTTCAGGTAACTCTACTCTAACAAGTGTAGATGGCGTCTTTGCTGCAGGAGATGTTTCAGATTCGATTTATCGACAAGCAATTACATCTGCTGGCTCAGGATGCATGGCAGCATTAGATGCAGAAAAATTCTTGGACAAGTAAAAATTATCCAACTATGTGAAGTAATATTACTACTGCCAAAATTACAGTAAGCACAGCAACAGCAGATATAATAAGGACGCTTATGAATTGATATTGTGGTGGTATTTTTCTATAAATCATATATAGAACCACAATTAATACGATTAATAGTAGGATTGTCCTTAACATCAAATATTATCCTTTAAAAAATTCTTTACTTTATTAGTGTCATTATCTAAGATACTCAACTTATCTTCAAGTGTCATCATTTTTTTAATCTTATCTGGAACAAAATCCTCGTTTTCTATTATAGAGGAGATCGTCTCTTTGAATTTTGCCGGATGTGCTGTTGCCAGTGAAACAAGGATGTCAAAATCACTATCGCATTTCTTTGCAGACGCTATTCCAACCGCAGTATGAGGATCCAATATGATGTTGTATTCAGTTGCATACTCTCTAATGAGATTACTTACCTCTTCCTCTGATACAGAGTTTGATGTAAAGGATAGTTTGATAATATCAATTATAGAAGCAGGAAGTGTATATTTTCCAACAGTTTCAAGTTCAGTCATTTTATCTAAAACAAATTTGGAATCTTTTGTAACATCATACAGTAATCTCTCAAAATTGCTTGATATCTGGATATCAATACTCGGAGATGAAGTGGCTTTCACATCTTTTTTGTAATGCTTACCTGTATTAAGTGTTCGGGTTAATACATCATTATCGTTGGTGGCAATATTTAATTTGCCAATCTTTAAACCCATTTTTTTGGATATATAACCTGCGAGAATATCACCAAAATTTCCAGTTGGAACAGAAAAAAGTATATTTTTATTATTTTCATTTACCCTGCTTGAAGCATAGAAATAATAAACAATTTGGCACATTATTCGTATCCAATTAATTGAATTGACAGCTGTTAATTTCTGCTCTTTTTTAAAATCAATATCATTAAAAATGTTTTTTATAATTCTCTGACAATCATCAAATGTCCCATTAATAGCAATGTTGTGTACGTTCTTAGAATTAACTGTTGTCATAAATTTCTTTTGCACAACAGATATTTTGTTATGTGGATGTAAGATAAATATTTTACAGTTACTAACGGATTTGAAGCCTTCAATTGCAGCTGCTCCAGTATCTCCTGAAGTTGCGCCTAAGACGTTAATTGATTGATTGCTCCTTGATAAATAGAAATCCATCACATTTCCAATAAATTGCATTGCAACATCTTTAAATGCATATGTTGGTCCATGGAATAATTCTAGAAGATAATGATTATCTGATATTTTTCTGATTGGTGTAATTTCTTTATTTGAAAATGATGAGTAAGAAGTATTTATGATATTTTTTAGATTCTCTTCACCAATTGAATCATCTACAAATAGACTAATTACCTCGTAAGCTATCTGCTGATAAGTCATTGCAGAAAAGGACTCTATCTTTTCATTATCTATAGTCGGCCAGTATTTAGGAACATATAATCCGCCATCTGGAGCCAAACCTTCGAAGATTACATCTTTAAATGACAAGACCGACGAATCTCCCCTAGTGCTTATGTAACTGATACTATCACTCATTCTTTAAAATTCTAATTGAATAAACTTTTTCTCGTATATGCGGCATAGCCTCAATATTTTTTATAGCACTCCTGATATGCTCTCCCTTTACTCTATCTGTAATCATTACAATTGGTATCGGAGAATTATTATTGTCTGGCTCATGCTGAGTTACTGCTTCAATGCTAATCTTTTGTTCAGCCAACTTATTTGTAATTTCTGCCATAACTCCTGGTTTATCATCTGCAAATATTCTCATGTAATATTGTGAGACAACATCATCTATGTCCATTATTTCATAATCTTGAATTACACTAGAATGCACCATCTGACTAAATGATGTGTCAACATTACTCTTATGGTTTATAGCTGATATTAAATCCGCGACGACTGCTGATGCTGTCGCATCTCCACCTGCTCCATGTCCATACAGCATAGTCTTACCAAATCTATCTCCTTCGACAATAATAGAATTCATAACGTTAGGAGTATTTGAAAAAATATCTTTATTGGAAACAAGGACTGGATGTACTCTAGAGACAACTGAATTATTGATAAACTCAGTTATACCTACATGCTTTATGATATAGCCAAGCTCAGAAGCATACTTTATATCCATTGGAGTGATTTTTTCAATACCTTCAATGTGTGTCTTATCTAATGGAGATTTTATTTTAAAGGCTAAAGCTGAAAGTATAGAAATTTTATGTGCAGCATCTTGACCATTTATATCAAATGAAGGATCAGCTTCTGCATATCCTAATTTTTGAGCTTCTTTTAATGCTAAAGAAAATTCACAGTTAGAATTAGTCATCTGATCAAGAATAAAATTGCTTGTGCCATTTATTATACCCACAATTGAAGTTATTTTTTCATTAGAGAAGTTCTTTAAAATTGTTTGTATAATAGGTATCGCCCCAGCAACCGATGCCTCAAAACCAATGAAAACATCGTTCTGTTTTGCTTGTGAGAAAATCTCGTCACCATGCTTAGCAATAAGGGCTTTATTGGCTGTGATAATTTGTTTATTATTTTTAATCGATTTTGTGACTAATTCAAGTGAAGTGTCAATATCTCCAATTAGCTCTACTACAATATCAATATCTGGGTTCTCTGCAACCTCTATCGGATTTTTTGTTAATATGAAATCCTTATTGTTTATCTTTTTCTCTATCGATCTATCTGCGATAGCTAAAAGCTTAAAATCTTGGTCAATATTAGAGGCAATTCTCTTTTTATGTACATTTAGATGATCGAAGAAGCTTTTTCCAACAGTGCCAAGTCCACATAATCCAATTTTTATCATAGTTTTACCATAAAATTTGAGATATTCTATATTATCATTATTTAAATTATAATCCACTTATGGACCTTACATTACAGAAAAACTCATCCAAAAACATCATACAAAATTATGAGGATAACAAAATTTACGTTGATGGAAAAAAATACCCATATAATCTTATAATCACCGAAGACGGAGTTGAACGTTGGGAGATTAACAACTTAGAACAGTTATCATTCGATAGCTTAAAACACATTATTGATAAGAAACCTGATATCATCATTTTAGGAACGGGAGATCAGGCAACACTTCCTAATCAAGACATTATAAACAAAGTTAGTGATAATGGGGTTGGAATAGAATTCATGACAACAAAATCAGCATGCAAGACATTTAATGTTTTGCTATCAGAGGATAGGAAAGTAATTGCCCTATTAATTGTTTAAATTAGAGAGTAAATATATAGCTATAATTATAAATGCAATATATAAAAAATACCTATTTATATAATTAAGAATAGTTACTCCATATTCTTTTGTTATAAATGCCACTAAATAAAATCGTAAACCCCTCCCTATTAAAGATATAATTATAAACAAGAATATATCAATTGATAAAAAACCTGCGACAAGTGTAAATATTTTATATGGTAGAGGCGTGAAACTCGATATTAAAAGTATAATAGCTCCATGTGTAATAAATAGACTTTTAGCGCTATCAAATTCATCCTCGTAACCCATGCTTATAATATATGGATAAATCTCCGAAAAAAGCAAACTACCTAAATAAAACCCGAAGATACCTCCTAATACAGATGTAATAGTTGTAATAAATGCCAATATTTTCCATTCATGCGGACGGGCAAAGCACATAGGTATTAATAAAACATCGGTTGGGATTGGAAAAAAAATAGACTCAATGAAGCTTACGAAACCTAAAAGCCCTTTAGATTGAAAAGTGATAATTTTCTTAATGGTATCTTTAAACACTAATCAATACCCTCAAGCATAGGAACAAATAACACATCATCCACATCTTTTTTTGTATAACCATTTTTTGTATTCT
This sequence comes from uncultured Gammaproteobacteria bacterium, assembly GCA_902632305.1. Taxonomy (GTDB): domain Bacteria; phylum Pseudomonadota; class Gammaproteobacteria. The sequence continues at coordinate 57,936 of CACPCG010000005.1, forward strand.
TTATTCTATAAAGTTTTTGCGTCCCATGTTCCTCTAATGGCAAAATCATTCTTCCATGGACTGACAACTGTTGTATTAATTTCTTTGGGATATCCTTGGGTGCCGCAGTTAAGATAATTGCATCAAAAGGTGACTCACTTCTAAATCCTTGATATCCATCACCATAAACTAGCTTTACGTTTTTAATATGGAGTTTACTCAAATTTTCTTTTGCTTTTTCATGAAGTGATTTTATTCTCTCAATAGAAATTACTTTTTTAAACATAGAAGATAATATAGCAGTCTGATATCCACAACCTGTTCCAACCTCTAAGACTTTTGTCATACTGTCTTGCTCAAATATTAATTGTGACATCTTTGCTACAATATATGGTGATGATATCGTCTGACTAAAACCTATGGGAAGTGCATCTTGATCATATGCTCGTGACCTAAGAGCTGGCTCAATAAATAATTCTCTAGGAGTATTTAACATACAATCCAAAACAGTATCATTACTTATTCCTTGTAACTTCAATGAATCTATAAATTTTCTTTTAGACGCTCCCTCAATTTGATTCGTATTCATACATATTCTTCACTAATATTTTATGCGTCATATCAGTTGACACAGGAGTAATCGAAATATAATTATTTTTAACTGAACTAAAATCATTATGCTCTCTTTCATGCAATGGAAGCCCAACATCACCAATCAGACCATATGTTTTTCCATTCTCAAAAAATATTTTCGCTCTCTTTGGAGGTTTTCTATGACCTAAAGGTGTTATTTTTGAACCTTCAATTTTAGATAAAGGTATATCAGGAATATTTACATTTATTACAATATTATCTTTAAATTGTTGTTTAATAAGTTTTGGTAAAAAAATATCTAATTTTTCTGAAATGTCATGTAGATATTTAGGTTCTCGGTTCGCGATAGATATTGCAATAGGTGTATACTTACAAAATCTGCCCTCTATAGCAGCTGCTACCGTTCCAGAGTATATTACATCATCTCCCATATTACTTCCAAAATTGATTCCAGAAATTACCTGATGTTGTGTTTGTTTGAGAAGCCCTCTTGTAGCCAAATGAACACAATCTGCAGATGTTCCATTAACCGCAAATGTCGAATTATCAATCTTTCTGATATTAATTCTTTTTGTGACAGATAAGAAGCTACTGCATGCGCTTACGTTTTTCGATGGTGCTACAACTGTTGTATTCCCATAGATTTCGAGGTATTTTTTAAGAATTTTGATACCTTGTGCATTGAAGCCATCGTCATTAGATAATAGTATTTTCATTTATATAAATAAAATATAACAGATATAATATAATTAAGAAATTATTAACTTTGAGTTGTATAAGATGGATGATCAGAAAAAGAAATTTGAGGATATGTTTTTAGAGTCATTGAAAGATGTCGATATTGAAAATATTATAAATGATAAAGAAGATAAATTCTCTGACATTAAAGAAGATTTTTCAGAAACATTAATCAGTTTAGAGAGTCTTATAGAATCTGATTATCCAGAAATGTACAAAGGGGATGGTGTTCAAAATCGACTATTTGACGAACTTAAGAGAATGAATACACTCAAAAAAAAATATAATACTATCGATCTCCATAACTGTGAATCTACATTAGAAGGACTCAACGTACTTAACAGTTTTTTTAGAAACAATGCATCAAAATATAGATACTTTAAAATCATACACGGAAAAGGGTTACACAACAAAGATAGAAGCTCACCAATGAGGACTATGGTCAGAAAGTTTCTGATTAATACAAATATCGTGCTTGCATATACTCGTGCCGAAGGTTCTGATGGAGCTGATGGAGCGACTTATGTGCTAGTCAAGCAATAGACTTATTTCTTTCCTGTTGAGTAAGCGGTAATCACCATATTTTAATCTCCCCAAATCAATGTTTCCAAATGATATTCTTTTTAGAGATTGTACCTCGTATTGTAAGGCAGAAAAAATTCTCCTGACTTCACGATTTTTTCCTGTATAGAGTGAAACTTCATAAACTCTGTCCTCTTTTTTGTATTCTGTAAATTCGCTAAACCTTCCAATCTGACCTCTACCTATATCAACACCAGATATACTGAGATTTTTTGCGTGTTTAGAAATCTCATTGGATATTTTCGCTAAATAAGTTCTTTTAATGTTAGATGAGGGATGTGTTAACCTGTGTGCTAAATTTCCGTCGTTTGTAAATAGAATAAGCCCCGACGTCATAACATCAAGTCTTCCTATATTGATCCACTTTTCATCAATCTTTGGTAATCTATCAAAAACAGTGTCTTTCACTTTTTTAGTGCGAGTGGAAACAATTTGCCCTATTTTTTTGTGATATACCAATATTTTTCTATCAAAGTTTAATACGCTCTCAGTAAATTGAATTTTTTTTCTCCCAATCGTAACTACATCATTGAATTTTACTTTATCACCTAATTTTGCAACAATTCCATTGATTTTTACCTCTCCTGAAATAATAGACTGTTCACATTTTCGTCTGGATTCAATACCAGTCATTGATAGAAATTTCTGTACTCTGAGCATTAATTTATTTTTTATATATTGGTGTGGTAATATTGAAACATGGATAAACTCAACATAGCTATTGTCATAGTATCAAATACTAGGACATTTGAAACAGATAAATCAGGTAAAATCCTTACAGACTTGATTGGTAAAGAAGGTCATACGATTAAAGAATATACCATTGTGCCAGATAATATATACGAAATAAGATTGATATTCTCAAAATATATTTCTGATAAAGATATCGATGTAATCATATCTAGTGGCGGAACCGGTATAACTGGAAGCGACGGGACGCCTGAAGCGGTGAGTGTGCTGCTAGATAAAGAAATTGATGGTTTTGGGGAAATGTTTAGGAGCATATCATATCAAAAGATTAAAACATCTTCATTACAGACAAGGGCTTTAGCAGGGGTCGCTAATTCTACTTTTATATTTGTTCTTCCTGGCTCTGTTGACGCATGTAAAACTGCTTGGTCAGAAATTATTTCTCATCAACTTAATAGTACAACCAAACCGTGCAACCTAGTGATGTTAATGCCTAGATTAAAAGAGTAACTATCATTCATTGTTATCGATTCGTGGCAAATCCTTTATTGATTGCATATTGAAATAATCTAAGAATTTTTTAGTTGTTGCTAGAAGCTCAGGTCTTCCTGGCGTCTCTTTGTGACCAACAACTTTAATCCATTCAAATTCCACCATGTTTCTTATTATCTGTGGATTTACAGATACTCCCCTAATATCCTCAATATCTCCTCTTGTAACTGGCTGTCTATAGGCGATGATTACCAAAGTCTCCAAAAATGCTTTTGAGTATCTTGTTGTATTATGCTTCTCCAGCTTACTTAACCATTTTTCGTACCCAATCTTTACCTGAATTCTATATCCACTTGCTACTTGAGCAATTTCAAACGATCTCTTTGAGTAAGAATTATTGAGGTCCTCAATTGATTTTTTAATTTGATTTTTTGATGGTTTGTCATCTTCAAATAAATTCGCAATATCTTGAAGTGATAAGGGAGTTTGTGATACTAGAAGCGCACTCTCTATTATTTTTTCTAGATTTGTAATCTTACTCATCTTTTACCTTCAAGTAAATATTTGAAAATGTGTCATTTTGAAGAATATCGATTATACTCTCTTTGACTAATTCTAGAATGGCTAAAAAGGTTACTACCACACCCATCTTGCCTTCAGTAATATTGAAGCAGTCTGTGAACTTAATATTTTCATTACATCTTACAAGATCAAGGATTTGTGTCATTCTCTCTCTGACAGATAATACTTCGACATTAATATTATGAGTAGCATTTATTTCTGCTCGCCTTAAGACGTCAATGAAAGCATTCTCGAGCTGTTGAATATCCAATTTTGGCAGAACGGTTTTTTTTTCAATGTTATTTAAAATACCAGCTGCTATGAAAGTATCTCTATTTATTCTTGGTACTTCATCAATTTTCTGAGATAAGTCTTTATATTTTTGATATTCCATAAGCCTTCTTATTAAATCTGCTCTGGGATCCTCCTCATCTTCGTCTTCATTATCTGACGGTATTAACATTTTAGATTTTATCTCCGCAAGAGTAGCTGCCATGACAAGATAGTCAGATGCCAAATCAAACTGCATTTGTTTCATTAAATTTATGTACTCAATGTATTGGTTAGTTATGGGTAATATCTGAATATCAACAATATCTATATTTTGTTTTTTTATTAAATATAGTAGCAAATCAAGAGGGCCTTCAAATTCCTCAATGATTACCCTCAAAGCATCCGGCGGAATAAATAAGTCCTCTGGGATTTCTGATATTTCTACCCCATTAACTTTTACATTAAAATTAATTTCTTCCCGCATTATCGTCTTAACCCAATTATTTCATAAACTTCACTGATTGATTTATTTGATATTACTTGCGCTTTATTTGCACCATCGATTAAAATAGTTTCTAAATAATTTTTATCATCAAGCAGCTTAATCGTTTCTCTAGCGATAGGCTCAATAATATCAATTAAAACATCAGTGAGTTCATTTTTGAAAAAAGATATCTCTTTAGAGGCAAAATGGTTTATTACCTCTTTTTTTTCTATGGCCATGGAAGCAGAATAAATATTAATCAAGTTATTTATTTCAGGTCTATCTGACAAGTTTTTTTCATCATCTGGCATATTCATCGAATCAGTTTTTGCTTTCTTAATTTTTAATTTAATTTCGTCATTACTATCTGTCATCAATATTCGAGAATAATTTGATTCGTCGGATTTGCTCATTTTTTTTGTACCGTCTCTGAGACTCATTACTCGGGTGGACTTATTAAATAAAGGTTCCGGCATTACGAAATATTCTGTTTTATAATCAGTATTAAATTTATGTGCAATATCCCTAGCAAGCTCTAGGTGTTGCTTTTGATCCTCGCCGACAGGGACATGTGTTGATTTGTAGAGTAAAATATCTGCTGCCATCAAAATAGGGTAAGTATAGAGCCCCACAGATGCGTTTTCTCTATTTTTCCCAGCCTTGTCTTTGAACTGAGTCATTCTATTTAGCCAACCTATTCTTGCCGTACATCCTAATATCCAAGCTAATTCTGAATGTTGTGATACTTTTGATTGGTTAAAGATGATATTTTTTTCACTACTTAATCCAGAGGCTAAAAATACCGACAAAACGCTATAAATCTGTGATCTAATAATGTTAGGATCTTGCCATACAGTAATAGCATGTAAGTCTACGATTGAGTAAATACAATGAAATTTCTCCTGATTCTCAACAAACTGCGAGATTGCACCCAAATAATTACCTAAATGAATTTCACCTGTTGGCTGAACACCCGAAAATATTATTTCTTTTTGCATGTTTTTTATTATATCAATTTTATCACAAAGAATTACTTCGATGTATTTTTTTAGTTTCTAAACGATATATAATATAAATATGAGTGAAAAAAGAATAAAAATGATAAAAGATAGACTTGATAGTCTCTCACCGACTTTTATTGATGTTGAAGACGAGGGACATTTGCATGTAGGGCACGCAGGAGCGAAAAAAGGTGGTCACTTCAAACTCACGATAAACTGCGAAAAATTCACAGGCTTAGATATGGTTCAAAAGCACAGGCTTATTTTTGATACTTTAGGCGACTTAATGCAAACTGAAATACATGCGCTTTCCATAAAAGTTTCAGACAAAAAATAATAGACTAATACTCGATATTTTTACGATACACTACAGCATCTTCTCGTCCAGTGCTATTTCTGTAGTAGTTTTTCCTAATTCCAATACTTCTAAAGCCATATTTCTGATAGAGTTTACGCGCAATAGTATTACTTACTCTCGATTCAAGAAAAATTGAATGGCTCTTCTTCAGCTTGCATTCATTTACTACGAGATCAATAAAACTAGATCCTAAACCAAATCCACGATAATCGCTATGAATAGTTAGATTAAGGACATGGCTTTCCTGAGATGTAATATTAGCAATAACATATCCGACTATTTTTAGACCTTCAGCAACATAACAATCATAATTTTGCAGAATGCAATCTTTCAGAATCTTTTCTGACCATGGGAAGTCATATGATGTTGACTCAATAGCAAAAACATCTGCTAAATCTGTTGACTTCATCCTTCTAATTACAATAGTATCAATTAAGCGAGCCGCCATTTTTTCTCAAATAACCTTTTATAAAATTAATGTCATCCCAAAGATTTTTTTTCTGTGATGGACTCCTCAAAAGATAAGCAGGGTGATAAAAAACAAACAATGGTATTTTAGTGTTACCAAAATCAAATACTTTTTTTCTAAAAAAGGCCATACTTTCATTTATTCCTAACATTCTATTGGCAGCAACTTTCCCTAACAAGATTATTATTGAGGGCTTGATTGAGTCAATTTGTTTATCAAGAAAGTCTGAGCATGATAAGATTTCATCGTCATTTGGATTTCTATTACTTGGTGGTCGGCATTTGACGGTATTAGTTATATACACCTCTTTTCTTGATAAACCCATTGCAAAAAGTATTTCGTCTAATAATTTACCTGCTCGACCTACGAAAGGTTCTCCAGAAGCATCCTCGTCTTTTCCAGGAGCCTCACCTATAATCATAACTCTAGATTTTTCATCACCGCTCCCAAATACTATACTACCCCGATTTTCTGATAGGTCACATCTTTCACAATTATCGATTTCTCTCTTTACATCATCAAGTTTACTATTATTATTTTCCTCAAATCTTGATAAATGACGACTATTTTTATACCAAAATGCCTCAACACCCATCTCTGCAAGATATCTAATTTTTTTATGATTCACTATATACCTCGCTGCTTTACAAGAGCTCTATCTGGATTATCTTTTAATTTATTGAGTGCATTTATTAGAGCTAGCACAGAAGCTTTCACAATGTCAGTATCAGCGCCATGACCATTAAATACGACATCATTTTTGGATATCCTAACTGTTACTTCACCTTGCGCATCTGTGCCCGAGGTTATGTTGTTTACCGAATATAAAAGTAATTCACTATCACTGCCTACAATTTTCTCAATTGCATTAAATGCTGCATCTACCGCACCATCACCATTAGCTTTAGCTTCAGTCATTTTTCCATCAATATCTAAAATAATGTGAGCATGAGGTCTTTTCCCACTTTCCGTACTTACATTCATATAATTAAAAGCTATAGAGGATTTATTTGTATGTATTTTTGATACAAGATTTATCAAGTCTTCATCAAATATCTCGTGTTTTTTGTCTGCTAGGTCTTTAAATTTAAAAAATAATGCATCGAACTCGTTATCATTCTCTGGCATTATGTCCAAATCTTGTATCCTCTGCTTAAAAGCATTTCTTCCAGAATGCTTGCCCAATACTAGAGAGTTACTAACAAGTCCAATATCTTCAGCTCTCATAATTTCGTAAGTTTCTCTTGATTTAATTATACCATCTTGATGGATACCGGATTCGTGTGCAAAGGCATTTTTACCTACAATCGCTTTATTTGGTTGAACAGGAAAACCTGTAATACCTGATACTAATCGGGAAACCTGTAATATATTTTTTGTTTTAATTTGTGTATCGCAATTGAAGATATCTTTACGTGTACGAACAGTCATGACAATTTCTTCTAGCGCAGCATTCCCCGCCCTTTCTCCAAGTCCGTTAATTGTACATTCAACCTGTCTAGCACCGTTAATTACGGCTGATAGGGAGTTTGCAACTGCCAGACCGAGATCATTATGACAATGGACTGAAAAAATAGCTTTGTCAGAGTTATCTACATTTTCTATTATTTTTTTAATTAATTCACCAAATTGATGAGGTAGGTTATAACCAACTGTGTCTGGAATATTAATGGTTTTTGCTCCAGCAGTAATTGCTGCCTCAATAACCTCACACAAAAAACCTAGCTCTGACCTACCAGCGTCCTCTGGAGAAAATTCAACATCTTGAGTAAAAGTTTTTGCCAGAGTAACGGCCTTGACTGCACTTTCGATAACCTGCTTAGGAGTCATTTTTAATTTCTTCTCCATATGAATTGGAGATGTTGCGATGAATGTATGAATTCTTGGCAACTTAGCATCTTTAAGCGCTTCGGCAGCTATAGAAATATCTTTATCTAATGCTCTAGCAAGACCACAAACTGTAGAGCTAGAAATAGTTTTAGATATTTCAGAAACTGCATTAAAATCACCTTTACTCGCGATTGGGAAACCAGCTTCTATAACATTTACATTTAAGTTTTCTAATGAAGAGGCAATTTGAAGTTTTTCATCGATATCCATCGATGCGCCTGGGCTCTGCTCCCCATCTCTTAATGTCGTGTCAAAAATTATTAAATTTTTATCGCTCATAGTTATTTGTTGGTGTTGAGTAAGTACTACGAGCCGTTAGAACAACAGCAGTCCTAGGTTTAAGGAAAAATTGGATTTTAAAATATTAAATTCCATAATGCCATAATACTTCCTATGGTGTATTTTGCAAGAAATATCTGTATCAGTGAAGTTTTTTCTCTCTGGAGATGATAATTCTTTTTTTCACAATTCTAGTTATAAGCAAAATCGGTCCTGAGAGAGCATACAAAACAAAAAATGATAAAAGAACTAGCGCGGGATCAAAAGAGATGAATGAGAGAATCAGGACAATCATAAAGAGTGATATATGGGGAACTTTCTGTCTAATGCTTATATCCTTAAAGCTATAATATGTTACATTGCTAATCATTAAATAGGATAAAAAGATTATTAAACTCAAGCTAACCCAAGTAAAAGAACTAACGATTAAGTTACTCTCCTCGACTACCCATACATAGCAGATTATTACTGCAGCAGAGGCTGGGCTTGCCAAACCTGTAAAATATTTTTTATCCATAACAAGGAGTTTAGAATTAAATCGCGCAAGTCTAAGAGCTACTGATGCTGTATAGATAAAACAGGAAATCCATGCAATTTTAGACCAATGCCAGCCAAAAATATTTAAATTTACCAAACTCCATAGATAAATTAATATTGCTGGTGCAACACCAAAGCATAGTAAATCAGAGAGACTATCATAATATGCGCCGAAGGATGTTTGTGTGTTTGTAAGTCTTGCAATTCTCCCATCAAGTCCATCTAAAATCATTGCAATAAGGATGGCAAAAACTGCGTAAATATAATTACCGTTTATGGTTGCAATAATAGAATAAAACCCGCTGAATAATGCTGATGTAGTAATAAGATTTGGTAGCAAATAAACCCCTGGTATTTTTTTTGTTTTAGACTCTAACATCACGCTAACTTATCTTTTCATCTACCAGCTTACTATCTTCCATCCATGACATCATTTTACGAAGCTTTTTACCTGTTTCCTCAATCTGATGGTTAGATGCCTCTTTTCTTAACTTATCAAACTCTTTAGAGCCCGATTTAATCTCATTAACAAAATTTTTAGCAAACTCACCACTTTGTACATTTTTAAGCACTTCTTTCATTTTCTCTCGAACGTGTTCATCAATTAGGAATGGGCCTTTGGTGAGATCTCCGTATTCGGCGGTATTGGAAATTGAATATCTCATTTCCGTCATTCCTCCCTCATACATTAAATCCACAATTAATTTTAATTCATTAAGACATTCAAAATAAGCCATTTCAGGAGCATACCCAGCATCAACCAGTGTCTCAAAACCTGCAGTTACAAGTGCGGTCACACCACCACATAAAACTGCTTGTTCGCCGAATAAATCTGTTTCAGTTTCCTCTTTGAATGTTGTCTCTATGATACCAGCTCTTCCTCCACCTATTGCTGATGCATAAGCAAGGGCAATATTCTTTGCATTACCTGAATTATTATTTTGAATTGCTATTAATGTCGGTACACCTTTACCTTGAGTAAAAGTTGATCTAACTAGATGGCCTGGGCTTTTTGGAGCAATCATGAAAACATCATGCTTATTGTCAGGTATTATCTGCTTAAAATGAATGTTAAACCCATGAGCAAAAGCTAGCATAGCATCCTCTTTTAAGTATGGTTCTATTGAGGTTTTAAAAAGATCAGCTTGATACTCATCAGGAGCAAGTATCATTACTATATCCGTATTTTTAACCGCATCCTCTATTTCTGAAACATTCAGTCCCTCGCTCTCTGCCCTAGTTATATTACTAGATCCTTTCCTGAGGCCAACAGTAACATCAACGCCTGAGTCTTTTAAATTAAGAGCGTGAGCGTGCCCTTGAGATCCATATCCAATTATTGATACTCTCAACTTTTTTAATATACTTAAATCTGCATCTTTATCGTAATAAACTTTCATAATCACCCTCTCTTAATGTTCTCGAGGCTGTCTCTACCTCTACTTATACCCAATGCACCTGATCTCACCATTTCAATTATTTTAATTTTTCCCATTGAATTTACAAATGCTAATATCTTTTCAGATGCACCAGTTAATTCTACAGTATAAGTAGTATCAGTTACATCTATTATTCTTGCTCTAAATATATCAACAAGCCTCTTGAGTTCTTCTCTTTGGTTCTTGTTACATTTCAATTTAAGTAACAACATCTCCCTCTCGATATGAGTCTCTTCTGTTAAGTCTTTTACATTTACGATATCTACTAATTTATCAAGTTGTTTCATAACTTGATTGATTTTTTGCTCATTGCACATTGTAACAATCGTCATTCTAGAAATTGATTCATCATTTGTTGGTGCAACATTAAGGCAATGAATATTATACCCTCGAGCAGAAAACAATCCTGCAATTCTAGACAATGAGCCAAATTCATTTTCAACAAGCACAGATATTATGTATCTTTTTTCATTATTATCCGTCATGCTAACTCCGTATCCTCATTAGTTGGTGAAAGATGCATCTCATTGTGAGCTTGTCCACTTTTAATCATGGGATAAACATTTTCCTCTTGATCAGTGATTATATCTATAAAAACGAGTCTATTTTTCATTTTCATTGCTTCTTTCATCTTAACCTCAAGTTCATTTGGTTTATCAATTTGTATCCCTATATGACCAAAACTAGTAGAAAGTTTACAAAAATCTGGTAACGCTTCCATATATGACATAGCGTATCTGCCCTCATAAAAAAATTCTTGCCATTGTCTCACCATTCCCATATAGCGATTATTTAAGTTCACTATTTTGATTGGTAGATGATATTGCAGACAAGTTGCTAATTCTTGAATACACATTAAAATACTTGCTTCTCCTGTTACGCAAACAACCTCGGATTTAGGGTATGCGAGTTTCACACCCATAGCAGCGGGCAATCCAAAGCCCATGGTTCCTAAACCTCCAGAATTAATCCATCGGTTTGGTTTATCAAATTTATAATACTGAGCAGCCCACATCTGATGTTGTCCAACATCAGATGTAACAAAAGCGTTTCCTTTAGTTATTTCATATAATGTCTCTATAACTTGTTGAGGTTTAATGATATCTTTTGATTTCTTGTAGTCTAAACATTTCTTCTTTTTCCATTTTTCAATTTTCCGCCACCATTTATCAATGCTTTTTGTATCAATTTTTTTTATATATCGATCTAATGATTTATTAAGCTGCTTAAGAATAAATGCAGTCTCTCCAACAAGCGAATGATCTACACTTATGATTTTTGAGATTGATGATGGGTCTACATCAATATGAATTATTTTTGCAGATGGACAAAATTTTGAAGTATCACCTGTTACTCTATCATCAAATCTAGCGCCTATTGCAAGAAGTACATCACAATCATGCATAGCCATATTAGCTTCATAAGTACCGTGCATGCCTAGCATTCCAAGAAATTGATTATCTGTTGCCGGGTATCCTCCCAGACCCATTAGAGTATTAGTAATCGGATAATTTAATTTTTTTACCAGTGAATAAAGATGCTTGTGAGCATTGCCTAATATTACTCCGCCGCCTGTATATATCATTGGCTTTTTTGCTTTAGATATTAATTCTGCCACTTCATCTATTTTTTCTCTAGATTCCCTTATTGCAGGTTTATATGATCTCAGATTTATTTTTTTTGGATAGCTGAAGCTAATCTTTACTTTCGGGTCAGTCAAATCTTTTGGTATGTCAATTAAAACTGGGCCTGGTCTTCCTGTTGTAGCTATCTTAAACGCTTTCTTGAAAACTTCTGCAATAGATTCACGGCTATCTATTAGAAAATTATGTTTAGTTATTGGTCTGGTAATACCAGTAGCATCTGCTTCTTGAAATGCATCACTTCCTACATACTGTCTAGAGACTTGTCCGGAAATAACAATCATTGGTATGGAATCCATATGTGCTGTCGCAAGACCTGTAACACAGTTAGTTATGCCAGGCCCAGAAGTAACCAGTACTACACCTGGTTTACCACATGCTCTTGCGTATCCATCAGCCGCATGAGTAGCTCCTTGTTCGTGCCTTACAAGTACGTGTTTGATTTTATCTGTGTTAAATAGTGCATCGTATATATGTAATACAGCACCTCCCGGATATCCAAATATATACTCTACGCCTTCTTTTTTAAGACATTCTATTATAATTTCTGATCCACTTAATTTCATATTGCTACTTAAATAACCCAATACATCATACAATTTTTTTCAAAGTTCATCATTATATATATGATTATTTTTTATTTTTTTATCGAGTCATCTATATTCAAAGATATTTATACCCACATATTTAAGGTAGAAATTTAAAGTTTTGAAATACTCAAGAATATATTTCGATAAAATATTTTTTTTGTTGTCTTCAGCACTAATATCAAGTCCCGGGTAAAAATCTATGATGTGGTCTATACCAAATTTTTCTGCATTTTTGATAGATCTACTAATATGGTACGTGTTTGTTACAACTAATACTCTCTCAGATGAGTTTTTGAGTATTTGAGATAAAGCTTTAAATTCATCCTCTGTGTTTTTTGACGGGCCAAATAAGATAATTTTATCCTTCTCTATTCCTCTTTTAACCAAAAGTTGCGAATAATATTGATAAACAAATTGACGGGCACCTTTTCTGTTATAATTTTTTATTAATCTAGGTTCCTTACTGAGAAAAATAAATTTCGCATTTTTATCGTAGTATAACCTACTCGCTAAAATGACCCTATCAGGATTTCCAGATAATATTACGATAGTCTTGTAGGTTCCAGCTAGTTCACTCACACGAGGATTTGTGACTCCGTAGACAACAACTACGGAAAATACTATGAATGTAAATGAGATAATACCAAATGTTCTAAAGAATGATGATAAAAATCTCAATACTGAATATTCTAGTTTTTCTTCAAAAGGAAATAAAACTTATTATCTTTTTCTTCCGAGTTAATTAGCTCATTTCCAGTTTGTTTAGCAAAAGACTCGAAATCTTTCACTGCCCCAGGATCTGTAGAAATAATATGTAATATTTGACCGGCATCCATACCATTTATCTCTTTTTTTGCTTTTATGATTGGTAGAGGGCAATTAAGTCCACTTGTATCAAGTTCTTTATCAAAATCAGACATATAAACTCCATGTTAATAGGTTATAATTGAATTGTGTTATTCCATATATTATATGTAACAACCTTTAGTCTATGTTATTGTACTTCAGAAAATATTCAACATTTTTCTTATTGTTAGTAGGATTAAATGCGAATATAGCGCATTCCGATGACAGTCTACCAGAGCTGGGTGACCCTTATAGTAAAATTCTATCTTTAGAAAATGAGAGGCAAATTGGAATATCCAGCTACCACAGATTACAACAAGTAAATGCAATCAATAACAATCCGTTAGTATCTTCTTATATTAATTACCTGGGTAATCTCCTATCTAGAAATCTTCTGGATGATAATCGAAAATATGTATTTTTCGTTGTGAATTCGAATCAAATAAATGCATTTGCTATACCTGGAGGTTATATTGGGTTAAATGCAGGATTAATATTACTAACTGAAAATGAAGCTCAACTAGCCTCTGTCGTTGCTCACGAAATATCTCATATAAAATTGAGACATACGGCAGAAATGATTGCAAATTCGAGTCGAAATTCGATTCCAACATGGATTGGAATATTTGCGGGGATTTTCTCAGGAAATCCTCAAGCATCCATAGCCGCATTGCAAACAGGACTTGGAATAACTATGCAAAAAAATATTAATCTTATTAGATCTAATGAAGTAGAAGCTGACACGTTAGGTTTAAAAATTTTAGAAAACTCCAATTTTGATAATACACAGATGTCGAAATTATTTGAATTGATGCAGTCTGCTACAGGTGATGTCCAGAAAAATCTTGCCTACTTGTCAACACACCCTATGTTTGAAGAGAGGATAGCTAACACAAAAAATCGCTCCTCAAGCTTGTCCGACACAATGACTAATAGTTCTATGGATTATTTTTTTATAAAGAATATTTTACTAGCAAATCAAGAAATTGATATTTCTGGGGAGATTAAATCATCATCGAACTCTACATTGATCTCAAGACACAAGCTGGCGCTTCTATATCAGAAGAAATCGTCATTTAAAAAATCTCTTGAGATTCTCAAAAATGATGTAAAAAATAAAAGCAATATTTACATCACAATAGCATATGTTGATTCTCTAATTGGTGCTGGGAAAATAGATGATGCTATTGATTTAATTACAAACACGATGAATTTAAACCCACTTAATAGAATACTTCCTATCAAATTAGCAGAAATTTATGCAGACTATAAAAATGGATCGGAAAATGCAATAGGGTTAATGGAAAATAATAAAAAATATTATAAACATAACCCTGATTTTCATAGATTATTGTCAAAATTATATGCTCAGGAGAATAATATTTATAAGAGTAGTGTGCATCTGTCGGATTACTATGTTCTTTTGAATAATACTCGGTTGGCAATAGATGTCCTAGAAAACGCATCTAAATCTGATGAAATCACACAAAATCAACGCCAAAGGGTTCTTGACAAAAAACAGGATATTTTATGTACTTACAGAAAGCCACTCGAACCAATTTTTGGCGAAAAAACTTGTAATTAAAGTAGTTTTTTTATAAGTCTATGAGTACTATAATAATGTTTAAATTAAGAGTTATGAAGGCTTTTTCGATAATATTAGTCATTTTCACATTAGGTTATGTTCCATTAACCCTAGGTGATGTTGTGACTGAAGGAAAAAGCCTAACTTTTGACAGAAAAAAAGGCAATTGCTTGGCATGTCATGCAATTGAAGATGGTGAATTAGCTGGTAACAACGGGCCGCCCTTAATCGCTATGAAAGCAAGATTTCCTGATAGAGAGGTCTTGTTTAATCAAATTTGGGACCCAACAGCCAACAATCCAAACTCGTACATGCCTCCTTTTGGTAAACATGGAGTTATCACTAGAGAGGAGATTAATAAAATAATAGAGTATCTGTATACTCTTTGAGGTAGTAATATGAAAAGAAGAACTTTTTTAAAAAATACACTTATGACTGCTGCTGTTGTAACAACATTCGCTGGGTTGATGATTAAGCCAAAGAGAGTTTTTGCTGCTTGGCCGAAAGAATCATTTGATATTACAGATTTAAGCGATTCTATAAAAAGTGTTTATGGTCATGATGACCTATCAGAGACTTCAGAGGTAAAACTCAAAGCACCAGATATTGCAGAGAATGGTGCAATCGTCCCAATTAATATCAAAACAAATCTAAAAAATGTAGAGTCGATAATGTTATTTGTAGAAAATAATCCGCAACCTTTGTCTAGTGGATACAATCTCACATCAAAGTCTGTACCCTCTATAGGCACAAGAATTAAAATGGGGAAAACTTCAAATGTAATTGCTGCAGTTAAAAGTAATGGAAAAATTTACTCTGCTTCAAAAGAAGTAAAAGTAACCATCGGTGGATGTGGAGGTTAATATGAGCACAATTAAAATAAGAGCAAAGGAAAGTAATGGGTCTGTAACAGTTAAAGCGCTAATGAAGCATCCAATGGAAACAGGTCAAAGAAAAGATAAGAAAACAGGTGGGAAAATCCCAGCGCATTTTATCCAAGAGGTAGTTGGAAAAGCCAATGGAGAAGAAGTTATTACAGTTCATTGGGGTCCTGCGGTTTCAAAAAATCCATATCTTACATTTGCTTACAGTGGTTCTAAGGGAGACAACCTTGAACTAACTTGGACTGACAATAAAGGTAACAAAGATTCTAAATCAACTGTGGTAAAATAAAAAAAGTGAATAACTTTAAGACTTTATTTTTACTAATCTTTGGTTTATTTTCTGTAGCACTTTTTGCATCACCAGAAGAGGATCTTCAGAAATTTAGAGACTATTTTGAAAATAGATTTCCAGAAACAGAATTTAGTGATTACAAAAATGGCGTCTATTCTATAGATTTGTCATCTAGAGAACAGTGGGAATCTATTGAAGACTTTCCACCATACGAAATTAATATCGAACAAGGTGAAGAGTTATTTAATACACCATTCAAAAACGGTAATAACTATGCATCATGTTTTGAAAATGATGGAATAGGAATCAGACAAAACTATCCATACTTTGATGAAAATCGAGGCGAAGTTATCACTTTAGAACTTGCAATCAACGAATGTCGAAAAAACAATGGAGAAAAACCATATAGTTACTACAAAGGTGGACCAATGGCTGATCTATCTGCATATATGGCGTCAACATCTTCAGGTAAAATTTTTGATGTTGAAATACCAAATGATGATAGAGCTTTCGATGCATATGAAGAGGGCAAGAGACTATATTTTACAAAAGTTGGACAGCTTAATTTTTCTTGTGCGGATTGTCATGTCTATCAAACAGGGTCAAAGCTGAGAGCGGATATTCCTAGTCCAGCAATTGGCCATCCTACTCATTTCCCAGTATACAGATCGAGCGCAGGCCGACTGGTCTCGCTCCACGAGAGATTTGCTGGTTGCCTCAATAGAGTTCGTGCTAAACCATTTAAAGCACAGGGTGAAGAATACAGAAATCTTGAATTTTTTATTTCCTATATGAGCAACGGGTTAGAAATCAATGGCCCTGGCTCCAGAAAATAGGTACAATAAAAATATGGGATTATTTAATGTGTTCAAATCAATATTTGTTTATTCTATTTTACTCATGACAATGACGTCTTGTGCTGCAATTAATCAAATGATTAGTTCTGATGAGGATGGTTCCGTAGAAGTGAAAGAACTTAGCGCTAGTCAACGATTACAGATTTCATTACCACTTCCCGAGAACACAAAAATTGTTTCTGATAAAACAATCATATTTGGAGAAGGTGCGCGATTTACTGGAGTGCTTAATTTAGTTCATGAAATCTCGCAAGATGACATCGTAGAATTCTATAGAGTTGAAATGCGTGATGATGGTTGGTCTGAAATTGCGATAGTTAGAAGTGATTTTGTTTTAATGAATTTCGATAAAGAAGATAGATTCGCTACAATTAAGGTGAATAGGAAATTATTTGATAAATCATCATCAGAAGTCACTGTTGGAATGAAATCCGAGACCACGCTTAATCGTAGTTTGAATATGAAATCTCCAAAAGGCACTGAAGAACCTTTCTCTATTCAATAAGTCCAGAAATAATATCTAGCACGTCATCTAAGTACAAATCTCTAAAAAAATGATCAGAACCCTCTATGGTATAAATCTGAATATTATCTTTATTGATGTCTGTTAATTTTTCTGCAGTTTCAGGAACATAAGTGTCCTCAGATGCAAGAAATATGTATGTAGGAATATCTATTGCTGAGAGCATAGACACTGTATCACGTCCCCCACTTAAATCATAATAACTGAGAAAACTTTCAACTTTTACTTCTTGTTTTTTGCATCCCAAAAAATCGGTAGTTATATATGAACTTAAACTCATAGTCTTAAGTTCTTCAATATCTACACCACTAGAATTAATAAAACTATCTCTTATTTCATTGTAATCTTGAGATGAGGGAGCAAAAAGCATGATAGATTTAATAGAATAGTTGTTCTGTAACGGCATTATATGTTTATATACCGATAGAATATCTTGCCCGCCCATTGAATGACCTACTAAAATTATATTGTCATATCTTTCATTTGCATAACGCCACCATTCCATTACCTCCTTGATGTTGTTATCGTTGACATGAGAATGTTTGATATCACATGGCAAAAAATCATTATTTCTGCTACTGATTCCATATGATAGATTTGGAATCAATGAATCGATATTTAACCCAATGAAATTGTTTGCAATACCATTTACGATTTCCATATTTCTATGTCCTCTCATGCCATGAAGAATAATAGCCACTGTATTGGAGCCATAATCATAATGGTGAGCATTTAAAGTCAAATTTGATGAATCTAAAGATACATCTAAATGGATATTTTTAGGGTCAGAGTATAACCCTTGAGAAATAAAAAATATAAAAATAAATAATATTTTCTTCATATTTTAATATTAGGGCGTACAGGATTCGAACCTGTGACAAATGGCTTAAAAGGCCACTGCTCTACCAACTGAGCTAACGCCCCAAGAACGTTAAATTTTATCTAATCTTCTTAGGCTACTTGGTAACATTTTAAGATCTGCTAGCGACGCGCATAGTTGATCAAAAAATGAAGAACTATCATAGACCGCTTTATAATACTCTATTTTCATTGTTATGGAAGCACCTATTATGATTGATATCAATGTGACAAAAGACCCAAGAGCTAGTGTAGATATTCCCGTAACACCTTGTCCAATTGTGCAACCTAGCGATAAGACTCCTCCGACACCAATTAAAACCCCACCAATTAGGTGTCTATAGAAGTCGGTCCCAGAAGCAAACCACTCTACCCTAAAATTACTTGAAGAAATAGAGTAAATAAATGATCCTACGATAACTGATAAAAGTGCCGAGACGCCAAAAGTAAGATAAAATGAATCTGCAAAATTACTAACAAATACCAGAGTCTCGCTCATAGGGTTGATAAAAGTAAATGATTGCACTCCTACTCCAGGTTGTGGATTATC
The DNA here is from genome assembly GCA_902632305.1 of uncultured Gammaproteobacteria bacterium. Taxonomy (GTDB): domain Bacteria; phylum Pseudomonadota; class Gammaproteobacteria. Next base: position 76,930 of record CACPCG010000005.1, read on the forward strand.
CAAAAAGTTGTTGGATTCTATCCATTCATTTCCCATGCTACCACCTGTGAGTAACCACGCTAAAATAACAACTATACCTACTGTAAATCCTGACAGAATATTATCAAAATTTTTGAAATTACCCGATCTAAATATCAAAAACATCATTATAAGTGAAACACTTAATCCGAATCCAAGTTTAAAATAATCGCCACTTGAACTTAAAAATATAGAAGATGCTATGGTTGGTAAAGATTGATCTAAAAGCCCATATTTAGCTAAATCTGGGCTTATTGGACGCATCCAACTGTGAAATACCACCCCATAAAAGTCAGTTCTTGTCATCAAGTAAGCCATGATTCCAGCAATGATCAGAACAAAAATTGATTTTATGTTACCACCACCAATTCTTATCAAAATTTTGTTACCGCACCCACTGGCGAATGTCATTCCTATTCCAAAAAGTAACCCACCTATAATATATCGAGGCCAGAAAAAAACCGAATCTCGATATGGTATCCTCGAATCGGAAGTATTAAAAAAACCCTGATACTCCATTAATGTTACTCCAAGAATAGCGACAGATGCAGCAAGCATCCAAGACTTAAATCTTGAGGTATCTCCAATATTTACCCAATCTGAAACAGCTCCCATTGTACAAAAGTTAGTCTTACTGACGACATAACCTAAGACTAAGCCAAGAAAAGATACATAAATCATTAAGTTTATTGGATTAAATTCCATAATATATTACCTCGTTTTGAATTCTTTAATTATATTAGTAATTAGTAATATAAGCATGTTTTTTTTTATTTTTTATAAATAGTAGGGTCAGAAATCTTTGCGTCTCTAAAACCCTCTTTTCTGTAATGACATGAATCACATTTTCCACATGCCTCTCCACTAAGAGATGGCTCATAACATGATAAGGTGAGTGAGTAATCAACATCTAATTTAATCCCCTCAGATATAATCTCAGATTTTTTTAAGTGAATAAGTGGTGTGTGAATCTTTATACTTTTCCCCTCTACCCCTCTTTTTGTTCCAAGATTAATCGTTTCTTCGAACGATTTTATAAATTCCTCTCTACAATCAGGATAGCCAGAATAATCTATAGAATTCACTCCTATATAAATATCTTTAATATTATTCTTCTCTGCATAAGCAGCTGCTATGGACAAGAATATAGTATTTCTAGCTGGGACATATGTTATTGGTATTCCTTTAGTAGTCTCGCTTTCTGGGACTTTTATACTATCATCTGTTAAGGCTGATCCACCGATTTTTGCTAAATCAACATCGAATATTACATGGCATACATTTTTATATTTTTTAATGATTTTTTTACTTGCTTCAATTTCAAAATGATGTTTTTGTGAGTAATTCAGTGTAAGAGCAATTAAGTCCGAGCTATTCTTATCCGCAATTGCTAAAGTAGTTGTGGAGTCCAAACCTCCTGAGAAAAGCACTATAGCTGAGTTTTTACTTGCCACGCACATCCCCCCATATGTATTTATGAAATTGGAATTGAAGTCTCACAGGTAAATTGTCATCAAGTATTCTATTAGCTAGATCTTCCAATGGCATTTCATCATAGCTAGGACTAAATAAAATATTACATTTCTCTAATAATTTATAATCATTAATATATTTTTTAGACCACTCGTAGTCATCTAAATCACAGATAACAAATTTTATTTGATCAGTATTTTTAAGATAGTTATAATTTTCCTCCATATTGGAATCAGATTCGTTTGATTTTGGGGTCTTCACATCAAGAACTATTGTAACATTGGTGTTGACCTCTCTAATTGAGTAAGCATTACTCGTCTCAAGCGATACGTTATACTCATTAGCTATTAAATCTAAAAAACTGATACAATTTGTCTGAGCTAGAGGCTCTCCACCTGTTACTGTGACAAATCTTGAGTTATAGTCTCTTACTACTTTAAGGATCTTATCAAAATCGTATTCTTTGCCATCTTTAAACGCATAATTAGTATCGCAATACGAACATCTCAATGGGCAACCTGATAATCGAATAAACGTTGTAGGCTCGCCAACTGATAAACTCTCACCCTGAATAGAATAGAATATCTCATTTATCATCAAGGTTCTATTTTTAGACACTTTTAGCCTCCAGCTCACTATCTATTAATGTTTTGCCATGGCTGATTGCAACTGCAAGTGCGTCTGATGCATCAATCTCAAGCTCCCTTCTTAATCGAAGAATCTTTTTTACACACGATTTTACGACATCTTTATCAGATGCTCCACTATCAGTCACAAGCATTTTTACTCGTCTAGGTGAATATTCAAAAACTTCAAGTCCTTCTTTACTACAAGCACAAACCGCCGCACCTCTTGATTGACCAAGTTTAATTGCAGTCGCTGCATTTACACTAAAAAAAACTGACTCTATTGCAACATGATTTGGTTTAAATTCTTTTATCACTCTCTCCGTCTCGATATTAATCCTAGCGAGTTTTTCAGTATATTTGTTTTTTAATCCTGTTTTTAAAATAGCGTGATAGAGATACTTTATTTTATTTCCATCTAGTTGAATTACGCCATAACCTGTAATATTTGTTCCTGGGTCTATTCCAAGAATTTTGATCATGATACACCTACAGAAGTATTCATATACACACTTTGAACATCATCAAGGTCCTCTAACTTATTTAATAAATTTGTAGCTTTGTCTAGATTATCTCCTTCAACACTTATTGTGGTAGTTGGCTCCATTATAATTTCTTCATCAATTACGTTAATTTTATTATCTTCAAAATATTTTTTAATTGAGAAAAGTTCACTTGGCTCAGTAAAAATTATGCAGTTATTTGAATCATTCTCATAATCAATTAAATTTATATTATCGATATGTTCAAAAAGTGTATCTTCTGATAAATCAATTACCTTCATAAAACCCATTTTTTTAAATAAGTGAGAGACAGAACCACTTGTTCCTAGACTACCACCATGTTTTGTAAGAACATTTCTTACTTCTGATACTGTGCGGTTTTTATTATCTGTGAGACAGTTTATTACTATTGCAATACCGTTAGGACCATACCCTTCGTAAGTTATCTCCTCAAAATTTTGATTGTCCTGGCCCGATGCTTTTTTTATAGCTCTCTCGAGAGTGTCTTTGGGCACATTTGCTGAATTTGCTTTTGAAATTGCCAGTCTAAGTCTAGAATTAGAGCTTACATCTGCTCCACCTAGTTTAGTAGCCACAGTTATTTCTCTAATAATCTTGGTAAATACTTTCCCTCTTTTATTATCCTGAGCTTTTTTTCGGTGTTGAATGTTTGCCCATTTACTGTGTCCTGCCATTATGAAGCCTTATTAATAATATTTTTTTCTTTAAAACTGACCATTCTAGATAGTGACTTCTTAGCATCACGGATAACATCATCAGGCAGAAAAACCTCATTATCTTTTTCATTAAAAACTTTTAGTAATTTATCTATAGTATTAAGCTTCATCCATGGACATCTTGCACAACTAATACATGTAGCTCCTCTACCTGCAGTGGGTGCCTCTAGAAAAATTTTATTAGGAGATAGTTTTTTCATTTGATAAAAAATCCCTTTTTCCGTTGCTACAATAATGTACTTTTTTTTACTAGTTTTAGATGCTTCAATAAGTTTTGTGGTAGAGCCCACAACATTTGCGAGACTTATAATACTTCTTGGTGATTCTGGGTGAACAAGGACATCACAGTCAGAATATTTAGTTATCATATCCTTTAACTCTGTGAATTTAAATTCTTCATGGACTACACATGACCCATCCCATAATTTCATGTCAGCACCTGTTTTGTCAATTACGTATTGACCCAAATATTTATCGGGTGCCCATATGAGCTTCTTGCCCATAGAAGTTAAATATTCTATCAGCGAGACAGCTATGCTTGATGTGACGACCCAATCTGCAATTGATTTCACTTTAGCGCTAGTGTTCGCATATACAACTACCTCTCTATCTGGATGTTTCTGACAAAATCTTTTAAATTCATTGAACTCACAACCATCATCCAAAGAACAAGTTGCGTCGGAATCAATAGTAAGTATTCTTTTTTCAGGACTAAGAATCTTAGCTGTCTCTGCCATAAATTTTACACCCGCAACAATAAGCGTCGACTCCTTTTGTTGTTGGCCAAATCTTGCCATCTCCAGACTATCGCTTACGAAACCTCCTGTATCTTCAGCTATTTTTTGAAGTATTTCATCAACATAATAATGTGCTATGATTTTTGCATCATTAACTCTCAGAATCTTAATAATCTCATTTAAGCTCTTTTGATAATCAGTCATTTTCAGCCTCATTTTTCTGTAATGATAATTCTGATAGTTGCTTATTATCAACTTCTGAAGGAGCATCTGTCATTAAACATGAAGAGGATTGGGTTTTTGGAAACGCAATCACATCTCTTATACTGTTTGATTTCGAGAGTAACATTGCTAACCTATCTATTCCAAACGCAATACCTCCATGTGGCGGGCAACCATAAGATAAAGCATCAATAAAAAATCCAAATTTTTGATCAATTTCACTGTCAGATAGATTCAGTAACTTAAATATTTTACTTTGAATATTAGGATTATGGATTCTGATCGAACCACCACCAATCTCACTTCCATTTAAGACTAAATCATAAGCTCTCGATTGAACTGAGAATATATCACTTGAATCTAAATCTTCCTCGTTAATAGGCGCTGTGAAAGGATGATGGATAGATGTTGGATTATTGGTTCCCTCTATTCTCTCAAATAATGGATAATTATAAATCCAGAGAAACTTCCAAGAATCTTTGATTAATCCAAGTTTATCACCAAGTATTTTTATAATAGTGGACATGCTAGTATTAACGACACTTTCTTTATCTGATGAGAAGAATATTAAATCTCCACTCTTTGCGTCTACTTTCTCTAGTATTTTTAAAATAACATTATTATTAAGAAATTTTTTGATAGGGCTAGATATTCCAATTTCTATGTCATCAACATTTTCACATTTTAGATAAGCTAAACCATTACCTCCGCAACTTTTGACTATAGTCGTCAAATCATCAATAACTTTTCTTGTTAATGATATCCCGTTAGGAACTTTCAACGCTACAATTCTAGAATTCTGTTTCTGTGCCACATCAGAGAAAACCTTGAATTCAACATTCTTAACTAAATCTTTTATATCTACAAGGTGCAAAGGGTTTCTCAAATCGGGTTTATCACACCCATACAAACTCATAGAATCTTGATAAGATATTTTTTCAAAAGTTATTTCATTCGTGTTGAATAAATCACTGAATATTTTTTTAAACATACTCTCTATAAGACTCTTGATTTCATCTTCTGTCGCAAACGCCAGCTCAACATCTAATTGAGTAAATTCCGGCTGTCTATCTGCTCTGAGATCCTCATCTCTAAAACATCTTGCAATTTGGAAATATTTTTCTATACCACCTATCATGAGTGTTTGTTTGAATATTTGCGGTGATTGTGGTAACGCGAAGAAATGACCGGGATGGACTCTACTGGGCACTAGGTAATCTCTTGCTCCTTCTGGTG
>CACPCG010000006.1 GCA_902632305.1 uncultured Gammaproteobacteria bacterium
TATTAAAATTATATATACCAACAATGATTCAAACCCATTGTTTGAATTCAATAATATAAAAATTATGAAAAAAGATAAAAAATTAATGATTTGTGATAAATAATCGATTGCATCATTTGTCAATCTTATATAGTTTTCTCGAACAATTTCGTCTATACTCATCATAAAGGTATGACAAGATATGTTTTTATCACTGGTGGTGTAGTATCATCCCTTGGAAAGGGTATTGCGTCAGCCTCCCTCGCATCATTATTCAAGCTTAGAGGATTTAATGTTTCCCTTCAAAAACTCGATCCCTATATCAATCTTGACCCTGGGACAATGAGCCCAATCCAGCATGGAGAGGTTTTTGTTACAAGAGACGGCGCTGAGACGGATCTTGATTTAGGTCATTATGAGAGATTTGTAGGGATTGAAATGTCACAAGATAGCAATGTAACTGCAGGACGTGTTTATTCAAATGTAATAAATAAAGAGAGAAAAGGAGATTACTTGGGAAGTACCGTACAGGTAGTTCCGCATATCACAGATGAGATTAAAAGATTAATAATAGTTGGTGCAAAAAAATCTGATATTGCATTTGTTGAAGTTGGTGGAACCGTCGGCGATATTGAATCGCTTCCTTTTTTAGAATCAATTAGACAGTTTGGTTTAGAATTAGGAGCCAAAAATTCACTTTTTATACATCTAACGCTACTACCATACATTGATGTGACCAAAGAAATAAAAACAAAACCAACTCAGCATTCTGTCAAAGAGTTAAGATCCATTGGTATCCAACCAGATATATTACTCTGTCGTGCAAAAGATAGCTTGAATGATAATTTGAAAAAGAAAATCGCGCTGTTTACGAATGTATCTAAAGATGCAGTATTTTCAGCTGAAGATGCTGATTCCATTTATGATATCCCAATTATGCTTAAGGGACAAAAAATGGACGATTTTATAGTTTCACATTTCTCCATAAGAGGAAAAAAATCTAATATTAAACCTTGGATAGATTATAAAAATAAAGTTAATAAGTGCAATAAAAAAATAAAAATTGCTATGATTGGAAAATATGTCGACCTCGAGGATTCATATAAATCACTTAATGAGGCTCTTTATCATGCTGGGATTATTAATATGGCGCAAGTTGATATTAAATATTTAGACTCAGATAAAATTAACAAAAATAATATAAATGAATTGTCTAAAATGGATGGAATATTAGTGCCAGGCGGTTTCGGGAATAGAGGTATAGAGGGTAAAGTACTAGCTGCTGAATTTGCAAGAAGAAATAAAATTCCTTATTTTGGGATATGTTTAGGTATGCAAATTTCTGTAATAGAGTTTGCAAGAAATGTTATTAAACTTAAAAAAGCTAATAGTACTGAATTTGATATGCGAACAAGTAATCCTGTTATTGCACTAGTTGAAGAGTGGAAGGATAGTAGTGGGAAAAAAATTATTGCTGATAAAGATAATTATGGTGGAACAATGAGACTAGGTTCTCAACAATGCAGTATTATAAAGAATTCACTCGCACATAGGATGTACAAAAAAATTAGAATTGATGAACGACATAGGCACCGGTATGAAGTTAACAGTAATTTCCTTGAGTATTTTGAAAGTAGTGACTTAATTTTTAGCGGTAAATCAACTAAGGAAGGATTAATGGAAATAATTGAATTAAAAAATCATCCTTGGTACCTAGGATGTCAATTTCACCCAGAATTTACATCATCTCCGCTAACTGGCCACCCATTATTTAATGGCTTTATTGCTGCAAGTAAACAGGGGTCAGCATAAATTGATAGAAATTGGAAAAACAAATAACTTAACATTAATATCAGGACCATGCGCTATTGAATCTGAAGAACTTTGCATGAATATTGCAGAAAAGATTGTTAGAGTGACAGAAGATCTACCCATCTCCTATATCTTCAAAGGATCTTTTGATAAAGCCAATAGAACATCTCTATCTGCGAAACGTGGTGTTGGTCTAGAGGAGGGGATGAGGATATTAGAAAAAGTACGTGACCAGTTTTCAATACCTGTCTTAACAGATGTTCATGAGGATTCTCCAGTTGACGAGGTAGCTAATTGTGTTGATGTCTTGCAGACTCCTGCTTTTTTATGTAGACAGACAAATTTTATTCTAAAAGTCGCTGGCGCGATGAAGCCGATTAACATAAAAAAAGGTCAGTTTTTATCACCCGGTGAGATGAAAAGCGTAGTAGATAAAGCGAAATCTACAGGGAATGAGGAAATCTTTGTGTGTGAACGAGGCGTGAGTTTTGGCTATAATAATCTGATATCTGATATGAGATCACTTGTAATACTTAGAGAAACAGGTTGTCCGGTTGTCTTTGATGCTTCTCATTCAGTTCAGCAACCTGGTGCAGATAATACAAAATCTGGTGGTGAGAGTAAGTTTATTCCTTATCTTGCTCGCGCGGCAACTGCAGTTGGCATAGATGCTCTATTTATAGAGACACACCCGAACCCAGAAAACGCATATAGCGATGGAAAGAATTCTCTTAAAATTGATAAAATGGAAGAGTTAATAAATGACGTCGTAAGAATGAATGAAATTTCAAAAAAGGATATGTAAATATGATAGTAAAAGATTTGATAGGGAGACAAATTTTAGATTCTAGGGGCAATCCAACAGTAGAGTGTGATTTAGTTCTTGATTGTGATTCTTGTGGAAGAGGTGTTTCGCCTTCAGGCGCATCAACTGGAAAACTAGAGGCATTGGAATTAAGAGACGGTGATAAAAATAAGTATCACGGTATGTCAGTAACGAAAGCTATTGCCAATATCAATAATATAATCAAAAAAAAGTTAATAGGTATGTCTTTTGATAGTCAGAGTAAGTTTGATAACCTCCTTCTTGAAATTGATGGTACGGAAAATAAGACTAATCTAGGAGCAAATTCTATTTTATCTGTTTCTCTTGCTTTTGCTAATGCAACTGCAAAATCACGAAATTTGAATCTATATGAGGTGTTTGGTAAAAAACATGCGTTACCTGTACCAATGATGAATATATTAAATGGTGGTGCTCACGCAAACAATTCACTAGATTTTCAGGAATTTATGATTGTACCTCTTAAATTTAGTTCGTTTTCTGAGAGCTTGCGTGCTGGAGCTGAAATATTTCATACCTTGAAAAAGATATTATCAGATAAATCATTTTCTACTGCTGTTGGTGATGAGGGGGGATATGCTCCAGACATAAAAACAAATGAAGATGCCTTCGATTTAATACTTAAAGCAATAGAGATGTCAGGTTATAAACCCGGTGAAGAAGTTTATATTGCCTTAGATGTTGCAAGTTCTGAATTTTATAGCGATGGAATGTATAGATTAAGTAATAAATTAACATATGATTACAATGCTTTCTGCGAATATCTTTCTGAGATTTGTGCGAAATATCCGATTATAAGTATCGAAGATGGTATGAGTGAAGATGATTGGGATGGCTGGAGAGAATTAACAAAAAGACTAGGAGATAAAATTCAGCTTGTTGGAGATGATGTTTTTGTTACTAATCCAAAAATTCTGAAAAAAGGAATAAAAGGTAAAGTTGGTAATTCTATTCTAATCAAATTAAATCAAATTGGGACAGTATCAGAAACTTTGGAGACTATTAACATTGCTAGAGAAGCAAATTATAATTATATTATATCTCATAGGTCTGGTGAGACCGAAGATACGTCAATTGCTGATTTAAGTGTAGGGACATTCTCAAATCAGATAAAAACTGGATCTTTGTCTAGATCTGATAGAACATCAAAATACAATAGGTTAATCAGAATTGAAGAGATTGTAGGTGAGAAAATGTTCAATAAAGGTAATGTATTTTCGAGATGGGTCAAATGAAACTATTTTACCTAATTTCATCAGCATTATTTATTGTTCTCCAATATTCTATATTTCTAAGCGATAATAGCTTATTCTCTTATTTAGATTACAATGAGCAATTAGTATCAAAAGAAATCAAAATTGATTTGCTTGAAACTAAGAATAGAAAATTGAAGAACGAAATAACTCAACTTACAAATAATACTCATGCTCTAGAAACTTTTGCTCGTGAAAATTATGGCTATATTAAAAATGAAGAAATTTTTGTACAAATATTAAAAAATCATGGGAAAAATAACTGACGCCATAGTTCTTGCTGCTGGCAAAAGCAAGAGATATTCAAAAAAAAAGTATAAGCAACATGAAAAGATATCAGGTAATACGCTTGTAAGTTTGTCAGTTGAAATGTTCTCTGTCTATAAAGAAATAAGGAATATATACATAGTAAAAAGAAAAGAGGATATATATAGATTTAATAACTCTAAAAAAAATCTTTTTTATGTTAATGGCGGGATATCGAGAAGTAAATCGGTATTCAATGCACTAAAAGCTATTCATAAAGTTACATCAAGGCCTAACAATGTTATTATTCATGACTCTGCAAGACCTATCGTTAAACACGCTGATCTTAAATCATTACTATCAAAATCATCAGGACTAACTACTGGAATTGGTTTTGGTTATCCTATTACGAATGCTATCAAAAAAGTTAAATCTAATTTGATAGTTCAGGAAGACATGAATAGAGATAAATTATATGTTACATTTACACCACAAATGTTTAATTTTATAAAAATCCATGATGCATACAAAAAAATTATTAGCGCTAAAGTTGATATTGATGATGATTTGCAGGCAATGAGATTTGATTCTCATAAAGTAAAAATTCTGCTGTCATCGCCATTTAATGTCAAGCTCACATATCAATCTGACTTAACCGACATTATAAAGGTATTTAAATCAATATGAGAGTAGGGATAGGAATTGATACACATAAACTTGTGAGTGGTAGTTATTTACTATTGGCAGGTGTTAGAATTTCTTCAGATAAATCAATTGAAGCTCATTCTGACGGTGATATTGTATTCCACTCTATAGCTGACGCAATCTATGGTGCCGTGGCTCTTGGAGACATAGGACAGCATTTTCCAGATTCTGATAATTCAAATAAAGATATTGATAGCTCTATAATACTAACTCACTCAATAAATTCTGCCAAAGAAAAGGGATTTATTATTAATAACATCGACATAGTCATATTACTTCAGTCACCAAAATTAGCAAAATATAATTTAGATATGATTAAGAATATATCTCGATTATTAAAGTGCAATACAGACTGTATTAATATCAAAGCAACCACAGGTGAGGGTCTTGGATTTATTGGAAAACATGAGGGAGTTACCTGTCATTCAATCGTGAGTCTTAAATCGAGTCATATAGAGTAATGGGACCTTATATTATCAATGTTGATGGTTTGCAGCTTACTAAAGAAGAATCAGAATTAATCAATCATGAGTTAGTTGGCGGCGTTATACTTTTTGCAAAAAATTATTCTAATAAAGATCAAATTACAAACCTGATTCAATCTATTAAAGACATCAAAGATAATTTGATAATATCAGTAGATCATGAAGGGGGACGAATTCAACGATTTATAAATAATTTTACAAAACTTCCAAGTTTTCATGAAATCTCACAAATAGATGACAAAGATAAAAAAGAGTTAGTAGCATATAATGTGGGTTATGTAGCAGGACATGAGCTATCATCCATTGGTATAAATATGAATTTCTCACCAGTAGTTGATTTGTCAATAACAGGTTCGTCAAAATTACTCGATGGAAGAATTTTTGGTTCAGAAGTTAATCAGGTAATTAGGCTTGCATCTTGTTATATTGAGGGTCTTAAAAAAACAGGAGTAATGCCAGTACTAAAACATTATCCAGGTCATGGAAGAGTTACAACTGATACACACTCTCAATTTTGTATATGTGATTCAAGTAAAGAAGAGATAATTAATCAAGATATCTTACCATTTAAGATTTTACACGATAAATATACATTACCAATAATGACTAATCATATTTGTTACAAAAATATCGATAAAAATATTTGTACTTACTCAAGTGAACTATTAAAAATAATACTAGGAGAGATGGTAAAAATAAAACCAATAATAATCAGTGATGACCTAGAAATGTATTCAGCAAAATATTTTGATAATCATTTGATAAATTATGAGAGTAGGGTACTACAAGCCCTTGACGCAGGCTGTGACTATTTAATCATTTCAACTAACCTTGTGAAAGAAGATGAATACTCGACATCTGCAAATTACTACATGGATAACTATATTACAGAAAATATATTAACGTTTTACAGAGAAAACCATGATAAAATGAAATTATTTTCACCCATAAGTGAATCACGTAGCGATAATGAATTTTACGCAAAATGTAAAAAAGACATAGAAAACATGAAGAAAGCAACATGAAAGATTATTTAACAATATTATCCTCAAATGAAATATCGATTCAGATTATTATAATAATTTCAGTATCAGTATTTCTTTTATTTATTAAGAATCGTGTGATTAGTTTTCTGACAGGCATATCCAAAAAAACGTCTACAGAGTATGATGATGCTATTCTTGATTCTATCAATACACCATTTACATATTTTATAATTTTATATTCTATTTTTATAGTTTTTGAAAAAATAAATGATGTCTATCAGTATTATGCTGAATATTCAGCATCCTCTTTATTTTACAGTTTACTTATAATATTTGTCTCATTTTCCATAGTAAGATTTCTCGATAGATATTATAACAAAAAACTTTATTTGAAAAATATCAAAGATGATACCGATCCTGTTGCAATTGAGCAAACATATGAAATATCTATTCGTGTAATAAAAATATTTATTATAGTAATGACTATTCTTATCCTTATGCAGGAGTATGGCTTGAGTATATCAGGCTTACTTGCATTCGGTGGCGTCGGTGGTCTTGTAGTTGGTTTAGCGGCTAAAGACTTATTATCAAATTTCTTCGGTGGGCTAATGATTTTCTTTGATCGACCATTTAAAGTTGGAGAATTTATTAAATCACCAGATAGAAATATTGAGGGTATAGTTGAGAGTATTGGATGGAGATTAACAGTAGTCCGAACATTCTCAAAAAATGTTCTTTATATTCCAAATTCGGCGTTCTCAAACATCATAGTTGAGAATGCTACTCGAATGACAAACAGGAGAATAAACGAGGTAATTGGATTGAGGTATGAAGATTTATCTAAAATACCAGCTATTGTAAATCAAATCCGTTATTATTTAGAGGCTCATAATGACATTGATCAAAATATGCCTCCAGTGGTATATTTTTCTAGTTTTGAGGCATCATCATGCGACATTATCGTATATGCATTCACCAACACCAAAGAATGGAGAGAATTCTTATCTGTCAAAGAAGATATTTTATATAAAATATCAAGCATAATAGAATCAAATAATGCTGCTATTGCATTTCCGACAACTACTATTGACTGGGATAAACAAATTTAAATTATTGACTTAATTTTCGTTCAATCTCATTACACTGCTCTACAAAATTATCCTTATTTGATATTTTAAATTTAATTGAATTATTTGATTTATTAGCACTAGAAATTTCATGATTATTTATAACATAATTTATGTATGCTTCCTTTGATATAAACTCGGCGAAAACATTATCATTTACAATTTTAAGATATCGCAGGGGTATATTACTAATAGTATTTTTAAGATTTCTTATCACTAGTAGATTCTCCAAGAATTCTGGGATTGGACCAAAGATATCTATAAACTCATCTCTTATTTGATCTATCTGATTCTGAGATTTACATTGTGATATTTTTTGATAATACTTCAATCTTTGGTATACATCTTCGACATAACTATCAGGTATGAGACACGATGTATTGATATCTATTATCAGACTATGCTCATCAATTTCCTTTCCCATCTTCAGGAAATTGATTGTTTTTTTAAGCAAGTCTGTGAACATTGCATAACCAATTTCGTACATTTGGCCACTTTGTTCTTGACCTAGAATTTCACCCGCGCCTCTAATTTCTAAGTCTCTAGTGGCTATTTCTAAGCCACCACCAAGACTATTTATCGAATCAATGGCCTCTAGTCTGTTTTTTGAGATAGTATTGATTTTGTGCTTATTTTTTATAAGGAAATACGCATATGCTTGCGATGAGCTCCTTCCAACTCTTCCTCGAATCTGATGTAATTGTGATAGACCAAATTTATCTGAATCATTTATAAAAATCGTATTTACATTAGCTATATCCAAACCACTTTCGATAATACTTGTGCAAATTATAAGATCATATTCTTTATTAATGAATTTATTCATTTGTTCTTCGATTACTTTGTTTTCTAATTTTGCATGAATGATACCGATTCTCACATCTTGTAGGATTTTACCTATATATTCTTTCATTGCAGGAATAGATTTAATGTCATTATGTACAAAATATATCTGTCCACCGCGTTGTATTTCTCTATTTATTGCATCTACTATTATGTCATCGTTCCATTCTATAATTTCTGTAATTATAGATTTGCGATTTTCTGGTGGTGATTCAAGTAGACTTAAATCTTTCATTTGTGAAAGCGCAGAATTAAGTGTTCTAGGTATCGGCGTAGCAGTCATTGACACAACATCAATAAGTCCCTTAAAATTTTTAATCTTTTCTTTAGCTCTGACGCCAAACTTATGTTCTTCATCGATTATCAGAAAACCCAAATCATTAAAAGATATCTCATTTGATAATGTGGCATGTGTTCCTATTAAAATATCAATACTTCCATCTTTCAATGAATTAATAATCGAATTTTTTGATTTTTGGCTCTCCAATCGTGATAATTTAGCTATGTTAATAGGCGTATTTAAAAATCTTTTCTTAAAAGACTTATAGTGTTGCTCTACAAGTATAGTTGTAGGAGCCAGCAATAATGACTGCTTATTACTCATTGCCGCAAGATATGAAGCCCTCATTATTATTTCAGTTTTTCCAAAGCCAACATCACCACATATAATCCTATCCATTGGTTTTTTGGATGACATATCACCTTCTACTTCTCTAATTGTTTTAATTTGGTCTAAAGTTTCATTAAATGGAAATTCATTTTTGAACTCTGTATAACCCTGAGGATCTATATTAAACGCAAATCCTTCTCGTAAATTTCTTTTAGCTTCCATTTCAAGAATTTCTACTGCAAGATCATTAATTTTATTTTTTGCTTTTTTCTTAATTCTTTGCCATTTAGAATCACCTAAATCATTTAATTTAACCACTAAACCACTTGAGTTATTGAATTTTTTTATTAAATCAATTGAGGTTACAGGTATGTAGAGAATATCCTCGTTTGCATACTCAAGTTTTATCATTTCAGTTTTAACCTCTTCAATGTTCATATTCATCATACCTTTATAAATACCTACACCATGATCCTCATGAACGATATATTGCCCAACTTCAATTTCTGATATATCGTTATAATACTCATCAATTGATTTTCTTTTTTTATTAATTTGATTTTGATAATTGGCTCTTTTACCAAATATATCTGTTGATGATATAAATGCTACTTTATTAGAAAAATCAATAAAACCTTCGGTGATGTTCCCGTTTATTATAGAGATTTTCTGTTTATTTGTATCTAACCCAATTGAATCTATAGTATCGAAATGCATTGAGTTTTCTGATAAAGCATTAGTAAGTTCTTTACGCAGACTTTCTCTTGTTATAAATATATATATTTTGTATAAGTCATTTTCAATAAATTTTATAATATTTCTAAATGGGTTAGGATATTTATTATCTATGAGAACGAGAGGAAGTTTTTTAATGGTTTCATTTCTTGATAAATTTGATACTGATTGTCTGAATGATGAAATTTTTATTATATTAAGACAGTTTAATATTGAACTTAATTTATTTGGAGTAGCTAAAATCTGATTAGGCTTTAATATATATTTAAAAGCATTGTTAGCCTCATAGTATTTTTGGTAGTTATTAAATGTTTTCGTAATTTCATCACTTAAATCTAAATTACTTATCAATAGGCAATTATTAGAAAAACAATCTATGAGTGGTTTTGATTTTTTGTAAATGATAGGTAATATATTGTGAGCATTTGGATAATGTATATTATTAATAATTTTTTCATATTCAATGTCATTTACATACCCGTCATCAAAGATTTCTTTAGCAGACTTTTTATAATAGGCAATGTCTTCATTGTCTAGTATTATTTCAGTATTAGCAGATAGTATTATTTTGTCAGTACTTCTAGAAGTTATCTGACTTGTAATATCAAAACTTTTAATATTTTCTATGTTGCCCTCATCAAAATTTATTCTAAATGGTTCCACAGAGTTTGTGGGAAAAATGTCAATTATTGGACCTTTAGTTGCAAATTCTCCTTTATTAATAACCAGAGAAGTCTTCTCATATTTATATTTTTCTAATATTTTAATAATGTCCTGATATTTAAAATCTTTATTTATGATTTTGAAAAAATTATCATCTAGTAAGTATGAGCTTAGATTTCTTATAAGTGAGTGTGTATTAGTGATAGTAATATTATTTTCACTGTTATTAATGTTATATATTGTTTGTATTCTGGAGGATAATAGGTCTTTGTCTTCTAATACCTCATCATAAGGCAGATTCTCATAATTAAAGAATTTGTTTATTATTATCTTAGAGTCGACAAAAAGCTTAAGCTCTTCTGAAAGATTGTGTATTTCATTATTATTATTGACAACAATAATTATACTGTTATAGTCCTCAGTGCATTTATTAATAAAATAGAACGGAGATGATCCGTACAAACCACCAATACTTTTATAGTAAATTTCTTTAGTATTCATATTATAAAAAAGCAGCACGTGTGTGCTGCTTTTTATTATAATAGAATATAATTATTTTACAGTATTAAAACCAAGTATTTCCCAGTTTTGCATTCCACCGCGATACCATTTTATTTTATCCGCTGGATAACCATATTTTAATAAGCTTTTTATGTTATTAGGTGATTGCCCACACCACATACCATTACAATATAAGACTAATGTTTTTGCATTATCAAAATAGAATAAACCATTTTGTTCTTTAGCACCAAATTCCTCCGTCATTATCTCAGCAATAGATATTGGGTCTGCACCTTTGCGTTCACTTAATAGAGTCCATGGTAAGTTGACAGCCCCAGGTATCATTCCTTTTGCTGTCCAATCTGGCGTTCTAGAATCTATTATCATTATCTCTGAACCATCAGGCATTTTTTGCCCCTTGCTCATCATAACTGCATAGTGAATTATCTCTTGTTCACCGATTGTTTCAACTCCTGGTCTTAATTCCATGGGTTGAATACAAAATGGCGGACAAGGTCTAGATGTTTTTGCAAATGATGGGTTGACAGTATTCTTATTATTCTGATTTCTCATAATTTTTTGATTACCAACATCGACAGATACGCCTATCTCAAGCGAATATGGTCCGTCACCTTTTGAAATAGCAACAGGCTTTTCCGCATGAGTAATTGAAACTGTAAGCAGTGTTATTACCGCAAAAGATAATATTGATTTAATATTCATACTCCTCCTCCTTTATTAATAATTTTTTAGTCGCATTCTGGCTCTTCTTCTTCAGCTTTCTCTTCTTCTGCACAAATCATAGAGTCTATGTGATGTAAATTTGAACTATAAAAATTAGTATCAAATTTGCCAAGGTTTTGTGCTAATGACAAATTCATTGTCAGAAAACCGATAAAAAGTAGCATTAAAATTCTCATAATTCTCCCTTCCATAATGAGTAAGGCAACAACCTAGTTACCTAATATCTAAATTCTACAGCATCTTATGGTCTAAATGAACAATTTTCTGAGATTATGACTTTGCTCTGAATAGCTATTTTGTTAGAAATCCCCATTTTTTGACAGATTTCCGCTTATTATCCGTGTTGATAGATACTGAGAGTATCATATTATTTTTGTTTGCTCTCTCAATGATGTCTCCATCTGAGTTTGTAACAAAGCTTGATCCCCAAAACTTCAAAACATTTTCTCCTCGCTTTTCGATATCGCACCTATTCGCTACAATCACTGGGGTGTTTATAAGTAAACTGTTAGTTTTAATTACCATCTCCCATTTTTTCTTTTCATTTCTTAAACTTATTAGTTTATTCTTCTTATATACATGACCAATTGCTGTTGGCGAAATAATTATATCAGCACCAAGATTATGAAGTTTTTTATAGTTTTCAGGAAACCATTGATCCCAACATATCAGAACGCCAATTTTTACATTTCTGATTTTAAATACTTTAAAAGATGAGCTAGGAGTGAAATAGTGTTTCTCAAAATAACAGTTTTCATTTGGTATTGATACTTTTCTTTGTTTCCCTATTATCATTCCTTTGTTATCTATCACAAGAGCAGTATTATAGTTTTCATTTTTATAACCGTTCTCGAAAATAGGCAATACTAGAAAAATTGATAATTTTTTACAAATTGATTGTATTTTTTCAATATCCAAGTCGTTAATATCAGTGACGTAATGATCATATTTACTCAATTTAGTAATAGGGAAGTAACGCGAAAGAACCAATTCATGGAGTACGACAATTGAACTTTTTTTAATTTTAGATTTTTCGATGTGATTTACTACTTGATCCGAAACACACCCATGATTTAATTTAAATTTTTTTTGTATTACTAC
Source organism: uncultured Gammaproteobacteria bacterium (assembly GCA_902632305.1). Lineage (GTDB taxonomy): Bacteria > Pseudomonadota > Gammaproteobacteria. Next base: position 12,635 of record CACPCG010000006.1, read on the forward strand.
AATGTTAATTCTCTTATTCATATTTATACCAGTTCAAAGTTGCACAGTGAATTCCGCCATATTCGACTATAAATGGTCTTGAATCTATGAATTCAATTTTTTTCTCATTAAATATATTCGAAAAAAGATTTTTCTCCTTTGATTCTATTTTATCTGGAACGGGTAGCATAATAATATCTTTTACTTTGAGGTAATTTAAATATGAAAAAGGTAGCATATCATTCTTTGAGTTATTCATAATAGTATTAGCACCATGATTAATTTTGATAAATTCGTAATCATCTTTGAGATTAGACCTTAGCTGTAATAGCTGTCTCTCTAAGTTCCTTAGGAGTTTAAAGTCTGGATGTTTGTCATAATCTGTTCCCATATAAAGTATTTTCTTTCCATCTAATCTTACCAGATTATCAATATGTCCATCTGTATCATCACCAGTAATGCCAGGGCAGTCGATAAAATATAATCTCTGATAAATATTATCTTTAAATAATATTTTAATCTGATTTACAATATCTCTACCTTCATTATGTTCTCTTATCGAATTAATATTAGTAATACATATGTCATCATTATAAGTTAAGTTACCAAATTCAAAAACTATTCTGCTACTAAGTCTTTTTTCATCATAGCAAGTTATCTTTGGCGTGAAGTAATTTTTTAAAATCTTTGAGAATTTTTTGTCGTTGTTATAATTGTATTTTTCTCCATACGCATTATATTCAAATGTCAATCCAACTCTTTGATCAGGAATGTGTGTGGTGGCAATTAGCGGCCCATAATCTCTTATCCAGATGTCATCACATTCGTAATTCAGTATTTTTAACATATTGTTATTATTTTTTTTTCTGATATTTGTCAAAACTGATGAGTCATTATTTTCACTTGCAACAATATACGTTTTTATCTCATGATGAATTAGTAGATTGATTATATGTGCATAGTTAATTTCAAGCTCTATTGAGAAATCACTGCTCATGTGTTTTTCTGGCCATACTAACATTATCTCATCTGTATTAGACTCATTGAGGATCTTATATTGTGTGGCTACTTTATTCATAAAGCTTTTATGATATAGTTTATTAATGCGATTCCTTTTAGCATATAGGTTCCTCAAATCAAAAGATAATACTGGATTCATAAATATAATATCAAAAATTTCAGTTATTGGGATAGTTCTTGGGATAACAGTTCTTATTACTGTGATGTCTGTCATGAATGGTTTTGAGCGTCAGTTACAAAATAAAATCCTTGGTTTCACATCACATGTCACTTTACATGGAGATAATTTAAACAGTGAAGCAGCTTTAGCTAAATTTGATAAAATGGTTAATGAAGGAGAGATTATAGCATATTCATATTACCATGAGGAAGAGTGTCTATTAATATCAGAAAACCAGACCGCTTCCGCAATTTTTAGAGCTGTAAATCCAAAATTAGAAAGTAAAGTTAATATTATAGCTGAGAATATAATTTTTGGTAATTACGATGAAATTACTAATGAAAAAGTGATTATAATTGGATCCGTTTTAGCAAATAAGTTAATGGTAACTATTGGCGATAAAATTGATTTTGTCTCAAAGAACGATATTAAATCAGGTAAACAATTAGGCAATACTTATATAGTTGGTGCTATTTATGATGTTGGGTTATATGAATATAATGAAGCATATGCTTTCATAAATTTAAAAACATTGAAATCATACTCAGATATTAATATAACAAAGACTAGGCTTAAAATTCAAAACCCTTTAGATTCATTTGTATTTGCTAACGACTTTAATAAAGTTAGTAAAGGTATTTATGCGCGTGATTGGACTAGCTCTCACAAGAGTTTATTTACAGCAATCAATAATGAAAAAAGAGTGATGTTCGTAATTTTAGTCCTAATAATCGCGGTAGCTTCGTTTAATATTGTATCCTCTCTATTAATGTTGATTAAGAACAAGGAAAAAGAAATATCCATACTAAAATCCTTAGGCGCATCGAAAAATTATATAACTACTATTTTCATGATCCAGGGTATTGCATTGGGGGCAATTGGAATTATATTAGGAATTATTTTTGGTATTTTATTGGCCAATAATGTTAATGAGGTTATAAATTTTTTTGAGTCATTATTTAATGTGTCTCTTATGCCTCCTGAAATCTATCATTTATCTGAGATTCCAAGCTTAATTCTTCCTTCGGATATTAGATTTGTAGCTATCTTTTCATCTCTTATAATTTTCTTATCTTCATTATATCCTGCCAGAAGAGCAGCTAGTATAAAGCCTGCAAAAATCTTAAGAGGTATAAATTGATGTTTGAGCTAAAGAATGTATTCAAATCATATGATACATACTCTGAAACATCAGTATTGAATGATATTAATTTAGTGATTAAGAGAAATCAGATTGTAGCTCTTATGGGACCATCTGGGAGCGGCAAGACAACTCTTTTAAATCTTATATCAGGTATTGACAGTATTTCTTCTGGAAATATATATTTTGATAATCAGAATATTACAAAACTTAATGAGGATGAGTTGTCAGAATTTAGAATGAATAATATTGGTATTGTGTTTCAATTTTTTAATTTGATCGATGATTTGACTGTTATAGAAAATGTCTCTCTCCCGTTATTAATTGATAATGTTAATTATGATAAGGTTAAGCAAGAAGCAAATAGATTACTGATTAGTCTTGGTTTAGAGAAATTAAAAAATCGAAGAACAAACCTTCTATCAGGAGGAGAGTCACAAAGAGTAGCTTTGGCACGTGCTTTAATTACTAAACCTTCTTTAATTCTTGCTGACGAACCCACTGGGAATCTAGATAAAGAAAATACACAAAAAACAATAGATTTGCTGGTACAAACTTGTAAAGATAATGAAACATCACTTTTAATGGTAACTCATGATGATACTCACATAAATAAGTTTGACGTCGTGTATCATCTAGAATCAGGAAAAATTATAGAGACATAAATTATAATTATTGTATTATTTCCTTCTTTTTAATTTCCCATATGCATAAAATTTCCAAATTATATGCATCACACCATACCCAATTATACTAGATGTAATTCCAATGATAAGAGTGCCTACAAGTAATGGCTCCCATATGTTAGATAAAGCAGATAGAATCCAATCTGTGTTCATCTTGAATTGATCATACACTGGATCCAAACCAAGAACATTGTTCCCAAATAAATATCCAAAATACATCATTGCAGGCATTGTAATAGGATTACTTATCCACACACCTGCAACAGAAAGAGGAAGGTTAGCTCTAAATAAAACAGCACAATATGCAGCTGGTATCATTTGAAAAAACATGGGCATCCAGCCCCAAAAAATACCTATGACAGTTGCTCTACAAAAAGACACTCTCTCAAATTTCCATAGATCTTTATGGAATAGAGACGTGCCAAGAAAATTTAGCATTTTATACTTTTTGACAGTCTCTTGATTAGGTACATATTTTTTAAAAAATTGCTTCATTTTTATTCTTCAAGCATTATATTTAGATACTTTTACAGTTAAATGTATTAATATCATATATTAAAGTATATGCATATCATAAGTTTTTATAATTAAAATATGTCAGACAAAGATAAAATATTTAAAGGACATCATTTATATTTACGTTTACTATCCTACACCTTCGAACACAAATCAGTATTTGTAATTAGTATCTTGGCTATGGCTGTCTTTGCTGTCACTGATACTGCATTCGCCGCGCTCATCAAACCACTTTTGGATGGTAGCTTTGTGGCAAAAGATCAAGAGACAATTAAGATGTTTCCTTTTGTGCTTGTTGGACTATTTTTACTTCGAAGCGTGGCAGGTTTCATATCTACGTATGGTATTGCTTGGGTAGGTAGAAATGTTGTAAAGAAGATTAGAAAACAGATGTTTGATAAGCTAGTCCATACTCCATCAAGAACATATGATTTTTCATCATCCGGTGAGCTCTTATCTAAGGTAACTTATGATACAGAACAAGTAGCCGAGGCCGCAACTAAAGCAGTGACAGTGCTTGTCAGAGATGGACTGACTGTAATTGGTCTAGTGGGACTAATGTTCTATCAGAGTGTTGTATTGTCAATCGGTCTTTTAGTTATCGGTCCTGTTATTGCAATATTTATAAAAATAATGAGTGTCAAATTTAGAGAGACTAGTAAACATATACAAACATCTATGGGGTATATAACCAATGTAGTAGAAGAATTAATCGCTGGACACAGAGTCGTAAAGATATTTGGAGGAGAGGACAGTGAGAAAAAATCATTTGAGATGGTAAACGACAACAATAAGAGAAGACATCTAAAATTAGCTTTAATACAAGGCGTTAGTATACCTTTGGTGCAATTTATTGTTGCATTATTTTTAGCAATTATAATATACATAGTCACGACAAATACATATGTCGATGATATTTCAGTGGGAACGTTCATGTCATTCATGACAGCAATGATTTTAGTTTTTGCTCCAATTAAAAGACTTGCGGAAATAAATGTCGTTTTGCAGAGAGGGCTTGCAGCTAGTGAATCTATATTTAGTTTACTTGATTCAGATTCAGAATCAGAGTCTATTGATTCAAAATCACATAAATTAAATACAAAGTTTAATAATTTAAGCTTTTCTGATGTCAATTTTTCATATGATGATAATAATATAATTCTTAAAGATATTAACTTTTCAGTCCCAAGAGGGACAACTTGTGCAATCGTTGGACGCTCGGGGAGCGGGAAATCTACACTTATCAATCTACTCCCAAGATTCTATGAGCTCAAGCATGGATCCATTAGACTTGATGATCAAGACATTAAAATGGCTAGTTTATTTAAGCTTAGAAACATTATAGCGTATGTAGGTCAGGATCTTACTCTATTTAACGATACAATAAGAAATAATATTGCATACGGATTACTTGAAACAAAGTCTGAATCCGAAATCGTAGAGGCTGCAAAGACTGCATATGCTCTTGATTTTATAGAGTCATATGAGAATGGATTTGAGACGATTGTTGGTGACAATGGTGTACTTTTATCAGGTGGACAGAGACAAAGAATTGCAATAGCTAGAGCGATACTCAAGAATGCACCCATACTTTTATTAGATGAGGCGACAAGTTCCCTAGATTCTGAATCTGAAAAATTGATTCAAAAAGCTCTTGAAGATTTACAAAAAAATAGGACAACATTGGTCATTGCACACAGATTATCAACTATAGAGAAAGCCGATAACATAATTGTATTAGATAAAGGTGAAATCGTAGAGAGTGGAACTCACGCTGAGTTGATAACTAAAGATGGATTGTACTCTTTACTTCATAGAATTCAATTCCCTGCAAATACATGATGACTGAAAAAATTTTCAAGGCAATTTGGTATACAAAAGATAGTAGTAATTATTTTTATTTGATCTTATTGATTAGCATTTCACTATTACCTCTATCGTTAATATTTTTCCTCCTGATACACATTAGATCGATGCTTTATAAATTCGGACTAAAGAAAGTGTATAAATCCTCTATACCGGTTGTGATAATTGGAAACTATCTAGTTGGCGGACAGGGAAAGACGCCATTGACTATAATGTTGTCGAAGTATCTCATAGATAAAGGAATGACTGTAGGGATTGTCTCATCAGGCTACAAGTCACAAATAAAAATGCCCCATAAGGTCAATAAAGATTCTGACCCATATTTAGTGGGAGATGAAGCGGTTATGTTGGCTCAAATGACTGATGCACTAGTTGTAAGCGGTAGTTCTCGAGTAAATGCTACTAAAATGTTAGAAAGAGATAATGTGGATCTAATAATCCATGATGATGGGTTAGAACACCTTGCATTATCAAGGGATTTTGAGTTGATCGTGGAAAAAAATCAGGTTTTAGCAAACACTGTAAGTGATAAATTTAAATTCTGTAGTCTACTTCCATCTGGCCCTTATAGAAGACCTAAGTTTTGGAGAGAAGGTGTAAATAAAAAATTACACGTTTCTCTAAAATATGAATACGAAAATGTATTTAATCCAGCTAGCAAAACTTTATCTTCATTGAAAGATTTTGAAAATAAAACAGTTCGTTTAGTCACTGGTATAGCATTTCCAGAGGTAATTCAGAGTGGGTTAGAGCAAAAGAATATACTTGTTCGATCGACCATTTATGGTGATCATCACACTTTTAGTGAGTCAGATATAATTTTTAATGATTCTTTGCCTATCTTTGTTACTATGAAAGACTATGTTAAACTGGATAAATTCGATATCAAAAATGTTTGGGTTATACAGCCCATACCGATTTTATCAGAATCACTAGACATATTATTACAAAATATTATCGATTTAACAAAAGATGAAAATAAAGGTAATTATTCCAGCTAGATTAAAATCAACGAGACTTTCAAACAAACTTTTGAGAGTTATATCTGGTAAAACAATCATTCAACATGTTTGTGAGAGAGCTACAAGAATTCAATGTGACGATTTAATTGTTGCATCTGATAGTAGAAAAATTACTGATATCGTGAACCAAATGCAAATAAACACATATTTGTCAAAAAAAAAATTTAATAATGGTACCGAACGAATTGCTCATCTCTGCAATGAAAAAAACTTTAAAGATTCTGATGTTATAATTAATTTACAAGCAGATGAATTGAATTTTCCTATTCATGCGATAAATAAAATTATAAACCTATTTAATTCAAATAATAAAATAAATGTAGCTACTGTAGTTACAAAAAATACTAATAAAAAAGACTACTTTAATAAAGATATCGTTAAGGTTGTAATGGATAATGACAGTAATTCAATATACTTCTCGAGAGAACCAATTCCTCATAATTACTCTAAATACTTTTATTCTCACATAGGGATTTATGCTTACAAAGTATCCGCCCTTCATTCATACACAAAATTTAAGCAATCACTACAAGAAAAATGTGAATCTCTTGAGCAGTTACGTTTTTTGTGTAACGGCATTTCAATTAAATGCGTTTTGATTAAGCAAAATAAATCTATTAGTATTAATTCAAATAATGATTTAAAATTAGCTAGGAAGTTGTTCTAATGAAAAAACATACTGTTACAATTACTGGCGCAGCAGGCAACATAGCATATTCTCTTATTTTTAGGATTCTTTCTGGAAATATATTTAAAGATGAGTCTAAAATTCAAATAAAACTCTTAGATATTCCGGAAGCCCAAGAAATTCTTAAGGGCGTTAAATATGAAATAGAGGATTGCGCATTTGAGAGATTAGATTCAATTATTATTACGAGTGACTATGAAACTGCTTTTGGGGATTCAGATTTTATATTGCTAGTGGGTGCAAAACCAAGAACAAAAGGAATGCAAAGAGCAGATTTACTTCTAGATAATGCAAATATTTTTAAAGAACAAGGGAAAGTGATAGGTCAATCTTGCAAAAAATCATCCAAAGTAATTGTTGTTGGAAATCCCGCAAATACAAATGCGCTTATAATTAATAAGCATACACCAAATCTTCCATCAGAGAATATTACATCTCTTATGAAATTAGATCAGAATCGCGCTAAAAGTATTTTTTCATCAAAAATTAAAGCACCTATAGAAAAAATAAAAAAACTCATTGTGTGGGGAAATCATTCAGCGACACAATACCCAGATTTATCAAATGTATCAGTTCAGGATAGTAATGACTTCTCTAGTTTATATGATTCCTCATGGATCTCTGAAACGTTTATACCAAGAGTTCAAAATAGAGGCGCCGAGATTATTGAGTTTAGAGGGAAATCAAGTGCAGCATCAGCTGCATCAGCAGTTTATGATCATTTGAAAATTATAGTCAATGGATCAAAAGATTGGGAATCAATGGGAATAATTTCTAACAACCCATTTAATATTTCCAGCGAAGTATTTTTCTCCTATCCCTTACATATTACTAATGATTCTATAAAAATAATTGATAGTGTACATGTATCAGAATTCTCTAGAAACTATTTGAAGCAAACGGAAACTGAGCTTATTAAAGAAAGAGATATAATCAAGGATTTGCTGTAAAACAGTGAACTTTTAAAGAAGATTTATTCAAAAATAATTCTTTTTCAACTGAATTCAACTTTATCACTGCATTGAAAAAAACTCTTTCGATAGTAATAGGTCTTAAAGTTATCACTTCGCCTACTATTTCTGAATTTTTATCATGAATTTTATTACCCACGAAATTTTCAAGATTATCAATTGAACAAAGCAAAAGTATTTTTTTAATTTTACCTAAATAATGTGTTCTAGCAACAATCTCTTGTCCTGTATAACAACCTTTTTTATAATTAATTGCATCATGACTTTCCATATTAAGAACTTGAGGTATATATGTATCCTGAACATTAGAATGAAGTCTTGGAAAAACATTTATAATATCAATAAATTCACCTACTTTGATTTTACTAGAGATACAGTAATCTTTTGATATCGGAATATCTTTATTCAACGATAAAATAAAGCAGGAATGGTAAAAACTTGTGGAACAGTTAAGTAATATATTATTATCTTTAACTAAAATATTTGATTCTCTCTCAAATTTGTCTGCATCTAAATATTGTTTAGCTTCCTCACCGAAAGATGCAAGACAGTTTATTTCAATTTTCTCAACTACTACTTTTGACATTATGATGTATTTTTTAAGTCTATCAATAAAAACATCAACAACATCGTTATTGATGAGAATCACAAACGCCTGCTCATGATTAAATAGTCTGAATGTTCCGATAACTTTACCCTGATTCGTAGAGAATGTTGAATATTGATACTTCTCACCTGAAACCAACTCTACGTTATTACTAAATTGGCCTTGAAGGAAACTCGACGCATCATCTCCACTGACACGGATAGCCACGAGATTCTCGTCAATATTTGTTCCACTAAAATCTGTTATATTCATACAAGTAATTGATTTATATACGTTTATTAAAGATATTCTTTGAAATATACTTTTATTTAATATTTAAATAATAAATATGATTTAATCATAGATAATTACTCTTATAAAGTAGTGTTTATTTAAGATAAGTATTTGCCTATAATACATTTTGGAGAGTTCGTATGCGTCAAAAAAAACAGAAAGACAAAGTCAAATCTGATAAGAAAAACAGTGTTAAAAAAGTAAAGGAAATAGGCGGTCGTAAGGGACCGGAGCCAACTAGATATGGTGATTGGGAAAAAAACGGTCGTTGTATTGACTTTTAATACATGGATTCATGATGATTAAATCCAATAGACCTACTTCACCACATTTACAGATATATAAACCTCAGCTTACATCTGTTTTATCTATATCCCATAGAATAACAGGGGTAATACTGACCTTAACGTCTATTTTAGTCCCAATTTCACTTCTTATAATTTCATTAGGACCTGAGTATCACTCATACTTAATCGCATTTTTTTCCAATTATTTTATTAAACTGTTGTTAGTTGGCGCACAATTTACGCTCATATATCACTTATGCAATGGAATCAGGCACTTATTTTGGGACTATGGTTACGGTCTGAGTATAGAAAAAAGCTACTTATCAGGTTATTTAGTAATTTTTGTATCTGTATTAGTTACATTTATATCAGTTTTAATGATTTTTGAGGTCTAACATGGCTCTGCAACATTGGAAATTTCAGAGATTTAGTGCTATTGCTTTAGTGCCTGGCATGCTGTACTTGATTTTTTATTTCTTAACACTTGATGATTTATCCTATAATCAAATAACTTCAGATATTTCATCTATTTATGGAGTGTTATTTATCATAATTATGTCGGCTTTGATATTTTTCCATAGCTCTCTCGGGATTGAGACAATACTACAAGATTATGTTCATGATGAACAACTTCAATCCTTATTTATAAGTTTATCTAAAATCACACATGCTGTATTATTGACTATTACGTTAATTTGTCTATATTTGATTACAGGTTACTAAACATGGAAAGTTACAAAATCACAAAGCATAAACATGATGCTATAGTTATTGGTGCAGGAGGTTCTGGGCTCAGAGCTACCATGGGACTTGCTCAATCCAAACATAGTGTGGCATGTATCAGCAAAGTATTCCCAACTAGAAGTCATACAGTAGCAGCGCAAGGTGGGATTAGTGGCGCTCTTGGTAACATGGGAGAAGATGACTGGAGATGGCATATGTACGATACAGTCAAAGGGTCAGATTGGTTAGGAGATCAAGATTCAATTGAATACATGTGCAAGAATGCAGTTGAATCAATAATTGAGCTCGAGCATTTTGGCGTACCTTTTTCAAGAACCGAAGAAGGAAAAATATATCAAAGGCCATTTGGCGGGATGACCACAGAATATGGTAAGGGTATAGCCCAACGGACATGTGCGGCTGCAGACAGAACAGGTCACGCTATCCTTCATACATTGTATACACAATCACTCAAGAACGACGTAGATTTTTTTATTGAATATTTTGTTATTGACCTAGTTTATCAAGATGACAAGTGCGTTGGCGTTCTTGCTTGGTGCTTGGATGATGGCACGATTCATCTTTTTCAGTCTCATATTGTGATTCTTGCAACCGGAGGGTATGGTCGAGCCTACCTATCATCTACTTCTGCTCATACATGTACAGGAGATGGTAACGGTATGATTCTAAGATCTGGATTTCCACTACAAGACATGGAATTCATTCAATTCCACCCAACTGGAATATACGGTGCCGGGTGCTTAATCACTGAGGGCGCCAGAGGTGAGGGTGGATATTTAACTAATTCTGATGGCGAGCGTTTTATGCCTAAATATGCGCCTAATGCAAAAGACCTTGCTTCTCGCGATGTAGTGAGCAGAGCAATGCAAATTGAAATTAATGAAGGAAGGGGTGTTGGAGAGGATAAAGACCACGTGCTCCTTCATCTGGAGCACTTAGATGATGAAATTGTTCACACTAAACTTCCTGGCATTGCAGAGACAGCGAAAATTTTCTCTGGAGTTGATGCTACAAAAGAGCCTATTCCCGTAATTCCGACTGTTCATTATAATATGGGAGGTACGCCAACCAATTTTAATACAGAAGTGCTGGCGGACGGAGCTGGCAGAGTGGTAAATGGTTTAATGGCAATCGGTGAAGCGGCGTGCGTATCAGTCCATGGCGCTAATAGACTCGGATCAAATTCACTCTTAGACCTAATTGTCTTCGGTCGCTCAGCAGCCGAGAGAGCATGCGAGATACTAGACAAGAAATCGAAAAATCATGTCGAAGTTAATCCATCATCTTTAGATAAAATCCTGTCAAGATTTGACAAAATAAGGAATTCCTCTGGTGATATACGAACAGCCGAATTAAGAGATAAAATGCAAAGGGCTATGCAAAGATATGCGCCGGTATACAGAGACGAAGAAACATTACAAAACGGGATAGATATAATGAAGAATAACTTCAATGATTTCAATAACTTATCTGTAAGTGATAAATCATTAATATGGAATACAGATCTTGTAGAATCGTTAGAATTAAATAATCTTTTGTATCAATCTCTGGCTACGCTATACTCTGCATATAATAGGACAGAAAGTCGAGGTAGTCATGCTAGAGAAGATTATCCTGACAGAGATGATAACGATTGGCTCAAACATACAATGGTATGGGTTGATGAGAAAGGTGAGAGTAAATTCGACTATAAGCCTGTAGAATTAAAGACACTAACAGATGAGGTTGAAACTGTGGCTCTAAAAGCGAGGACTTATTAAATGGCAGAATTCACGTTACCAATTAATTCTATTGTAAAGAAAGGAACGACATATAATGCTGATAACGCAGATACTCACGCGAAGAGAAAACTGCGTGTTGATGTGTATAGATATAATCCAGACACAAACTCAAACCCATATATTGATACTTATATTTTAGATAAAGATAAGTTTGGTCCTATGGCGCTAGATGTCCTCATGTATATCAAAAACAACGTGGATCCTACGTTAACTTTTCGAAGATCTTGCAGAGAAGGGATATGTGGTTCATGTTCTATGAATATCAATGGAACCAACACTCTAGCTTGCATACTTAACATAGCTGACGAAGAGAAGCTAAAAATATATCCGTTGCCACATATGCCGGTAATAAAAGATTTAGTTCCAGATTTAAGTAATTTTTATAAGCAATATGAATCGATTAAACCTTGGTTAATCAATGACAAAAAACCAGAGAGAGAGCATCACCAAACTCAAGAAGATAGGAGTAAGTTAGATGGCTTATTTGAATGTGTTTTATGTGCTTGTTGCTCAACAAGTTGCCCTAGTTATTGGTGGAATTCAGACAAGTATCTTGGACCTGCCTCATTACTGCACGCATATCGTTGGATTATTGATAGCAGAGATGATGCAAAAAAAGAGCGTTTGTCAAATTTAGAGGACAAGTTTAAATTATTTAGATGTCATACAATTATGAATTGTACAAAAACGTGTCCAAAATCACTCAATCCTGCAAAAGCTATCTCGCATATTAAAAAAATGCTTGCTTCTGACTAAAATGAACTTATCAAAATTAAAGTGGAAATGTAGAAAAGGCATAAGAGAATTAGATGTTCTCTTAACAAATTATACAGAAAATATCTTTAGTGATTTATCCCAGAAAGACCAAGAGAATTTTTTAGAGTTTTTAGATAAAGATACATACGAAATTTTAGATATTTTAATGAACAAGAGGGACTGTGATTCTAAATTCAATTCAATTGTATCTACACTTAAAACTCTTAATAGATGAAAAAATCTTATATCAGACTTGGTGTCAATATAGATCATATCGCATTCATTAAAAAAGCTCGTGAAACTAATTATCCAGATCTTTGTAGAGCTGTAGAAATCTGTGAAGATGCCGGAGCGGATGTCATTACAATCCACTTACGTGAAGATAGAAGACATATCCAAGATAAAGATGCGTATCAAATAAGACAATGCTGTAAAGAGTTAAATTTTGAGATGGCAAATACATTAGAAATGGTGAAAATAGCAAAAGATTTAGCGCCAAATTATTGCTGTATTGTCCCTGAAAAGAGAGAAGAAAAGACAACTGAAGGGGGTCTAAATCTATCGGACCTACCCACATCATCAAAGACTATCTTTAAAGATAATATAAGCTTGTTAAAAGACACAGGTATTGAAGTCTCTCTTTTTATCAATCCTACTCGAAATGATATTGAAATAAGTAAAGAATTAGGAGCACAAGCAGTGGAACTACATACCGGAAGTTTTTCCGATACTACAGATGAAAATCAATTAAAGATTGAATTTGATAAGCTTTCTGATTCATCAATCTATGCTCACGACATGGGATTAAAGGTAAATGCTGGGCATGGGTTAAATTATATGAACATTGGCAAAATCGCCAAACTACCTCATATAAACGAGTTGAATATTGGACATTCAATAATTGCTGAATCCGTCTATTGTGGTTTAAAAGATGCAATTATAAAAATCAAGCGTATAATTGAGAGTTGTGATTAGTGGTATTGGAACTGATATAGTTGATAACGAAAGAATCGAGAAAATTTTTTCTAAGTTTGGCTTTGTATTTGCAAATAAAATATTATCCAATAATGAATTAAGAGATTTTGAGTCTTCACAAGAGAAAATAAATTTTTTAGCAAAAAGATTTGCCTCTAAAGAAGCGCTGTCAAAAGCTATCGGTGTTGGTTTATATAGAAACGGTCTTTCTCCAAAAATCATAGAAATATCACATGACAATTTAGGTAAGCCATTTATAAATATAAATGATAAGCTAAAAGATATTTTATCTATGTTATCAATTACTCATATTCACTTATCAATTTCTGATACAAAAAAATTATCCACAGCTGTTGTTATATCAGAGAGTCGATAATGAGTGAAATCATATTAAACACTATTGGTAAAACGCCACTTGTCGATTTTTCATCCGATAACTCTTCAAATAAAATACTTGTGAAAATGGAGGGAAATAATCCTGGAGGGTCGGTGAAAGATCGTGCAGCACTTAAAATGATTGAAGATGCAGAAAAAAGCGGGCTGCTCAAAAAAAATATCTCCCTCATAGAGGCTACAAGTGGTAACACTGGAATAGCACTTGCAATGGTAGCAGCGATGAAGGGCTATAAAATCAAGCTGGTAATGCCAGAAACTGCATCTATTGAGCGAGTAAAAACAATGAAGGCTTATGGAGCAGATGTGATATTAGTTTCAAAGAACGAAGATATGGAGGGTGCGCGCGATTTAGCAAAAAAAATGGAGAGAAACGGTGAGGGTCTTGTTTTAGACCAATTCTCTAACAAGTCTAATTATCTGGCACACTTTGAAGGTACAGGTCCTGAAATATGGCAACAAACTAATGGTAAAGTAACACACTTTATATCAGCCATGGGGACAACTGGCACAATTACAGGAGTTTCTCTATTTTTAAAAGAGAAAAATAAATCGATAAAAATAATTGGAGCTCAACCAACGGAGGGTTCTCGAATACCAGGCATTAGAAGATGGAGAGAAGGCTATGAGCCCTCAATAAAAAAGAATGCGAAAATAGATTACACTATTGATGTTTCTAGAGAAGAAGCAGAAGATTTCTCAAAAATTCTTGCACATAAAAAAGGACTTTTCTGCGGACTTTCTGCTGCTGCAAATATACTTTTAGCTAATAAAATATCTGATGAATCTGATAACGCTGTCATTGTAACTATCGCATGCGATAGAGGTGATAGATATCTTTCTCTTATATAATTATTTTTCTATAGATAAATTTTTCCCAGCGACAAGGTATCTAGAGTTTTTAATTTTATTTGATGATAACAAGTCTTCTTTGTTAATACTAAAACCTGTTGCTAACATGTTTGTAGTGTCACCTGTATTTACAACATAGCGCAGCTTAATCTTTTTATCGTTAGATAATATTGGTGTTCTCATTTGTATTTTAACTTTGTTCCCAACAAATAATTTCGAATCTTTTTTAGCGTTGTTCCAGCTTAACAAAGATTTAAGCCTTACATCATAAAACCTTG
>CACPCG010000007.1 GCA_902632305.1 uncultured Gammaproteobacteria bacterium
AATATGATTTAAAAAATGATGAAAAACCAGATTATCACGTCGTTATTATGGCTGGTGGGAAAGGCAAACGATTAGAACCTCTTACAAAAGAAACACCCAAGCCTCTCTTACCACTTAAGAAAAAACCAATTATACATGAAATTATCGATCGACTTCATCAACATAATCTCACAGATATTTTTATATCAATACATTATAAAGGAAGTGTTATAAAAGATTATTTTAAGAATACTCTTAGAAATAAGTTAAAAGTAAAATTTATTGAAGAAGAGAGCCCACTTGGCACAGCAGGATCTTTATCACTATTAGAAAAAAACATTCTTAAATCACCCATAATTGTAATCAATGGTGATGTCTTAACTGATATCAATTACTCAGAGCTCATTAATTTTCATCACAAATCAAGTAAAAGTCTCACCGTTTGTGCTTCTTTTTATGATATTCAAATACCATTTGGAACAATAGAGATGGAGAATAATAAAATGATTAATATTTCGGAAAAACCTCTTAAGAAGTACCTAATTAATGCAGGTATCTATGTAATAAATCCAGAAATCATAAAAGATTTGGTTCATGGAGAACGTGTTGATATGACAGATATAATAACTGCCTCAATCGATAAAGAGTCTGTAGGTATATTTCCGATGCATGAACAATGGATTGATATAGGAAGTCATGAAAGTTACGAAAAAGCAAAAAAGTAATCATTTACTTGTCGACTATCTAATAATAGGTACAGGTAATATCGCTAAGCGACATATTCAGAATATCTTAGAGAAAAGACCCAAGTGTAAATTTCTTATATACAAGAGAACCGATTCAAAGCATGATAAATATTTTGATAAGAATAAGCATTTGATTATAAATACAACCAATAATATTTGTCCAATAGACAAACAATCGGCTGCAATTATTTGTTCACCTGCATCACATCATTCCAGTGATATCAAAAGAATGCTTAATAAAGGTTTTCATATATTTGTCGAGAAACCCTTTTTAATAAAAACTAATCGTATAAAGCCGCTTATACGACTATCGAAAATTAAGAAGAAAGTTACACAAGTAGGCTTTAATATGCGATACACAAAAAGATTATTAAAGATGAAACAGATTCTTAAAGATAATACTAATGCTATAAGAGACGTAAAAATAAAAGTGTTCACAGATTTTAGGATATGGAGGAAAAATAAAGATTTTCAAAGTACAGTAACATTTAATAGAAATCTTGGTGGCGGGGTAATAAACGAATTAAGTCATGAAGTTGATTATCTTGTTTTTTTATTCGGCAAACCGACACATGTGAAAGTAAATAATATATTGAATCAAGACATACAGATAGATGTGGAGCATCATATTGAGAGTATTTTCTGGTATAAAAATATAGATTTGCAGATTACACTTGAAGCAAATATGCTTGCAAAAAATAATAAACGAATATGTGAGATTAATTTAGATAATGCTAAGATAAAAATTAACCATCTATCTAACAATATTAGTATTTCAGATAAGAAAATAAAAAATATTAAATTTGATGATGATATTAATTTTTCATATCAGAAAGAAATATCTCACTTTTTTAAATCTATAAAAAACAACGCAGAATCAGAATTATCTTTTGCAAAATGTGTCGATACGCAAAATATTTTAAATGCAATGCATTCCTCTCTAGAGAATAACAAAAAAATACGGATCCAATGAAGAAAATTGCATTTATATTTGCAAGAGGAGGTTCTAAAGGCCTTCCAAATAAAAATACGCTTGATTTCTGTGGAAAACCATTAATAGCACATACTATTCATGAGTCTATAGCGTCAGAAATTTTTGATGATGTTGTTGTGTCTACAGATGATGAAGTAATAGCCAAAATTGCAAGAGAATATGGAGCAACAGTACCGTTTGAGCGACCAAAAGAGCTTGCCTGTGATGATTCAGATGAATGGCAAAGTTGGAAACATGCTATTAAAACTTATAGAGACAGCTTTGATATATTCATATCACTCCCATGCACAAGCCCATTAAGAGAATACAGCGATATCTCCTTAATGATTGATAAGTATAAAAATATAGAATGTGATGCTGTAATTGGAATAACTAAAAGTAATCATAATCCAAGCTTTAATATGGTGAATAAAAATAGTGAAGGAGTTATATCCTTGCTTGAAAAATCAGATAACAATATATTCAGAAGACAGGACTCTGATAAATGTTATAACATAACTACATATGCTTACATATGTAACCCTCAATTTATTCAAGAGTCAAAAAACCTTCTTAGTGGTAAAATATATGGCTATGAGCTCGAAAAGAAGGTCTGTGTAGATATTGACGATATTGATGATTTCAAATTCGCAGAATTTTTGCAGAACAACAAGGGGAATAATTAATTATGTTAGTAAATTCAAGAGAAAATGAGATAGTACTTATAACTGGTGGTGCTGGCTATATAGGATCTGCTATTGCATCTACTTTTGCATCATATAAGTCAAAACTAATCCTTGTAGATTTTGATAAGAAAAATCTAGATAGAGTCAAACAAAAATTAAATAAAAAATATAAAATTACTATCGATACATTTCTTTGTGATTTATCTAATCAAGACATGGTCAATAATCTTTGTCAAAACATAAATAAGAAATATAAAAAAATTGATACAGTTATCAATTCAATCGGTATGGTTGGTACAGACGACATGCAGGGCTGGAATGAAAAGTTTGAGAATCAATCTTTTGATGCATGGAATAAATGTATGCAGGTGAATTTATCATCAATATTTTTTATGATTCAAAGAATTCATAAAAGTCTTGAAAAATCTAAGATAGCATCGATTACAAATATATCATCTATTTATGGCGTCGTAGCTCCTGATTGGAATATCTATGAGAATACCAATATTAATAATCCTGCGGCATATTCTATCTCAAAGGCAGGAATTGTTCACATGACTAAATGGTTAGCTTCTGCACTTGCCCCGAAAATAAGAGTAAACGCGGTATCACCAGGTGGTGTTTTTAGAAATCAACAAAAAATATTTGTAAAAAAATATATTGATAAAACATTATTAAAAAGAATGGCGATTGAAGACGACATAGTTGGACCAGTTGTATTTTTATCTAGTACTTCAGCTTCGTATATTACTGGTCAAAATTTAATCGTAGATGGGGGATGGACAATTAAATAACTATCAATTTATTACTAAATCTGTATAATAAACTTATTTAAAATCAAAGCACATGAAAAGAAATAAAAAGCTCGTCGAAAAAACCGTATTAAACACATTCCAAGAAGAAATACCATCAATATACTTCTCTGATAAAACAAAAGCTGAATATAGTGCTTTTAAAAATAATGCTGAGTATGTATATAGAGAATTATTTAATTTTCCAAAAGAAATGTTTAAAGATAAGGATGTACTTGACTTTGGAGGTGGCACAGGCGAGCAAACAGTTTATCTTACTAATTGGGGAGCTAGAATGACTCATGTCGAAATGAATCATTTGGCTATAAAGATAGCTAAGAGTGTGTTCAAGAAATATGGATCAAACTTTACCAAGCATAGATTCGTAAACACATCAATTTTCGATTTTAAAATAGCCAAGAAATTTGACATCGTTCATTCAAGAGGAGTTTTTTCTCATACGTACGATAAAAAGAAGGCATTTGACAAATTAGCTGGATTTCTCAAGCCAGGAGGATATTTAATCTTTGGTGACCCAAATAAGATAGGTGGATTTCAAAACATGCTTCAAAGATATATTGTGTATACGCTAGGGAAAGACAGGGATCATATGGAAGAAATATGCGAAACATTGTTTAAAGATGATATTACAAGATCTGTTAAAAGCAGAGCAGTCAGAACAAGAAGAAGTATTATATTTGATAGATGGATAATTGAACAACAAGATGATCCATCAGTAGAAGAAGTACTGTCTTGGTTTAAAAAAAATAACCTAAGATTTTATTCATCATATCCAAAATTTATTTTTCCATTTTTATCAAATTCAGTTTATTCTAGGAAATCATTTGATGTTAGAAATTTAAGTAAATATTCGGTTCTAGCAGAAGCTCTATGGATGATTAAAAATACTGAAGATAATCAAGATTATGAAGAATATCTATCCTCTATCAACAAAATTCATGATCAGCAAAATAAACTGTCAAACTATTTAAGTGCAATTTCTCCAGATTCAAAGATTTCAATATCATCATCAATTAAAATGGTAGAATCATATAAGAAATCAATAAAAAATATTGATATTGCGAAACCTATTTCAAAAAGACTTACAACTTTTCTAACTGAGGTTGATGGTTTGCTGAAGATTCTTAAATCTAGTGATCTTATGAAAGTGAAAAACTATCTTAATAAAACAACTATACTTTTTAGAGGATATGTCGGAGTAAGACATATAGACTATATCGGGTATAAAGATAAGTGAAACTTGAACATGTCTAAAATCAATTCTCATAACGAATGGGATACTTTGAAAGAATGTATAGTTGGTACAGCAAAAAATACGCATGCAACATTTACATGGCAAAATAGTGATAAGATTGATCCTAAGAAATTTGAAGAAGCAATTAAAATTACAAATGATGCAAGTCCAAGCTGGTTTTATGATGAGGTTACAGAAGACCTTGATAATTTAGCAAAAACATTAGAGGGTTTATCTGTAAAAGTATTCCGACCAAATGTTTATGATTTTTCTCAGCTATATCAAACACCTTTCTGGGCATCGACTAGCAACAATGCTTATAATGTGCGAGACCTTAATCTTGTAGTTGGTAATATGGTGATAGAGAGCCCATCATATGACATGAGTCGTTATTTTGAATCAACAACATTATATGATATTTGGTATGAATATTTTGATAAAGGTTTTAAATGGATATGCGGACCAAAACCAAAACTTAACTATGAGGTTGTACTACCATATTTTAGAGATGAGGATAGTAGAGCATTAACTGATGAGGATGTAAAACATAAAAAACTTACTCACGGAAGATTAGAAAAATTACATAAACTATCTGAGAACGAGATTTTGTTTGAAGCTGCAAATACTCTTAGATTAGGTAAAGATCTTTTATACTTAAACTCATCATCTGGCAATCTAAAGGCTGGAAAATGGTTAGAGTCAATTGTCGGAGATGAGTACAATATACATATAACTGATTCAATATATCGATCAAGTCATATTGATTCTACGTTAATGGCTTTACGACCTGGATTGATGTTAGTCAATAGCGCCAGAGTAAATAGCGAAAACTTACCACCACTTCTAGAAAAATGGGAAAAAATATATTTTGAAGATGTTGCTGAAACATCAGCATCTGAACTTGAATTTCAAAAGAACTTTAGAGACCCTGCATATAAAAAACTTAAAGAATTAGGTTTTGAGTCAAATCTTAACTCTATGTCATCACCTTGGGTGGGCATGAATCTATTATCGTATAACCAAGACACAGTCATTGTCGATGAGAGACAATCATCACTTATAAAGGTATTAGAGAAATATAACTTTAATATCATTCCAATTAAAATGAGACATATTTATACACAAGGTGGTGGCATCCACTGTGCAACTTTAGATACCGTTAGGGACAGCAAGTTAGAAAGTTACTTCTAGTGAAAAATTATTGTAGTAAATATCCTCATGGCGTCATGTTCCATAGGTTTCATGATAAGCAAAAATATCTTGGTAGTATTTCATCAGATAATCTAGAGGATTTAATACTTAATATCGGTGAAAGCAGAATACTATCTCCTTTAGAGTGGAAGGACAGGTGTAAAAAACACAAACTAGAGAATCATCATGTTTGCCTCACTTTTGATGATTGTCTAAAAAGTCAATATGAGATCGCCTTACCAATTTTGGAGAAATACAGTATCAAAGCATTCTTCTTTATACAGACAGTAGTTCTCGATGGAGGATTAGATTACAATGAGTATTTTTTGCAAAAGATTAATTCTCAATACGATAATTTTGATACATTTTTCAATAGCTTTGAGAAACATATTATTGTCGACAATGATATATTTCTAGATAACAAATATATTATATATAAAAATGACTTGCTAGATAAGTTTTCTTTATATAGTGAATCAGAAATTAGATATCGGTATCTAAGAAATAGAATTTTCTCTTTCGATGATTTTAATAATGAACTTGCAAGATTTTTTTCATTAAATGAAGATGAACATGATGAATGTGATGATATCTGGATGACAAAACAAGATATTAAACAACTAGTCAATCTTGGACATACTATCGGTCTTCATACTCATAACCATAATATAAACTTTACTCAACTCTCTAAAGAACTAAAATTTAACGAATATACTGTTAATAAAGAAAAGATTGAGAACATCACCGATGAAAAGGTTTGGGTTTCATCACATCCATTAGGCCTCTATGACAGTGATACTATCGATATTCTAAAATCTTTGGACATTGAATGTTCGTTTAGATCCAATAATTTGATCCCAGAGGGAAAAAAGATTATTAATCCGAGTAATTTTGAATTTGCAAGAAATGACGTTGCAAATATTCTTAAACCATAAAATTTAAAAATCTATGCTATGTCTGTAAATACACGTTTAATTTCTAGGTTAGATGTAAAAGGCCCAAATCTTATAAAAGGAGTACATCTCGAGGGTCTCAGGGTTATTGGTGATCCCAACGAGTATGCGCTGAGATATTATAATCAAGGTGTTGATGAAATCATATATATGGATACAGTGGCAAGTCTTTATGGAAGAAATAATTTACATGAAATTGTGCAAAAAACTGCAAATAATGTTTATGTCCCGATAACAGTAGGTGGGGGTATTAGGTCTATTGATGATGTAAAACTATTATTGAGATGTGGAGCAGAAAAAGTCGCGGTTAATACTGCAGCCGTAAAAAGGCCAGAATTAATTACTGAGATATCTAGGAAATTTGGTTCACAGTGTATGGTTTTATCAATAGAAGCAAAGAAAAAAAAAGATGGTAAATGGGAGGTTTATACAGAAAATGGTCGTCAATCTACTGGCGTTGATGTCATTGAATGGGCATTAGAAGCTGAGAAAAGAGAAGCAGGTGAAGTCCTCCTAACATCTGTTGATAATGAGGGCACAAAAAAAGGTTTTGATTATGATCTTATTAAAAAAATCACCAATATTTTGTCGATACCTGTGATAGTAAGTGGTGGAATGGGTGAATTATCACATCTAGAGGCCGCATCAGAAGTGTGTAAATTAGATGCCGTAGCCATGGCAGATGTTCTTCATTATGACCGATTAACTATAGGACAGATAAGAGAATTTTGTGTGAGCAAAAATATTAGCGTCAGAGAATATGTCAAATAAGATTGGAATAATAGATTACGGACTTTGTAATCTTCTTAATGTTAAAAATGCCATTAAGTACTTAGGAGCTAATGCTGAGATCATAGATACACCTGAAAGTATTAAAAACCAAAGTCATATAATATTACCTGGTGTCGGAGCTTTTAAAAATGGAATGAGAGGATTGATTATTAGAAACCTGGTGGATTCTATAAAAAATCATGTTCTTGATGATAAACCATTTCTTGGAATATGTCTTGGAATGCAGATGATGTTAAATAAAAGCTATGAATATGGTGAAATTGAAGGGTTAAATCTAGTTGATGGAGAAGTCATTAAAATACCTAATAGAAATTCTGCAAACAAAAAGCATAAAATACCACATATTGGTTGGAATGAAATCAAATACCAAAACAATAAAATTAAAAAAATATCCAATCATAAATCAGTCTATTTTGTTCATTCATATATGGCGAATTGCAAAGATAAAGAAAATGTTATTGCTACAACAGACTATAACGGAGTAAAAATTGAAGCAATGATTAATAAAAAAAATGCTTATGGCTGTCAGTTTCATCCTGAAAAAAGTGGTGATGCTGGTTTAGATATTTTAAATAATTTTATAAATTTATAGGAGAAGTAATGTCAAAAATAATAAAAGTCAGTGATGATACATTTGATAAGCAACTTGATAAATTACCAAAAAAAGTAGAATTCTGTAATAATTGCGTAATTTCAAATCAACGACCAAGGATAATGTGGAATCAGAAAAAAGAAGGTCAATGTTCTGCTTGTGATTATGCTGAAGAAAAGAAAACTATAGATTGGGAGAAAAGAGAGCAAGAATTGCAAGAGCTATGTGACAGCTATCGTTCTAAAGATGGTAGTTGGGATGTAATCGTTCCAAGCTCCGGAGGAAAGGATAGCGGCATGGTAGCGCATAAATTAAAATATAAATATAACATGCACCCATTAACAATTACCTGGGCGCCATTTATATATACTGATATTGGTTGGCAAAACTTTATTGCCATGAAAGATAAAGGTTTTGACAATATTCTTATTCATCCAGATGGTCAGTTGCATCGAAAGCTTGCGCTACTAGCATTTGATTTGCATGGAGATGGTTGGGACCCTTTTGCCTATGGTCAAAATTATTTGGCTTGGCATTTATCTGTCAAATTTAATATCCCACTGATATTTTTTGGTGAAAATGCTGAGCCAGAGTATGGTGGTGATTTAACAAATAAGGATAATCCATCTACACCGATGGACGAATGGGATGATGTATTTTATAAAGGAAGCGGTGTTCATAAATTAATAGAAGCTGGATTAAAGAGGAATATATTTAATTCTGCAGACTTGAAAAAAACATCCTTAGATTTTTATAGACCACCCAATAAAGAGGATATTCAGAGAGTTGGATGTGATATGAGATGGTGGTCATATTATGAAAATTGGGTACCTCAGTGGAATTATTATTATGCAGCAGAGAATACTGGATTTGTGGCCAATGATGATAGATCTGAGGGAACATATCAAAAATATGGAAGCATTGATGATAAATTAGATGGATTTCATTGGTGGATGGCATATATGAAATTTGGTATCTGTAGAACCACATACGACTCTGCACATGAAATAAGAGATGGACACATAAATAGAGATGAGGCGGTTGCACTTGTCCATAAGTATGATGGAGAATTTCCAGCAAAATATTGGAAAGATTTTCTTGAATATTTAGACATTACAGATAAAGAATTCTGGTATGTGGCTGATAAATATCGTAGTAGTCATATTTGGCAACCAAGTGGAGTAAAATTCGGTGGTTACTCACCAGAAGCACAATATAAATTATGGAAATTAAGGTACCAGGTAGACTATTAATGAGTAAAATTAACGCAATATACGGTACGGGAGGTTTTGCTAGAGAAGTCATGCCTATTTTGAAAGAGCAATGCCCAAACGAGGAGAATATCTTTATTGTTCATAAGAAATACATGCAAACTGAAAATTCAATCAACGGATGCCCTTTGATGTCTTATGAAGATTTTATAAAGATATCATCAAGAGATAAAAATGTTACAATTGCAATATCAGATACAGCAATAAGAGCGAAAGTTTCTGATCAAGTTGATAACGATCATATCAAACAGAAGAATATCATATCAAAAACTTCTATTACTATGGACAATGTATCAATCTCAGATGGCGTGATAATTTGTCCGTTTGTTACATTAACTTCAAATATAAAAATAGGAAAAAATTTTCATGCTAACATTTATAGTTATGTAGCACATGATTGTTTAATTGGAGAAAATGTAACTTTTGCACCATCTGTAAAGTGTAATGGTAATGTAATTATAGAAGACAATGTATTTATTGGAACCGGAGCAATTATTAAACAAGGAAAAAAAGATAATCCATTAGTAATTGGTGCTAATTCAATTATATCAGCTGGTTCGTTTGTAACTAAGAATGTTAGTAAATCAACTACAGTTTTTGGAAATCCAGCTAAGATCCTAAGTAAATCATCTCTTAAATAAATGACAAGTGAATCAATAACTAAATTATCAATAGATCAGCTACGCGTTGGGATGACTGAATCCGTAAGTAAAATTATTACAATCGACGATGTTAGAAAATTTTCTGAACTTTCAGGCGATACTAATCCAATACATTTAGATAAAAAATATGCGAAAGAAACAAGATACAAAAAAAATATTGCACATGGTCTCATGTGTGCATCATATTTCTCTGGCATTTTTGGAACAAAATTACCAGGTTTGGGATCTATTTATGTTTCACAATCATTAAAATTTAAAAGACCAATATATATTGACGACAAAGTAGA
>CACPCG010000008.1 GCA_902632305.1 uncultured Gammaproteobacteria bacterium
TTAAATCTTGCTCAAAATAAAATAAAAAAAAACTATATAATCGCACAGAAATATCTAAATGTTGAGAAGCATGGAGATATGCGAGTTATCATCTATAACGGAAAAGTTTATAATAAAGGCCTACTTAGATTTCCGAAAAAAGGGGAATTCAGAGCTAATCTAGCTTGCGGTGGAAATTATAAAATTGCTTCTGTTGAAAAATCGATGCTAAAGCATTTAGAAATTACTGCAGGTATTCTTAAAAGTAATGGCATCTATCTAGCTGGAGTTGATATCATCGATAAGTATATTACAGAAATTAATATCACATCACCTACTGGAATAGTTCAATTAGATAAAAATAATGCAAATCTGGCACAGAAAATTTCAAATGAATTATTTAATCTTATAAAAATGAACAAAGATGGTAGATAATTATCAAAAAAATGGAGTATTCCTAGGAATTGATTTTGGATTGAAAAGAATTGGTATTTCACTTGGTCAGTCAATTACAAATGAAGCAAGACCACTAAAAATAATCCAAAATGATAAATCATCATCACAAAAGATAGATGATATCATCAATGAATGGATGCCACTTTGTGTAATAATTGGATATCCTGTTTCAGATAAAAAAAATCTATTCATGAATGAACTAAATCAATTTATTGATAACTTATCTATTAAATATCAAGATAAAATTAACATATTAAAGTTTTCTGAGGTATTATCTACAGAAGAGGCAAAAACTCGCTTAAAAAAAATGCGAAGTAGTGGAGTACAGAAAAAAAGAAAAAAGTAT
This sequence comes from uncultured Gammaproteobacteria bacterium, assembly GCA_902632305.1. Lineage (GTDB taxonomy): Bacteria > Pseudomonadota > Gammaproteobacteria. The sequence continues at coordinate 782 of CACPCG010000008.1, forward strand.
ATTGATGATGTCTCGGCAAGTTTAATACTCGAAAATTGGTTGAACGAAAACATTAAAGATAGAAATGGAAATCGATAAACGCATACAATTTAATAGTGATGGGAAACTTATACATTTCCTTAACATCGAAGGTCTTTCAAAAGACCAGATTATAGAAATATTAGACATCGCTGAAAATTTTATCGAAACAAGTAATAAAAAAAATAAAAATCTAGAAAACAAGACTGTAGCTAGTCTTTTTTTTGAACCAAGCACTAGGACAAAAACTACTTTTGAATTAGCATCAAAAAAACTATCTGCAGATTTTATTAATATTGATATAGCAAACTCGTCCACCCTCAAAGGAGAGTCTATAATTGACATGATTAAAACCTTAGAGGCAATGAGTTGTGATATGTTTGTGGTAAGACACTCAATATCTGGTACACCGCATTTTATAGCAAAAGAAGTTGGAGAAAAGATTTCTGTAATTAATGCGGGAGATGGAATCCATGCACATCCAACTCAAGCCATGCTTGATATGTTTACAATAAGGAAATATAAAAATAAATTTGAGGGGTTATCGGTTGCCATTGTGGGAGATATCCTACATTCGAGAGTTGCGAAATCACTTATCACCAGTCTTACAACTCTGAATGTAAAAAATATAAATGTAATTGGACCAAAAATACTCATGCCAGAAAATCTAGATACATTAAAAGTGAATTACCACGAAAATCTAGAAACAGGAATTTCAAAGTGTGATGTTGTTATAATGTTAAGGCTTCAAAAAGAAAGAATGCATGAAGCTCTGATTTCGACAGATGATTACTATCAAAATTATGGTCTTACAAAAAAGAAATTACAATCAGCAGCTAAAGATGTGATTGTAATGCATCCAGGACCTATAAATAGAGGAATTGAAATTGATTCAGAAGTTGCTGATGGTAAGAACTCAGTTATTTTAGATCAGGTGACCTCAGGAATCTCCATTAGGATGGCCATTATGACATTGATAATTAAAAATAGAGCTTGATGAATTTAGATTTTGAAGATAGGTTAAGATGTATATCAGATGATGTAAAACTATTTTCTGAAAAATCTGACCAAAATATAAAGGTAATTGTAGTAACCAAATCACAGGATGTTGAGTCTATAAGGCCAATAATTAATCTCGGATTTAATTCTTTTGGTGAAAATTATTTACAGGAGGCCAGGGTCAAAATAGACCAATTAAAAAACTATAATCTTGAATGGCATTTTATTGGTAAAATTCAGTCAAACAAAATTAAAGAGATTGTTAAAATTTTTGACTGGATACAAACAGTATCATCTAAAAAACATTTATTAGCAATAGATAAGTTTAGCAGTGAAATACAAAAAAAAATGAATGTATGTATACAGATTAATATAGATGAAGAAAATACAAAATCTGGAATACTTATAAGTGAACTTGATAACTTAATGGTTCTATCAAAAAGCTTGTCTTATACTAATATTAGAGGAATTATGGCAATACCTTCTAAGGCAAATGCTTTGAAAGAAGAGAAGAAATCATATAGGATACTTAGTGAAAAATTCAGACAATTATGCGAATCTTATAATAGTGTTGATACGTTGTCACTTGGAATGAGCAACGACTATAAAATTGCACTCGAACATAATTCAAATATGATACGAATTGGTACTTTGATATTTGGAAAAAGGAATAAATAATGAAGACAATATCAATTATTGGTGTAGGTAATCTTGCAGCGTGCTTGATTCATAGACTAATATATTCAAAAACACCTGTAAAAATTCAACTATATGATAAGGATATCAAGAAGAATACTTATTCTAGACGTAAAAATATTTCATTCTCAATCAGGATAGATAGCAAGATAAGCAAATCTGACATGATATTGCTAGCGGTAAAACCCAATAAGTTTTCTTCTATATCAGAAGGGCTATCCAAATACATAAAACCTAAAACAATCATAATAAGTCTTATGGCAGGTTTAAAAATAAATTTACTTTCTCAATCTATAGATACTAAAAACACTATCGTAAGAGTAATGACAAACATTAATGCTAGATATGGAAATGCTAATTCTTTTTATTATATACCTAAAAAACATGGGAATAAGAATGATAAAGCTATTACAAATTTTCTGGAGGTATTTGGGGAGTGTGAGAAAGTTAAGAATGAGAGAGAAATAGATAAATTGACAGCTCTATCAGGTAGTGGTCCTGCATATTTTATTTTCTTCACAGAAATAGTAAAAAAAGTTTTCAAAGATTTTGGTTTCAATGATAAAAAATCCAATAAATTGGCAGTGGATTTATTCTTCTCAACTGCCTTTACATGTAAAGAAAGTGGTATTGACTTAAAAAAAATCCAAAATACTGTCGTATCGAAGAATGGAACAACACAGGCGGCACTGACAACCATGAAAGAGAGAAAATTAGAAGATATAATAATGAAATCGATTAAAAGCGCATTCAAAAAATCTATTGAAATTGGTAAAAATAATTAATGGAAAATTATGCATCTAAACCTATTATATTTATTCTACTAACATTGGTTAGTTTTATTCAATTTGTGTTTATTTTGAGATTTCTTTTTGAAATAATGAGAGTTAATTTTTACAATCCAGTTTCACAAATTATAGTAAAAATTACTGATCCTATCTTGAAACCAATGAGAGTAATTCCCTTGTATATTGGACGAGTTGATATCATAATAATTTTGATTGCGACATCTATCACCGCATTAAAAATTTATATTCCCTATTCGTTTTCAAGTTTTGAGTTTAGTTTAAATACTTTAGTATTAATAAGTTTCGGAAAATTTCTTGACGAAGCTCTTACAATTTTGTGGTGGTCAGTAATCATCGGAGCTGTTGGAAGTTGGTTTATGCCTTATACAAAACATCCTTTGTTTAGCCTAATTGATGAGTTATGTGAACCATTATACATTCCTATCAGGAGAATTCTTCCAGCTACTGCAGGAATTGATTTTTCACCGATAATATTATTAGTATTTATTAATCTTACACAGATGATTTTAATTCCTCCTATATTTCACTTGGCAAGAATATTATGAGTTTAAACATCAAAACTGAAACTGCTAGAATCGATGATGAAATAAAGCTCAGTTCTGGAAAAAAACTGATGTCATATGATATTAAATATGAAACATATGGTCATTTAAGTGATAAAAAAGACAATGCAGTTTTAATATGTCATGCATTGTCAGGAAATCATCATGCGGCTGGAAGATATAAAGGTGAGGAGAAATCAGGATGGTGGGATAATATGATTGGCCCTGGCAAGCCAATTAACACTGATAAACTTTTTGTTGTTTGCCCTAATAATCTCGGTGGATGTCATGGGTCAACTGGCCCAAATTGTATAAATGATAAAACCGGAGAATATTTCGGATCAAAATTCCCAATTGTAACAGTTTCAGATTGGGTAAATTCACAAAAAAGTCTTCTTAACCACCTTAATATTCCATTCTGGAGATGTGTTATAGGAGGAAGCCTTGGCGGTATGCAATCACTTCAATGGTCTTTAGAATATCCTGAGCTAATAAAGAATTGTATTATTATAGCAGCCGCACCAAAATTAACAGCTCAGAATATCGCTTTTAATGAGGTAGCAAGACAAGCGATAATGAAAGATCCTGATTGGTGTGGAGGAGATTACCTAAAAGAAAAAAAATCACCTGATCAAGGATTGTCACTAGCTAGAATGCTCGGGCATATCACTTATCTATCAGATGACTCCATGAAAAAGAAATTCGGTAGAGATCTTCAACAACCAAACCTTAAATTTAATTATGAGGTGGAATTTGAAATCGAGAGTTATTTGAGGTATCAAGGCACTAAGTTTGTATCTAATTTCGATGCAAACACATACTTATTAATGACTAAAAGCCTAGATTATTTTGATCCAATAAAAGATTATGGAGATAAGATTCAACGTATGCTTTCCAAGACCACATGTAAATTTCTCGTTATATCGTTTACATCCGATTGGAGGTTTCCTCCTCATCGATCTAAAGAGATTGTAGAGCTTCTCCTTGATAATAATAAACCTGTGAGCTACGCAGAAATTAACTCGAGTGGGGGTCATGATGCTTTTCTTATGGAGAATGAAAATTATTTTAAAACTATGGATAACTTTATTAAGAGATTAAGATGAGAGTGAGAGATGACTTTGAATTAATCATATCATGGATTGAGAAAGATTCGAGGGTTTTGGATTTGGGTTGTGGAGATGGCAGCTTATTAAAATTATTAAAAAATAAAAAAAATATCACTGGTTATGGCATCGACAATAATATAAAACAAATTAACAAATCAATTGAAAACGAAATTAATGTTCTTAACTTTGATTTAAATGACGGATTGGGAGAATTTAAAAATGATAGTTTCGATTATGTGGTCTTAGCTCAATCAATCCAAGAAATCAAGGATCCAAAAAAATTGTTAAATGAGATGCTGAGAATAGGAAAAGAAGTTATTGTGTCTTTTCCTAATATGGGTCACTGGACGTCAAGGATGCAGCTATTTTTCAAAGGTAGAATGCCCGTGACAAGTGAATTGCCATTTAGATGGCATGAGACTCCGAATATACACCTGTGTACGATAAATGATTTCATTATTTTTTGTGGTGACAATGGTTTTACTATTAAGGAAAAATCTATAACAAGCAGAAATTTTATCGATTCATACATGATAAGTTTGTTGCCAAACTTCTTTGGCTCTGTAGCATCTTTCAGAATTGAGTAATTAATCTAACTTTGCTCTGATAAAATCACTATGCTTAACATATATCAAATCAGCAATTTTTCTAATAGTATAATCTTCGTATTTATCAATGATATTATCTGCATGAGCGACATCCCACAGTGTTCTAAGAACATTTACCCTCTCATCGTAATCAAAAGTATCATTTATTATTTTTGTCCAGTCATATAGTGATATCATTTCTTCATTTTTTTCATCAGCTAATTTTAAAAGAGAATCTACCTGATCTACCGATAGATTATATTTATGCTCAAGGGTATCTAGAATTTTATCTTTTTCAATATCGTCAAATGTATCATCGGATTTCGAGACTTCAATCATAAGTACACAAATTGCCAAAACTGCATCATCATGAGTAATTTGAGACTGCTTATGTGAAGACTTGCCGCCTTTAGTTTTAATTTTATCCAAAAGCGAAGATATAATTGACATTAATTAAAAGTTTGTTTGAGAGAATACTCTCCACTGTTATCGTATTCATTGAAAAATATCTCAACGAAAGGATGATCTATAGGATCTTTGCTTATGTCTGTGGTTAGATTACCCTCTGCGACGTACGTCTCATTTCCCTGGCCATGTACTAAGACATGATACCATGGCTTATTTTTATCTGGCTTAGATTTTGCTACATTCTCATACCACTCTTCCGTACCTTGGAAATAGGGGTCTGCGTCGACAATCACACCCCTATATCTAAATTTAGAATGATATACAATCTGACCCAATTTGAACTGTGCTTTCTGCTTCATAAAATGTCCTATTGATATTATATGATCTATTTATAAGTTTTTAAAGGCAGAGACGTTTTTTTTAATCAAATAGCATCGTAATATTTAAACGCCTAGATTTGTAGCCATTCTTGAAGTTATATTCATCAGTCTTGTGGAAAAGTTTTGAATTAAAAATCACACATCTATTTTCCTTATAGGGAATAATGTTTTTCTTTGCGCCAGAATCTTTCAACAGCTTGTCTATCTTATCAGTTGAAGAAGAACTATTATAATCATCAAAATTCCAATCTACAGGTGGATACATATCCCAAATAATCAGTCCTCCTCTGTTCTTACTGAGATTTTCCGTGTCTGGAGTCAGCCAGTAGTTTACATTTACAGAAGCTTGATCAGAGTGTAAGTTCGTGCCAAATTTATTATTATCATATTTGAATATCCATGATTGAGTTAGTCTATAATCTCTGAAGATTTTTTTATAAGCTCCCCGCATTTCCTCTGTCAACTCCAAGAAGAACTTATTTGAAAGACCTTTAGACAGAAACGTTGCAACATATCCATATTCATAAGGATATTTGAAAATATTTGCATTTCTACAGAACTTTTGAAATTCTAACAAAGATTCTTGTGTTAAAAAATTGTCAATAACAACAATCTCTGGTTTCGAATTCAAATACTGTGATTCCAGTGCTTTAATATCATTCTTCATATTCAAAATATTATCTGAAGTGATTCTTGGAGGTTTATTATATAGTGGTTTCAATAATTTTTTTTTAAAATCGTCACTAACTTCTTGAACATTAAGTGTATCATTTTGTACCTTCGAGAAAAAATAAGATAATTGATTGTAATATGTCTTTGAAAATTTGGAATTTCTTATTTCATCGGTATCGTTATCTATGTAGGTAAGCTGTTCAAATTCATGCTTTATCATATTTTCTATAGAGGATTTTTTTGACAAATACTTTTCAATATTTTTATTAAGTTGATAAGAATTATCATACTCAAATTTATGAGTTTCTTTAAAGACTTCAACTGCTGATGTGATGTCTCCTTTCCATAAGCTTAGTAAACCTAAAACACTTCTCACTTTCGTATCATTCGGGAATTTATCAAGATGAATTTTAAAATTTTCCTCAGATTTTTTTAGATAATTGAATTCTTTGCAATCTCGGAATAATGCTTGATATACTTCCCCCAATAATTTATAAATTTCCTTTGGATGCGTATCACAATTTGACGTTTTCTTGAGGTAATCAAGACTCTCTAATAATCTATTATTTTGATAGTAAAGAATTCCGCAATTATATAAGGCCTGATATTTATTAGGATTTATTTCTATTGCTCGGAGAAATGATTTCTCGGCATTATCATAATTCTTGATATTCTTATAAGTAAGTCCAATATTGTTATTCAACTCGTAATTTTCTGAATCTATTTTATGAGCTTTCTTAAAGTAGATGAGAGCATCATCATATTTTTTATTTTTAGATAAAATACATCCATGAAGATGATTTGCTTCAAAATTTTCTGGATTGTTTGATAGAACTTCCAAATAAATTAAATCTGCTTTTTTGAATTCACCATTGTGGTGATATTCCAATGCATCTTTTATTGCTTTATTTATTTCTCGAGAATCCATTTTGCAAATTGCCCAGGGACAGAATCGAACTGCCGACACGAGGATTTTCAGTCCTCTGCTCTACCGACTGAGCTACCTGGGCTATTATTTATTTTCTGGTACATAACCTTGAGGGGCAACTGATCCCTCACCAAAGAAGTACTTCTCCATTTCATCTTCCAAAAACTTTCTAGCCTTGGGGTCAACGGGTGTCAATCTCATTTCATTAATCAACATCGTTTGATGACTTAACCACATTTCCCAAGCTTCAGCGGAGACGTTTTCTAATATTCTTTTACCTAAATCACCCGGATATGGTTGGTAGTCGAGAGCATCTGCCTCTTTTTTAAGTTTCACGCATTTTACTTTAGTCATATAGCTTGTTCAAAAATCTCATTAATTTTAGTTTGATATCTTGGTATCCCTATTGTGATATTTGATAGATTATACCAATTATCTTGAATTAGGCTAACCTTTTTATTCTTATCTAACACACACAAATATACAAAAAATGTTATTTTTTTATGTGTCAATCGATGCTCAAATGTCCAACAATTGTCGGAGACGAAGTTGTTAAATTGATTATCTTCTATCCATTTATTCAACTTGCTTTCACTTCCAAAAATTGGAGAGGAGTATAAACCACTCCATAAATTACCCATGGATATTTTCTCGAGATAAAAATTATCCCTTAAATCTCTAATTGCTAGGACCCATATTTTCATCTCCTTTGGGCTTTTTTTAGATGACAATTTTCCATCTCTTTTCATTAATGCTTTATCATCATCTTTGGACAGGCATTCGAGAGAAACTGGGCAATTTGAGCAATTTGGGTTTCTAGGTTTGCAAATAAGTGATCCTAAATCCATGTAAGCCTGTATGAAGTCATCTGGTCTCTTCTCTGACAAAAGATTTTCGGATAATGCCCATAAAGTTTTTTCATCGTCTCTATAATTGCTGTTAGGTAAATTATAAATTCTTTTTAATAATCTTTTTACATTAGCATCTAAAATTGTGTGCTTACCATTTTTTGAGAACGTTGCAATGGCAGAGGCTGTTGTTCTTCCTATGCCGGGTAGTTTAATAATTTCGTCAATAGTTTTTGGGAATTCACCATTATATTTATTTTTAATTAATTTACAGGATGCATAGATATTTCTTGCTCGACGATAATATCCTAGACCTGACCAATTAGCAATTATGTCATCCTCCTCTGCATTAATGAGAGCTTCAAGTGTTGGGAATTTTTTTATGAAGTTTAAGAAGTACGGAATCACCGTCTTAACTTGAGTTTGCTGTAGCATTATTTCTGATATCCAAATCTCATAAATTGACGAATTTTTCCATGGTAGATTATTTCTACCATTACAATCATACCAATCTAGAATGCTTGTTTGAATGTTTGATGTATTTTTAAAAAGGTAACTTAATTTTTCCACGTATTTTCTCTT
>CACPCG010000009.1 GCA_902632305.1 uncultured Gammaproteobacteria bacterium
GAGTATTAATATTGAAAAGACATTAAAAATAATCAAAGATATAAATCAATATACTTATGTTGCATTTTGTACTGATCATGCATGTACTACTATTGGAGTAAATCAACTCGTGCTACCAAAGGATAAAACAAGAACACTCGGCTCTCCAAAACAAGACAAATTATATGATAAAAATTCTATTATAAAGATTTATAATCAGAAAAAATGGACGAGACTATTTATGGGTGAGGATTATAATGATCAAAAAATTATTTACTATGCTCCAACTTTTCGAGATTTTAAATCTGACATTCCTATAAAAGATTTAATTGATTTCAATGATAAAAAATTTAATGAATTCCTTTCTGAGAATAAGTTTTGTTTATTATATAGCTATCATTCTATGAGTAATTTTGAGAGACACATCAAAGATAGTAAAAATATTAAATTTATCGATGATAAAAAATATCCGCTATTTGACAATATTGAGTTGATGTGTGAGGTAGACATGTTTTTAGGAGATTACAGTACATTATCGACAGATTTTTTGATATTAAGAAAACCGCAAGCATTTATCATGCCGGATTTTGAGAAAGTGAGAGATACAAAGGGGTTTGCTGAAAATCTCAAAGGGTATATTCCAGGAGAAGAAATTAAAACATTTTCAGAATTGAAAACCACACTTGCCACTTATTTATCAAATCCCGAGATTTATTTAGAAGAGTATAGTGAACAAATAAGATATTTAGAATCTAGGTATATTGGTTATACATCCGAGACATCATGCAAAAGATTTCTAGATTTAATAAACAAAGTAATAATAAAATGAGATTTTCTATTATTTTGCCCACATATAATAGAGGAAGTACATATCTTAAGTATGCAGTCGAATCAGTTATAAAACAGGAATTTAAAGACTGGGAGTTAATTATAATTGATAATAATTCCACAGATAATACTATCGAGCTAGTTGAAAGCTTTAATTGTGAGAAAATAACAATTCATAATATTAATAATGATGGTATTATCGCAAAATCCCGAAATTTAGGTATTGAAAATGCATCTGGTGATTTCATCGCATTTTTAGACTCAGATGATTACTGGTATCCAAATAAACTTAAAGTCTGCAATGACATTATAGTTAATAATAATGTTAATTTAGTCTGTCATGGTGAAAAATGGGAAGTAGATGTCAATAAGAGCGTTATGAAAAAATATGGCCCAAAAGAACGATTTATATATGAGAATATGTATAATTCTGGCACAAGCGCAGTATCCTCATCTGCAATAGTTATAAATAAAGATTTAATATTGAAAGTCGGTATGTTTAATATTTCACCTGAAATTATAACATCAGAAGACTATGACTTATGGTTAAAGATTTCTAATATTGATCATGATATATATTTTACAGAAGAAATATTAGGTGTATTTAGAATACATGAATCATCAGAGAGTAGTGATGTTCAAAAAAACTCACTAAGTACCGAATTAGTATTACGTAATCATTATGCTCAACATCCAGATAACAATAAATTAAACAAAAATTTAGCATTGTCGAACTTATGGATCACTTCAGCGAAAACTTTACAGATTCGTGGCTTATATCTAGAGTCACTAAAGTTTTACATCAAATCATTGAAAAAGAGATTCTCAATTAAGGTTTTTTTCTTCATATTCACACTTTTCATCCCACATAAAGTTTTAAAATTTTTATATTACGATTATAGATACTAATGAGTGATCTTATTTTTCAAAGTTTAAGGATAATATTTAATTTTGATGAAAATTATTTTCAAATTGTCTTATTATCAATTTTTGTCTCAGTAACAGCTGTGATTGTAGCATCTATAATATCCATAACAATATCTTCATTAATTTCGTTAAATAGTTTTAGGTTAAAAAATTCTCTAATGATAGTGATCAATTCATTGCTTGCATTGCCGCCAGTTGTAGTTGGACTGATACTATATATCTTATTTTCTACGAATGGTTATTTTGGAATATATAATTTACTTTATACGGTAAATATTATGATAATTGCACAAATAATACTTGTAACCCCATTACTAATCAGTTTGTGTAAGGAAAGTATTGATAGTGTAAATATTAAATTAAATGAGTATTTACATACTATTAATGCTTCGTATTACCAAAAAACGCTTACTTTAATATCTGAATGCAAATATAATATAATATTAAATATTATAGTCGCGCTAGGAAGAGCATTATCGGAGGTTGGTGCAATCATAATTGTTGGTGGAAATATTTCCTATCTCACTAGAACAATGACAACGGGCATAGTTGTTGAAACATCAAAAGGCGACTTAGCAATGGCATTAAGCTTAGGTATAACATTACTCTTAATCTCGTTGATAATTAATCTAATTATTTTTATGCTCACATCTATACATAAAAATGAATGATCCTTTAATTAGACTTAAAAATATTTATTATAAAGTTAATGAAAGCTTAATTATTGATAATGTATCAATAAATATTAATCAAGGTCAGCCAACAGTAATAATGGGTAAAAATGGGGCAGGGAAGACTACTCTATTGAAGCTGTTAGCAGGAATCTATAGGCCTACTAGCGGAGATATAGATTTTGGAAAAAATAAAAAACCTGATATAGTTTCATTTTTATTTCAACAACATATATTCCTTGATAGATCAGTATCTGAAAATTTATTACATGCTTTGGCTTGTACAAAAAAAAATGACAAAGACATGTCTGAACAAAAAATCAAAGATTATCTAAATGAATTTAACTTGACCAACTATCATGATACGCACATTAAAAAACTCTCAACTGGTCAAAAACAACTCATATCATTAATAAGAGTATTTTTGATTGACTCAAGTATTTTTTTCTTGGATGAGCCTTTTAATAATCTTGATCAATATTATTATTCCTACGTGAAAGATTTATTGAGTGATTTATCAAAAACCAGAAAAATTATACTAATAACTCATTCTAGAGACGAAGCATTGTATTTTACCAATGATATTATAAGTCTTGAGACAGGTCGTGTCGTGTGAAGAAATTTTTACTAATTTATCTCTTTTTCAGTGTAAATCTATCAGCAGATACTCAATTAAAAGTATTGAGCACTACATCTACAAGAGACTCAGGCTTATATGACTACATAATTCCATACTTTGAGGAAAAATTTGATATTGAGGTCAGTGTTATAGCTACAGGCACTGGACATGCAATTAATAATGCAAAGCAATGTAATGGGGATATTTTAATTACTCATGCAAAAACCATTGAAGAGGCTTTTGTTAAAAAAGGATATGGTTCGTCACGATCCGACTTAATGTACAATGATTTTGTTGTTGTTGGCCCAATGAAGGATCCTACTAATATTAAAAATTCTAATAAAGTCACAGAAGTGTTTGATAAAATTAAGAATTCTCAATCAATATTTGTTTCTAGAGGCGATGAGAGCGGCACTCATTTATCCGAGTTGAAAATCTGGAATAACGCTATTTCCTCTCTACCTAATGCATATGTTGATAAATGGTACCTAGAATCAGGACAAGGGATGGGCGCAACCCTGAATATTGCTGTAGGGCTAAACGCATATACATATACTGATAGAGCTACATGGCTAAAATTTGAAAATAAACAAAATCACTCGATTCTTTATGCAAATGACGAAATCATGAAAAACCAGTACGGTATAGTTAAGATAAACCCTGAATACTGCAAGAATATTAACCATAGTGCCTCAAATCTGTTTTATAATTGGATTGTGTCCGAAGAAGGCCAATATCTAATTGGAAGTTATAAGCTAAATAATCAAGTTTTGTTTAAACCTAACTATAATAATTGACATAATATACATTATACGAACTTATACATAAAAATACTACCCTAACACTCAAAATGATTAAAAAGTTAATTAAAGGAATCCTCGAAAAATTTGGTTATCGTATTAGCAGAATTGACTCAAATGTCTATCCGATAGATATTCCAAAAGAAAGCATAGATGACTTCAAAGACGTAGAGCAATACACTGCAACAAGTATAGAAAGAGCTAGCGCCCTACTTAATTCTGTCGAATATATAGTGAAGAATGAAATAATAGGCGATTTTGTTGAGTGTGGCGTATGGAAAGGTGGGTCATGCATGCTAATGGCTAATAAACTTAATAAATTGGGTGATGTAGACAGAGAGATCTGGATGTACGATACATTTGACGGTATGACAGAACCTACAGAGGATGATGTTGAAGTTGAAACAGGCATAAAAGGTAAAGACCTATTAACTGGTATCCAGAAGAATACAGATAAGTACAATATGTGGGCATACGCTCCAATTGATGAAGTTAAGAAAAATATTGCAAGCACTGGTTATCCTATTGATAAAGTTAAGTTTATAATCGGTAAGGTTGAAGAAACATTATTAGAATATAAGCCTCAACGCATAGCCTTATTAAGGTTGGACACTGATTGGTATGAGTCTACAAAGATAGAACTCGATATGTTGTATCCCTTGATATCTCAAGGTGGGGTATTAATTATTGACGATTATGGACATTTTGAGGGCGCAAGAAAAGCAGTCGATGATTATTTTAAAAAAACCAAACAAGCTCCATTGTTAAACAGAATTGATTACACGGGAAGATTAATCATCAAGAAATAATAAGGTCATAATGACAGATAAAACACTTCACATATGCTTGGGAAATCAACTATTTCCTATCGAATATTTAAAAAAGCACAAAATAAAGAGTGTGTTCATGCGTGAGGATATGGGCTTATGTACATACGAACGTCATCATAAACATAAAATAATACTCTTCCTCTCAGCAATGAGATCTTATAGGGACACGTTAGAGAATAATAATATTAAAGTACATTATGAAAAATTAAAACCATCAGAAACAATATCTTATGTAGATTCTCTAACTAAATTTATCAAGAAAAAGAAGATTAACCATATAACAATATTCTCTATCGAGGATAAATGGTTTGAGAAGAATATTGATAAAATTAAAACATATGTTGAAAAGGTATCGATTCTCAAAACCCCTATGTTTCTGACAGATAAAGAAAATTTCCAAGAAATGTGTCCTGAAAGGAAGCGACCTAAATATAAAATGACTGATTTTTATATAAATCAGCGGAAAAATTTGGGCATACTATTAGAAAATAATAAGCCCAAGGGCGGAAAATGGACGTTTGATGGTGAAAATAGAAAGAAGATTCCTAAGAGCGTATCCCCTCCTCCGATTCTCAAGTTTGCTAAAACCAGAAACACTCTTGATGCAATAAAACTTGTCGATAAAACATTTTCGAAACATTACGGGAAAGTCGACACCTTTAACCACCCCACTACGCGAACTCAAGCTCTGAAAAACTTAGATGATTTCATTCATAATCGATTCAAAAACTTTGGAGATTATGAGGATTCTGTTGATGCTAGATCTATTTTATGGTTTCATTCGAATCTGAGTTCTTCGCTTAATTTAGGATTGATTACTCCATACGATATTTTAAAGAAAATCAAACAGTTAAAGAACGTCCCTATCAACTCTTATGAAGGCTTTATAAGACAAATAATTGGTTGGCGAGAATTTATAAGATGTTTATATCAAGCTGAGAGCATTAATATGGAGAAAAGTAATTTTTTTAATCACAAAAGAAAATTTACTAACGCATGGTATGAGGGAACTACAGGTCTTGACCCATTAGACTATACCATTAACAGTACAATAAAATATGCTTACTCTCATCATATTGAAAGGTTAATGATACAGGTGAATTTGATGAATTTATGTGAAATTCATCCTAAATATGCTTACAAATGGTTCATGGAGCTTTATATCGACTCCTCTGACTGGGTAATGACTCCAAATGTATATAGTATGGGATTATTTGCAGATGGTGGCATCATGGCTACTAAACCATATATTTGTGGGTCAAACTATATTCTTAAAATGATGGACTTTAAGAAAGGAGCGTGGTGTGACATTATGGATGGCTTGTACTGGAGATTTATTGATAAAAATCGGAATTTCTTTAAGACGAATCCTAGGCTGAATATGATGGTAAGCCTGTTTGATAAAATGAAAAAACAAAAAAAAGATTTAATAATAGGAAAAGCAGAAGATTTCATTTCTAAAAATACAAAATGATTAAAGTTTTATTTAATAATAGCTGCAAAATTTGTTCGAAAGAAATAAATCATTATAAATCA
>CACPCG010000010.1 GCA_902632305.1 uncultured Gammaproteobacteria bacterium
TATATCTTTTTGATAAGGTAACTTAAATTTAAATTTAAAGTTAAACTTTTTTAACTTCTTGAACATTCTATCTTACGTAATTAGAATTTCCATGGAGCATCATTAGATTGCCATAGTGTCTCTAAAAGATGATGATCTCTTCTCGTATCCATACATTGCCAAAAGCCTTCATGTTTAAAAGCATATAATTCTGATTTCATCGCAGCTGCTTCTAATGGCTCGCGCTCAAGCATTACATCCTGCTTATTAATGAAATTGTAGAACTCGGGCTCTATGACAAAAAAACCACCGTTAATCCAGCCACTTTGCAGTTGTGGCTTTTCCTTAAAGGAAATCACTCTATCTCCTTCAAGATGAAGCTCGCCAAATCTTGCGCTAGGATGAACTGCTGAAACTGTTATAATTTTTTTGTTCGAAATATGAAAATCTAATAGTTTATTAATGTTAATATCAGATAAACCGTCACCATATGTTAAAAATGCTCTCTCATTACCAATTTCCTTAGAAATAATTTTATATCTACCACCCGTCTGAGTATCTACTCCAGTATCTATAAGCTTTATATCCCATTTTGAATTAAAATTATCAAAATATTTTTTTATATAGTCAGCTTTGTAACCAAGTGCAATATAGAATTCGTTATGACCATAATGTGCATAATGATTCATAATATGAACGATAATAGGTATACCTCCGATTTCTACCATTGGTTTTGGAATTGTATCGGTAACATCTCCTAGTCGAGTTCCATATCCACCAGCAAGAATTATAGTTTTTATCATTTAAATTCGAATCTCTCTAATGGGATATTCTGAGTCTCATCATCTCTATGTATTAAATTTGCGACATTAGTAATCATATTTACACCAGAACCAATTCCTTTAAAGGCAAATATAATTCTCGGTGGAACTGTTATGCGTACATAATTATCAATGTGGACATCAATCTCTAATCTTTTATTAATCTGTTTCAATTTATCATCAGATTCTATAAAGTTGAACCTAACTCTGCCGATGGGTACTATAAGATTTAAAGTCATTTCGGTATGCATCTTCCATCCTTTGATTGTATTTTCTGAAATTCTAGAAAAATAAATTTCCTCAAATCCTTGAAAACCATAATCAGAATATCTAAGCCCATGAAGTAGATCTCCTTTTTCTGATTTATGGATTGATAACTTAGTAATTATTATATTATTTATCATTGAGGTTAAGATAATCTTCAATTTGCTTAATTGTAAGATTTTGTTCATTATTTTTGTAATAACTTTCATACCAGTTACTCGTCCATTGCGTCATCTTATCAAAATCTAATTTTTGAGAAAAATTTAATAAGTCAGATGATTTTGTGCAATCAAGACTGAGTAGTTTTGCTTCATATGGCGAGTCTGTTAATTTCTCAATTACCCATTCTGAGTTAGTAAAATTATCAGATAATTTTTTAACCAATTCAGCTACGCTATAAGAACTCTCTGGACCAAAGTTAAAGGATTCTCCATTTAAGTTAATATCCTCAGTCATCTTGCATGCTAAATTTAAATAGCCATTAATTGGGTCTAGCACATGTTGCCAAGGTCTTGTGGCTTCTGGACTTCTTATTTTCACTACCTCATCAATTGACCACGATTTAAAACAATCAGGCACAATTCTGTTTTTCGCCCAGTCCCCTCCCCCAATAACATTTCCAGCTCTTGTTGTTGCAACTCTTATATTTGATTTCTCTGAACAAAAAAATGAGTTTGAGTAACCACGTGTTATTAATTCCGCACATGCCTTAGATGTACTATAAGGATCTTTTCCTCCAAGTCGGTCTGATTCCTTATAAGATACCTCTTTATCAGTATTTTCATAACACTTATCACTAGTTATTATGATGGCGATACAGTCTTGATTATATTGTTTCAGTGACTCAAGTATATTCATGGTTCCAAATGAATTTGATAGGTAAGTGCGATATTCATCTTTGTAAGATTCTAGTACCAATGGCTGAGCAGCCAGATGAAAAACGAAATCAGGTTGTGATTCAAGAATGAAATTTGATACCTTCGAGTTATCTGCTAAGTCTATCCTTTCATCCCTACTAAACTTTACCCCTAAAAGCTCATAATGAGCTGGATTTGTTGGAATATCTAATGAAAAAGCGTAAATATTAGCACCTAGTTGTTTAAGAATCTGAGATAACCACGATCCTTTAAAACCGGTATGTCCAGTTATTACAACATTTTTATCTTTAAAAAAAGAGGATAAATTCACTATTTTTTTCTATTCAAAAACTTTTTTAGTTTATCTTTATATTTTTTGAGCTTTGTTTTGTTAACTTGATCTTGACTAGCTATTGAGAAATTAAAAGCTCTCCTGTTTTTTAATGATTTATTTGATTCACTACCATGAACGACTAGTGCATCATGTATCACACAGTCACCAGGTTTGACATCAATAAAAACTTTTTTATATCCTTTTATTTTATTTTTAAATCTCTGATTTTGATGAATTGTCATTGATGCCCCGAGATTGCCCTCTGGAATATGATTGAACAAACCTAATTTAGATGAACCTCTATAATAGAAAAGTCCGCCATTTTTTTTATCTGAATGATCTAAGGCCACCCAACAAGTTAAAGCTTCTGCATTATTTAAATTAAAGAACGCATTATCTTGATGCAGTTTTGTAGATAAACCTACATTTTTTGGTTTAGCAAAGAGTGATGAATTAAATATTCTTTTGCTGGTTGAACCATATCTTAGATTAACTATTTCTCTTAACTCACTTTTGAGAATGAGAAGTTTATAATACTTTGAATATAGATGAATATTATGCATGCTGCTTAGAAAAGGTTTATTATTAGAATTAATATAATGCTTATCTCTTCTATTCATTTTAATTTTTTCGAGTTTTTTAATCTCGCTTTTAATTTTAGATAATACTTCTCTCGAGAAGAAGTTTTTTATTACAACAAAATTATCCTTTTTAAGCGTCCTTACTATCTGATCAAGATCTTTCATTTAAATTTATATGGTGTAACTTTACCTTCTTGTATCTTGCTGATTTTATTCCAAGATTCTATTTGTTTTATGATGTCGACTTTTGTATTTTTTGACCATTGATCTATTAAAGCACAAAATATCTTTCCCGGTTTTCCAGATCCGATTTGAAGAGAGTTTAATGATGTAACAGGAAGCATGCAGAATGGGGTAGCACAAATAAACGCTTCATCTGCCTCATAAACATCAAAAGGTTCGATATTTTTTTCTATAACCTCTAGACCCAATTCTTTGCATAAAACATTCATGACATAATCACGACTTATTCCACGTAACATATTTCTTCCTTCTGGCGATATCACAACGCCATCTTTTATAATAAAAAAGTTGTCCCCACTCCCCTCTGCAATATAGCCATCAGTATCTAACATTAAAGGCCAATTATTCTCACCTTTAAACAAAGATGCTTCAATATTTGCCATCAGATAGAAAAGTCTACTTCTGTTTTTGATTTTTGGATCCATAAGATAAGACGGAATGACTTTTTGATTTGTTATTACATTATTGATACCTGATTGATAGAGCTTTGCCATTCCTTTTACAGTCCATTTAAGTGGGAAATCGGCAATGATGAGGTTGTAGCCTTGATGTATACCATCAATACCCTCGTATATACCAAGCACTCCTCTTGAGACATCTATCATAAGTCTATGTTCGTCATCATCATCAAATGCAGGTTGATTTAATTCAGCTGTTTTTAGACATAAGTTGTAAACATCTTCTTTGCTTTCTGGTATATCTATTCTGAGTATTTTTAGTCCCATAAAAAGCCTATCAATATGCTCTTCCAATTTAAAATGCACGCCATTAAATGACCGTGTCATCTCAAAGACCATATCTCCAAACATTAGAGATGAATCAAAAATTGATACTTTA
>CACPCG010000011.1 GCA_902632305.1 uncultured Gammaproteobacteria bacterium
CTGGCGGCGGTACAGATCTTACTACATATTTTTATGAGGAAGGAGGAGCTGTTCTTAATGCAACTATTAATAAATTTACACATGCTGTTTTAGAAAAAAGAGATGATAAGAAAATTATTATTAATTCTTTTGATTTGAATAAATCATTAGAATTTAAAAATATTACTGAAATTAATTTAAATGGTGATTTAGATTTGATTAAATCAGTTATTCAAATCTTGAAACCTACTTTTGGATTTACATTAAGCACATATAGTGATGTTCCTCCAGGATCTGGTTTAGGAGGGTCTGCTGTACTTCTTAGCGCGATCATTGGTGCATTTAATTCATATAAAGAGAATAAATTTAGCGACTATGAAATAGCTGAACTTGCATTCCATGCAGAGCGTGTTGTTATGAAATTATCAGGTGGATGGCAAGATCAATATGCTACTGTATTTGGTGGGTTTAATTTTATAGAACTTAAAGATAGAGAGAATATCGTTAATCCACTGAGAATAAGTTCAGATATTATTAATGAATTGGAAGACTCTCTAATACTCTGCTACACAGGAATTAATCATAACTCAGGCGATATACATGATGAACAGAAACTATTAATGAAAAACAAATCACAGAAAGAATATGCAGAGACTGCGAAAGATATAGCTCATGAAATGAAATCTAAACTCTTAAAAGGGCAAATTGATAATTTTGGTGAACTTCTTGGAAAAGCTTGGGAAACCAAAAAGAAGTTTTCTCCAAAAATCACAAATAATTATTTAGACGAGATTTATGATTATGCTATACAGAATGGCGCGCTTGGTGGAAAATTGTTAGGAGCTGGGTCTGGTGGCTACTATTTATTTTATGTTCCTACATTTAAAAAAATGCCATTAATACAGTCTCTTGAATCTAGAGGATTTAAAATAGAATCAATTACGTTTGATGATACAGGCTTAAGGCAATGGATAACAAAGAAAAAAGTTTAAAAATAGGAAACAGAGTATTAACTGAACGTGAAATATTTGTAATTGCAGAGATAGGTGTTAATCATAACGGAAGTATGAATAAAGCATTTAAATTAATAGATCAAGCAAAGTCATCAGGGGCGGACTGTGTTAAATTCCAATTTAGATGTCTAAATGAAACATACTCAAAAGATGCGCTTAAATTAACAACTGCAGATTTAGGTGCTCAATATACAATAGGATTATTGAAAAGATTTAATCTTACATTTAATCAAATTAAGAAAATACAATCTTATTGTAAGAAAAAAAGTATTCTATTTCTGTGTACTCCTTGGGATAAAAAATCGTCAGATCTTCTTGATAAAATTAAAGTGTCAGCATTCAAAGTCGCATCAGCAGATATGACAAATCATGACCTTATCGAGCATTTATGTAAAAAAGGTAAACCATTAATTTTGTCGACAGGTATGAGTACACAAAAAGAAATTAATGCAACAGTAAAGCTACTCAAAAAATACGATAAGACACTCGACTTTGCATTATTACATTGCAATTCAACATATCCAGCACCGTTTAAAGATTTAAATCTATCTTACATAACACGCTTAAAAAAATTTAATAAATTAGTAGGTTACTCTGGACATGAAAGAGGGATTTCTGCAACACTTGCATCAGTTGGATTTGGGGCAAGAATCATCGAGAGACATATTACTCTTGATAAGGATATGGAGGGACCAGATCACGCCGCAAGCCTAGAACAAGAAGAATTTAACACTCTGGTACAGGGTTTAAGAGAAATAGAGGCTGGGATTGGTAATTGTGCTGATCGTCATATCACACAAGGTGAATTGATAAATAGAGAGAATCTCTCTAAAAGCATTTATCTGACAAGAGATCTTAAAAAAAATCAAAAAATTTCAAAAAATATGGTGGAATTTAAAAGTCCAGGCCAAGGTTTGCAACCATACATGATTGACAACCTAATAGGCAAGAGAGTAAATAAAGATCTTAAAAAAGGAAATCCTTTATTTATGTCTGATTTAGGTACAATTATTAAACCAAAGAGTGAATATCAATTTACTAATTATTGGGGTATACCTGTAAGATATCATGATATTTCAAAATTATTAGAAATTTCTTCGCCTAATTTTGTTGAATTTCATATGAGCTTCAATGATTTAGAACATAAACCTAATAAATTCTTAAAAAGGAAATATAATTGTGATTTCCTTGTACATGCACCAGAGTTGTTTAAAAATGACCATCTACTTGACTTGTGTACGACTGACACTCAATACCGAAAAAAATCAATCCAGTACATGCAAAAACTTATCGAGCACACGATAAATTTGAAAGAATTTTTCCCAAATTCATCTAAACCAAAGATTATAGTTAATTGTGGGGGATTTAGCAGAGATAGATTCATAGATAAAAATATTAAGAAAAAGTATTATGATAATCTCATACGCTCTCTTAAAATAATCAATTCGTCGGAAATTGAGATAATTCCGCAAACGATGGCGCCATACCCATGGCATTTTGGAGGCCAAAGATACCAAAATCTATTTATGGATAGAAATGAAATAAAAAAATTTTGCAAGAAAATGAAAATGAGAATTTGCAATGATGTTTCACATTCATACCTTGCATGTAATACATTCAATTGGGATTTTTACTCTTATATAGAAGATCTTAGAGACGTAACAACTCATTATCATATCTCTGATGGTATCGAAACATCTGGAGAAGGTCTACAAATTGGCTGTGGTACCATAGACTTTGAAAAACTTTGTAGAATCGTAAAAAATCATAAAGAAAAAATTACTTTCATACCAGAGGTTTGGCAAGGACACACAAATAATGGAGAAGGATTTTGGAAATCTTTAAACTTTCTGGACAAAAAGCTGTAATGAATATTATTGCAATCATCCCTGCTAGAGGTAACAGTAAAGGCATTCCAAATAAAAATATAATAGATTTTTGTGGCAAACCACTTCTTTATTGGACAATTAATCAATCTAAAATGAGTAAGTTTATCGGAGACAATGTTTTTGTATCATCAGATAGTACTGAGATTTTAAATATTGCTCAAGAATACAATGCACATACTATACAACGTCCATTAGAACTAGCAACGGATACATCGTCAAGTGAA
The DNA here is from genome assembly GCA_902632305.1 of uncultured Gammaproteobacteria bacterium. Taxonomy (GTDB): domain Bacteria; phylum Pseudomonadota; class Gammaproteobacteria. Next base: position 3,106 of record CACPCG010000011.1, read on the forward strand.
GAAGCACTATTACATGCGTTAGATAATATAGAAAAAAAAATAGAAGTTGACTTAGTGGTTTTCCTTCAATGTACATCACCACTACGATCCCCTGACGACATAGATAATGCAATAAATCATTTTATTGTAAATGATTATGATTCTCTCTTTTCTGCAACAGATGTTAAAGATTTGTGTTTGTGGAAAAATACTGAAGGTAAACTAGAAAGTACTAACTTTAATTATAGAGAGAGGCAGAGAAGGCAAGATAGAGAGAAACAATATTCTGAGAATGGCTCTTTTTACATATTTAAACCGAAGATACTTAAA
>CACPCG010000012.1 GCA_902632305.1 uncultured Gammaproteobacteria bacterium
GTCCGTTATCTGGTATATACTCAGGATTATGTCAAATGAAGACAAAATATTTACTTACACTGCCATGCGACGGTCCATTAATTTGTGATGAATACTTTGATCGAATGCTCAGAAATTGTGGCTCAAAAATTAATTGTGCATTTTCAAACTCAAGACTACAACCTGTGTACGCTTTGATTCATAAGTCATGTAAAACTAATTTAGAAAAATTCCTAAATGATGGAGAGAGAAAAATAGATAAATGGTATACTCAAGAAAATTTTCAGATTATTGACTTTTCTGATTTGCCAGAAATGTTTATTAATATAAATAATGAAGAAGAATTGTTAAAATATAAAAATAGAATATTAGAAAAGATTAAACATGATAAATAATGAACAAAGAATAGCCTGGGGAATAACTGGATCAGGTCATTATCTAAAGGAATCCATGGAAATTGTAGAGGAAATGAATAATGTTGATTTATATTTAAGTAAAGCCGGAGAGGAAGTTTTAAAATGGTATGACTATGACCTTAACTCATATAAAAAAAATGGTATTAAAATATTCAGGGACGTAACAGCAAGTTCAGCACCAGTCAGCATGTTATATGAAGGAGTATATAAATGCTTAGTTGTTTCTCCTGCAACGTCGAATACAATTGCTCAAATGGCGTATGGAATTTCTGATAATTTAATTTCGAACATGTTCGCCCAAGCAGGAAAATGTAGAATACATTCTATAGTCTTTGCATGTGATACAGAGCCAACAGTGATTACACAAGCACCAAAGAAATTAGTCACATTATATCCAAGGGAAATAGAACTAGATAATTTTAATAAACTTAAAACGTTTAAAAATGTCGACGTTGTAGATAATGTTAAGAATTTAAAAAAAGCACTAAAGAAATTTAAATGACTAAAAAACATTATCTATTTATTACCGGAAAGCTAGCAGAGAATAATCTTAGAAAAGTTCTTGAAAATATGGATAATCTTGATTTTTCATATGATATTAAATGTATCAACATAAATGTAGCTGCATTATTGACAACAGATTTGATACTCAAAAAAATTGGTTCAGTTGGAGGATATCAAAAAATAATCCTACCTGGAAAAGCCAGAGGTGATATCAGTAAGTTAGAAAAAGAATTAGGTGTCGAAGTCGAACGAGGACCTGAAGAGTTGAAGGATTTACCGGTTATGTTTGGCGGAGAAGCACTAAAATATGATTTAACAAATTATGAAGTTCATATTTTTGCAGAAATTACAGACGCTCCTTTTTTAACTATTCCACAAATCTTAGAAAAAGCAAATGCCCTAAGAGATGATGGAGCAGAAGTTATTGATTTGGGATGCATGCCGAATCATCCATTCCCGCATCTTACAGAATGCATAAAGGAACTTAAGAAAGAAAATTTTTATTTAAGTGTGGATTCTCACAATAAGGAAGAAATCATAACAGCCTCGCAAGCTGGTGTAGATTATATACTTAGTCTAAAAAAAGATAATTTTGATATTATTGACGATATAAAATCCATCCCTATTCTTATTCCGAATTCATCTGATGACATTGAGAGCCTCTATTGGTGTATTGAAGAATGTAAGAAAAGAAATAGGAATTTCATTGCAGATCCAATCCTAGATCCAATTAATCATGGATTCATGAACTCATTGATTAGATATCACTCTTTAAGGCATAGATATCCTGAAATACACATAATGATGGGAATTGGCAATATCACAGAACTAACACATGCAGACACTACAGGAATTACTGCAATCCTCTTAGGGATAATTTCGGAATTAAAGATTAATCATGTACTCACAACACAAGTGAGTAATCATTGCAAAACAGTAATCAAAGAGACAGATTTGGCCAGAAGAATAATGCATGCAGCTTCAGTAAATAATATAACTCCCAAACATATTAATGATGGTTTATTGTCGACACATGGTGCTGAGAAAAATTCTACAGAAGAAAGTGAAATAGAGGATCTATTTAAGAATGTCAAAGATAAAAATTACAGAATTCTATTATCAGATAAAGGAGTAAATCTATTTAATAAAAATGGCAAAATGACTGCTGTTGATCCATATGACTTCTTTGATTTTATCAATGTTGAAGACGATATAGGTCATGCTTATTATTTGGGTATTGAATTAGCAAGAGCACAAATCGCATATCAGTTAGATAAAAAATATGAACAAGATGAAGAGTTAGATTGGGGTTGCTTAATTGACAGAGTTGCGGATGATAAATTAGAATTTAAAGACACAAGATCAACATACAAGAAAAAGAAATGAAAATACATGAAGTTATTGTGACGACAATAGACATTAATAATAATAGTCATATCGCACCAATGGGGATAAACATAAGAAGTAATGAAGTTATCATAAAACCATTTAAACCATCAAAAACACTTGATAATCTTTACTCGAACTCTAAAGCTGTAATCAATTTCATTGATGATGCAAAAGTTTTTGCAGGCATTATCACAGGTGAACAAAGAGATTGGCCTTTAACTATGCTAAGTAATTCAAGTCTAAAAAGACTCACACAAGCTAACACTCATTACTTAGTTGAAGTACAAGACATTGAAGATGACGAAATCAGACCTGTTATAAATTGCAGGATACTTGATAAAGAAATTCATCGAGAGTTTCTTGGATTTAATCGCGCTCAGTTTTCTATAATTGAGGCATCAGTATTGACAAGTAGACTAGGAAGAATATCTATCGAGAAAATCCTTGAAGAAATCGATTATTTAAAGATTGGAATAGAAAAGACAGCGGGTAAAAATGAACTGGAGGCATGGGATTGGATACAAAAGAAAATAAGAACGTTTATTGAGAGTAACAATGAATCCTAGGTTTTTAGCAAGTATAAAAAATGCTTCCGAGGCAAAATTAATAAAAGATATACGGATTGATATTGTTGATATTAAAAACATTGATGACGAGCCTATGGGTTTTGCTGGCCTTAAGAATATATTATCTATAAAGAATGTTCTTCGAAATCATAAAATAAGTGTAACTATGGGAAATGATTTCAATCCAAATAATGAATCTATGATTTCTAACGCTTTAAATGTTGAAAAGTTTGGTATCGATTATATGAAAATTGCACTTTTTAATGAAGAGGAACTAAATAATCATAAATCTTTACTAGAAATACTGAATTTGCAACATTGTCGTCCTATTTGTGTTTTATTTGCTGATAATCATATAGCAATTAACAATTTAAAAAAAATAGCGGACATCGGATATCAGGGGGT